>JAFVEF010000050.1 GCA_017478105.1 Bacilli bacterium | reverse complement strand
TTCAATATACTTAGCTAATTCTTTCCATTCATATGCCCAGTTTCCTTGTGCATCTGCTTGAAGAGTTACTTCAGCATCTTCTACATTCGCCTTTTCACCATTAGCTAATAATGTTACAGTTACTGATTTTGGTTGTACACCATCTTCAATATCGTTCCATACTTTTTCTACTTTTACATTTACTGTTTTATCTGTATTTTTTCTTGTATTTGTGATTGTATATCCTTCAGTCATACTTCCAGTAATTTCAGTATCATAGTGATCTTTGATGTTATCTTTATCTGTATTTTCACTTACTGTATATGTTACTTCTTGACCTTCAATATACTTAGCTAATTCTTTCCATTCATATGCCCAGTTTCCTTGTGCATCTGCTTGAAGAGTTACTTCAGCATCTGACACTGTTGCCTTTTCACCATTAGCTAATAATGTTACAGTTACTGATTTTGGTTGTACACCATCTTCAATATCGTCCCATACTTTTTCTACTTTTACATTTACTGTTTTATCTGTATCTTTTCTTGTATTTGTAATTTTATATCCTTCAGACATACTTCCAGTAATTTTAGTATCATAGTGATCTTTGATGTTGTCTTTATCTGTATTTTCTTTTACTGTGTAAGATACTTCTTCACCATTTACATATTTAGGTAGACCTTCAAATGTATATTTCCATCCGTTTTCGTCTACTTTAATTACTACAGGGTCTCCGTATGCTTCTCCACCTGCTAGTAATTGTACTTCTACACTTTCTGGTCTTACTCCATCTTCAACATCGTCCCAAATTTTTTCTACTGGAACATTTACAGTCTCAGGAACATCATTTTTGTTCTTATATTCGATTTGATAAGAAGTATTATTTTCTCCTATATGACCTGTGATAGTCTTAGAACTTTCAGTAATAGTTTTACTGTCTTTTTTTCCAGTAAATCCTTCTGGAGTTGTAATACTTTCTAATGAATAATTAGTTGTATTTCCTTCAACTACACTAAAGTCTGTATTAGATACTAAGTTTGTGAAACGCAAGTTGTCTCCATCTTTTAATTTAACTACTAAATCTGTTCCATTAAGTGCATGGTAATAATATTCACCTGTTTTTGGATCTTTATATTCTGTCCAATCATTTGGTGTTGGAGTTAATCTTGTATTTCCATCTTTACCATATACAGAGAACCATAGATAATCATTATAATTTTCTGTATCTGTACTTGGAAGTGCTTGTCCTTTTTCATCTTTTTGAGTTACATTGATTGTAAATTCAAATGTGTCATTTGGATTAGCATTTTCTCCATTTACAACTTTTTTAATATTAAGGTTACTTCTACGGTGATTTTTTGCTTTTATAGATGGGCTAGTTCCGGCATCTTTATAAACTTTACCGTTTGCTAATTTATAATATCCATCATAATAGTCTTTATCACCCATACCCGCAGGTACTTCACTTGTATTTTCAACAAGGATTAGTTTTTTTAGACTTCCATTTATTAACATTGGGTGAACTGTTTCAGTTTCTAGTTCCCAGTTATATGCTTCAGAACCTAATTCTGAAAATCTATAATCATGTCCATTGTCTAAAATTTGTAATTTTCCATCATCTGATAATCTTGCTAAACCAGTAGCAATAGTAATATTTGTTGCTTCCCATGGTGCACTTTCCCATTCATCATCTTTTTCACCATCTAAATTAATTGTTATAAAGTTTGATCCATCTCTATTAAGGGAAACAGTAACTGGTCTATCTTTTCTACTATCAAGTTCATTTTCCCATTCCTTTTTGATAGAAATAGTTGATGAATTAGTTGCAACTGGATTTGGGTTTTTATATTCACTTGTTTGTGTTCCATCAGTATTTCTTGTATCATTATATGATAAAGTAGCTGTTGTATTTGTTTTTAATTTATAGTCTTCACCTAAATAGTCTTTTACATTTTGTGGTAAGTCAGAATACTTCTTAGTGCCATTTTTTAAATCTGCAATTAAGTCATATGTTTCTTGACTTGGCCAAGCATCAAATGTAACTCTATAAGTTGCTTCGTTAATTAATACTCCAGCATCTGTTAAATCCCAAACAACTTTACCATTTTGATCTTCTGCTGGTGGTGGAGCAATACCTGTTAAATCGTTTTTATCTGTCCAGTCATAGATAAAGTTACTTCCTTCAACAGTTCCAGTAACTGATTTATCTCCCCAAGTTAAAGTATTTCCTGATAAGGTAGCTTCTTGTCCTCTTATTTTAACTTTTCCATTTTCATCTATTGGTAAAGTTACTGAATACTTAAATGAATTACTGTCTACTACAAGTAAACCATTTTCATCTGTAGTTTCAATTTTTACAGCTTCAGTAGTTCCATCTTCGATTTTTACACTACCGATACCTGACATTTCGATTTTTTCTAATATTTCAGCAAATGCTTGTTGTAAGGCAGCTGAGTTTGATGCTGAATAATTATTTGTTGATGGTGCACCAGCAGCTGTTGTTAAGTTGCTCATATAAGTTGCACCATAATTAGCACCATAGGCAAATATTGTATAGAATCTATCTTTTCCAACTTTTGTTGCTAGTGTTGCAGCATCATCTTTTGCTTGATCATAACTGCGTCCCATATTTGGTTCTTCTTCATATCCAGAACCATATACTCCATAGTCTCTATTATAGTTACCATATCCACCATTTGATGAATGGAAAGTTGGAGCTCCGTCTGAGAAAAATATCACATATGTTGGATCTTCGTCTCCAAAACTGATACCATTTGCTTGTTGTAAGGCAGCTTCCCAGTTTGTACCACCATTTGGATTTAATCCGTTTACTGCTCCACTGAATGTAGAATATGATGTAGTTTTAGCAACATCAGTTCTTGCACTTGTTGCAAATGACACAAGTGCCATTTCAACAGTATCATTTGGATTTCCATCTTTTCCGTTATTTGATAGAAGCGATTCAGCTAGGTTATTTACTGCTGTTCTTGTTGCCTCCATTCTATTTTGGCCTGCTTCTGTTCTAATATAACGTTGCCCAGTATATTGTTCTCCGTTATACCAATAAGTTCTATTACCATAATATCCAGATCTTGTTAATAGGACATATTGGCCATCAATTAGACCATATCTTGGATTTCCATTATCGTTTGATGGTGTATAGGTTACAGTTGATGTTCCACTGTCATCATCCATACTTCCTGATCTATCAACGATAACTATGACGTTAACTTTTTGCTGTTTCTTTTCAGCATCTCCTGTTACGTCTAGTGATAGCTTATATGTACCATCACCATTTTCTGTAAGACCTTTTGTATGGGCTGGAACATCTCCAGATGCAAAAAAGCCTAACTTACTGGTAACTAAGCTTTTTACCCCCATAAAGTCAAACGCGAATATTGTAGTAATAAATATCAATAATAATGAAGATATTATTCCTACTTTTTTGTTTTTAGAAATGTTTTTAAATTTTTCTTTTTTCATTTTCTTCTCCCCCATCTTTTGTTCATTATGAAAGCACAGAACATCCCTAATTTGGCTTACTATCCTAATGCAATCTTCATTATTTGTCAATGATTTTTTTATTTTTGTGTTGATTTTAAGCCGAATTTTGCTTTTTTAAGATGGTTTTTTTACTAATTTTTCATTTTCAACTACTATTATTATGACTTTTTTATTATTAAAATATTCAGACAAAACAAAAAAAGGCCTTAGGCCTTTCTATCTACATGGCTGCCCCAGTTAGATTCGAACTAACGCGTAATGGAGTCAGAGTCCACTGCCTTACCGCTTGGCTATGGGGCAATCTCTAATTTATTTTAACTCATCTTTTTTTAAATAGCAATTAAAAGAAAAGCTATTATTTGCTTTTCCCTTAATTAATACAAAATCTTATTTACATTTTATTTATTTAGTTTAATATATTCTTCGCCAGTATATGTATAAATTTCTTGATCACTTATGTCTCTATAAAAATCTTTTACATCTCTAATAATTTTATCGCTTGAGTATTTATAATTTATTACTTTATTTTCAATATCGTCTGGGAACATTTTCTTAATAGACTTAGCGTATCCATTTCCATCTTCAGGGGTTTCATATTTTACTACTTTATCTTTTTTCATTTCAAACGTAAACTTATATGGTATAGAGCTTCCTGTTGTGCTAACTATTTTATTATCAGCTACATAATATGATTCTGTTGCTATCCACATATAAGCATATCTATATTTATTATCTTTAGTTGTTTCAAACCTAATATAGTCAGCAAACATATTATATCTTTCTTTACCTCTATCTTCACTATCATCGTTACTAATTATATAATTTACTGCCATATCATATAAGATTTCATTATTCTTTATTTTTTTTTCGTTACTTTTACATCCTGAGATCATACAAATTAATAATATAATTATTAAACTTAAAACTACTTTTTTCATAACTTATCACTTCCTTCTATATTATAAACTATAATGTAGTAAGACTCAACAATTAAAAAAGGAAACAGCTTTGTTTCCTTTTTATAAAATACTTATTATTTATTTTCATTACATGTACATTCTTTTCCTTCTTGGCAACCACATGTGCATTCAGGGCCACAATTACAGTTACCACCACATGTACATTCTTTTCCTTCTTGGCAACCACATGTACAATCTGGACCACAATTACATTTCTTTTCTTCCATTTTATCCCTCCTAATCATTAAATCTTTTAAATAAACTTGTTAATTCATCAATTACTTCCATATTCCCTTCTTCTAAGTCATTAGAAATACATCTGTAAACGTGGTTTTCAAACATTATATTTGCTAAACTTTTTAATGATTTTTCAGTAGCAATTATTTGAATCAATATATCATTGCAATAGTCATCTTCCTCAATCATTTTTTTAATACCATTAACCTGCCCTGATATCCTATTAATTCTACTTAATAATTTCTTCTTTTCTTCATCATCTCTTTCAGTCTTTTTACAACATTTTGACATTTAATCACCACCATTTAAAGTATATTATATTCAAGTAATAAAAGTAAATAAGGGGGTATATGAAAAATAATTTATATGAACATTTATATTAGTTTTTTACTAATTTCTTTTGTTATTTTTCTAGGACCTCTTATTGCTTTAATTCCTATATTATTTAAATATTCAAAAGTATAGTTCTTACTATCTAATCTTTTTAATAATTTAATCTTCATAACATGTTTCATAGTAATATTTTTATCACTGTATTCATATGGAATGTTTACTTCTATTGCCCTACATTTATACATAATTTTAGAGTATGGATCAGCTACATATAAATAAACTATATCATTAATATGAATAGCACTAGATTGTTTCCAAATTATTTCATCAGTATCATTAAAACAATTAATAACATCATAATATTTAGGATTGGCAGGAACTATCCATTCTTCTGGTTCATTTATTAGATTATATGATTTTTTTAATAAAGATATTATTTTCTCATCACTTAAAGTATCATTTAGTATTACTGATATCCAATCATTCTTATTCATATGATAGGCTTTATAAAATCCTTTTTCTTTCAATAATTCAGTAATTTCACTTTCATCTAATTTTAAATTTATGATTTCTACTTCACCAGATAAGTTATCTAATTTAGAGAAATCTAAATTCATTATTATTGCATACCATTTATTATTCTTATCATTTCTATAAATACCATATCCAGGAAACTTTTCCCATAAAAATTCTGGTTCATTATTATAATTATCTTTTATATATTTATTAATTCTATTGGCCTGGTTTGAAATAAAATAATTTGTTTCAAAACAATTTTTTCTAATATCGAGTAAAATGTTTTTATAGTTTTCTCTTACATTATTTACAAATTCTCCAGTCATTTCAGTTCTGATATTTGAATATTCTTCATCAACTTGTAAATCAATTACTTTTCCATTAACATGTCCTTTATTATCAATATTTATTATTGCCTTAAAATCATTATTTAAAAAGTTTTTTTCAAAAGTATAAGTATCCTTTTCTTTAATAAAACCATATTTTTCTAATTTTTTTAAGTTTACATTAGTTCTTTTAAATATATCATTTTCTATATTCACAATAATCACCTATTAGTTATTATAACACTATTTATTCTTTTTAATTATTATTATAGTCGTTAATACTATTACTATAATAGGAGCTAATCTCATAAATATCCATTCAAATGATTCCCAAAATGTTCCTAAAATAGCCCATTCAATAATATTATAATCCCAAGATCTATATGGTTTGTTTAATAATGCTAATAATATAAATAATGATATTACACATATATCTATGATGGTTAAAAAAGTAATAGTTCTTTTTCTTTTCTCTTTTTGAATTTTAGATAACTGATCATTTATTACTTCTAATTTTTCTGATATAACTTTTAAGTCATTTGTTTCTTTTTCCTCTAAGTTTTCTCCAAGTATTTCATTAACTGGGGTTTCAAAAAGTTCTGATATTTTTACTAACATCTCGGCATCTGGAACAGATAATCCTGTTTCCCATTTTGAAATAGTTTGTCTTACTACATTTAGCTTAATACTTAATTCTTCTTGTGAAAGTCCTTTGTTTTTTCTTAATGTTTTTAAATTATCTTTTAACATATTATTTCTCCTTTCAACAAGTCCAGTTTATTATAAATATATTGTTGCTACAAGCAATGATTTTTAACACATTATATTTTTTCTTTCTTATTTGTGACTTTATTTTCTTTTAATACTTTTTTAATCTTAATAATACTGATTATTATATAAATGATTCCAAATAGAATTGTAAATATAAATATAAGTCCACCTATCATATCAGAATTTGCTATTTTTGATGAATTAGCAAAGTAACTAATGAAACTTAGTAAGGCATCCCAACATCCATGTATTAAGAAAATAATAAATGTTGCTTTAAATAATTCTTTTTTGGCTGTTTTAGAATCATTTTCTACTTTGGCTTTTTGGTATTTATAAAAATGTCTTCCTTGATTCATTTGCCATATAATATGCATTGGAAAAATAATTCCAAGAATAATTGCTAGGGCATTCCCTGATGCAACTTTTTCTATTATTCCATATGCAAGACCAATCATTCCAGCACCTAACATATATTCTTTTTCGTTACAGAAATGATATTCTTTATTAGCTTTCATAAAGCCATAGAATTTAAAAGATTCTTCTATTAGAGCTGCCCTAAAAAATGATTCTATAAGATCTCTTATTAGTCCTTCACTTAAACCACTTAGATTAGCAAGAATATCCCATGTTATTTCTGTAAATATAATAGGAATTGTTGCGTATACTATTCCATATAAGAAAAATATCCTTCGATAGTCTTTTGGTTTTAATGTCTTATTCATTTTATCACCACTATTATTATATCATAGTTATTATTTAGTGCTTTATAAATAAAAAAACTCTAACTAAGTTAGAGTGTATTACAAATGGTAGCGAGAGAGGGAGTCGAACCCACGACCTTTCGGGTATGAACCGAGCGCTCTAGCCAACTGAGCTATCTCGCCATTTCAGTTGCATATTGATTGTATCAAATACAACTTGAAATTGCAAGTGTTTTTTACTTACTATTTAAAATATCATAACTTCTTTTAGTCAAATCAAGTGATTTATTATTAAATATTTTAATATCTCCTCTTGTGTTTTTACTATTTAATAAGTTATTTAGTTCTAGTTGATGTTTTACTTCTTTAGCAACTCCTATTGATCCATCTATTATTGCGACATCTTTTAAAATAGCTTGAATTTGTTTTTTTACTAATGGATAATGGGTACATCCTAAAACTATAGAATCTATTTTATTTTTATATGGCGATAATATTTTTTCTAATAATTTTTTTATTTCTTCTTGATTATCATTTTCAATTAAACTAGCTAAGTTTTCTCCAGAAACATTGTATATTTCTTGATCTTCATTTTTATAATCTCTTAGTAATTCATTTACTCTTTTAGATTTCATAGTATATGGTGTCGATAAAATAAGAGTCTTTTTGTAATTATTATCATAAGCTACTTTTATGGCAGGAACTGTTCCTACAAAAATGGTATCTTTATATTTTTCTTTTAATTTTTTCATACAACTTGTTGTTGCTGTATTACAAGCTATTACGATAATTTTACATTTTTCTTTTAGTAGATTCTCAACTACATCACTAGTTATTTTTAAAAGTTCTTCTTCATCTTTTTCACCATAGGGATTATTCATACTATCTTCTATGAAATAATAATCTTCATTGGGAAGTATATTTATTAGTTCTTTTAATATAGTCAATCCACCTAATCCAGAATCAAATATACCTATTTTATTATTCATGTTTTAAATCGGAAACTTTTTTCTTGAATTCCGCTCCTCTTTCTTCACATTCTTTATATTGATCCCAACTAGCACTTGCTGGTGATAATAGAACTACGTCATTTTTTTCTACTATTTCGTTTGTTTTATCAAATCCATCACTAAGGTGTTCAAATACATAAACATCTTTATTTATTTTTTTAGCGTACTCTTCTACTCTTTCACGACACTGTCCAATTGCAATTACAGCTTTTACATTTTTCATATATGGAGTTAATTCATTAAAGTCTTGTCCTCTTTCTAATCCTCCTAAGAAGAGAATTATTGGTCTATTAAATGAATTAAGAGCTATTTGGCAACACTTAATATTAGTGGCTTCTGTATCATTATAATAGTCTACTCCATTTACAGTATCAACATATTCTAATCGATGTTCTACACCTTTAAAATTCTCTATTACTTCTTTAATAATCTCATTAGAAACATTATATTCTTTTACAACCATAATGGCTGCCATACAATTTTCTACATTATGCATTCCTTTTATTTTAATATCATCTAATGCAATTATTTTTTCATCTTTATAATAAATATAATTATCTTTTAAATAACAATCTTTTTCTTCTTTAGTAGAAAAATATTTTTTTTCTGATTTAATATTTTTTAATCTATCCATAACATCAGAATTATCATAATTTAATATAGCGATATCATTTTCTGTTTGATTTTCAAACATCTTACTCTTAGTATCTTTATAATGTTCATATGTTTTCATAAAATCAATATGAGCTTCACTTAAATTAGTCATTACTCCTACATGAGGATGAAAATCTATAAAGTTTTCTCCTTGTTGACAAGAGCATTCCATGACAATAATATCATTTTCTTTTACTTGGTTAACTATACTTGATAATGGATAACCTATATTTCCGGCTAAATGAACTTTATCTTTATAAGCTTTTTTCATTATCTCATGTGTTATTGTAGTAGTTGTTGTCTTACCATTTGTTCCAGTAATACCAATAATACTTACATTATCTGGTAGTAAGTGATAAGCCATTTCTACTTCATTTATTACTTTAACATTTAATTCTTTAGCCTTTAATACATATTTATGATTTATTGGTACCCCAGGATTTTTAATTAAATAATCAAATGATGCATCTAACAAATCATCTGGATGAGAACCAAATATTAATTTTACTCCTAAATCTTCTAATTCTTTTTTCTTTGCTTGATCAACTTTTTCTTCTTGTTTACTATCATTTAAATAGACATCATTACCTCTTTTAATAAGTACTTTAGCAGCCTCATAACCACTTCTTGCAAAACCTAATATTAATATTTTTTTGTTTTCAAACATATCATTCACCTTACTTTATTTATAATTTACATTATTGTTATATGTATCTATTATATTTTTAATAACCGATACTTTATTTCTAATTTTATTTAAAGTTATTTTTTTGAAAAACTTTCTTTTTGAATAATCTATTTCTAAATTATAAACTTCAAATAATTCATTAATTAGTTTTTTATATGATAATTCTATTCCTGTTATATTGTCAAACCATTTATCAATATCATATACATCTCCTGATAAACGTAATTTCTCTAATGTTGTTATAAAAGTTCTATTATTTAGCATTTCTTTACAAATATAACTTTGAAGAAAATAGGAATTTGATTCATAACTTTTTGATGTTTCTCCGTTAATAGCATAAATTGTATTTTCTATTATTTTATTATTTTTATCGAATCCTTTAATGATATTAATTATTTCTTCTGTTTGTTTAGTATTTATTATTTCTTCTAAAATAAAGGAATTATCTTTTTTTATAAATTGGAGAGTATTCTTATCATAGATACGATATGATAAGCCAGTTCTTAAATAAATACTTTTTTTTAATACTTTTATTTCATTTGTATATGAATTAATCGCATGATTAAATTCATGTACTAAGTTTTCTAATAAATCTATTAGAGATATTTTTTCATAGTTTTTTATTACCATGTATTTTTCTGAATAATAGTCATTATTCTTTTCTTTTAGTATTGAAGAATAATAAGCTTTTACTTTATCATCTTTTTTCTTTGAAGAAATAATTCTTATATTTTCAAAAGTATTTTTGACTAGAGTTTCTTTATTTAAATCATATTTAATAATAAAAGCTGGGATTATAAGATATAGTAAGTGTCTTATATTAGAATCATAATTATATTTATCTGATATTTTATCTATAAAAGCTTTTTCTCTTTCAATTATTGCGTTACTATCCATATAATCACCTAATATTAGTATAACAAAAAATACAAGAAAAAAGAAATAATCTTACTATTTCTCTAAATATTTTTTTAATTCATTTTTCTTATTGCGATAATCTTCTACTCCTAAATTATATTGAGCTTGAATTTTATCTTTATTTTTTTCTACTCTACTTATTTTAACTGCTTTAGATGGTCTAATTACAAATATTTTTTTATCTTTTTCTAGTTTTATTATTTCTTCTACTGTTTCATTATATCTTTTGTTTCTTGAAGCAATTGCTTTTTTGAAATTACTATAATTACGATAGATAGTTTGAACTGTTTTCATTTTAGATTTTTTCTTTCGATATTCAATTGGTCTTGTTGTTACTACTATTATTTTATCATAACCTAGTTCTTGAGCTTTTTTTATTGGAATCGAGTCGGTAATTCCTCCATCTAAATATTTATTTCCATCTATTTTAACTATCTTAGATACTCCAGGCATTGAGCTTCCTGCTCGTAAATATTCTACTTGACTTTTGCAGTCAGTTATTTCAATGTATTCAGCTTTTCCAGTGTCTAAGTTACTTACAGTACAATAAAACTTAGTTTTAGATTTTTTAAATTCTTTATAATCAAATGGATCTAATTTATCAGGTATTTCATAGTAGTCAAATTCTTTATTGGCAATATTACCAGTTGTTATCAAAGAGTGAAATCCCATAAATCTTTTATCATTACAATATTTTAAATTATATCTTAAGGCTCTTCCTTTTTGTTTTGATAAATAATTAATTCCTATTAAAGAACCCATTGATACAGATATTATGGCATCAACCTTAATCTTATCATCTAACATTTCATCTAAGACACCGGCGGTATAAATACCTCTTAGACCCCCGCCTTCTAATACTAAACATGTTTTCATATACTCACCTATTCTATTTTAATTATCCATTTACTGGATTATATCCATATAAATAGTATTTATCGTTTTCATCTTTCTTTAATTCATATTTATATAGTTGTAGATTTTCAATTTCTTCTGTTGGTTCTACGGTAAACTCATTATTACCATTACAAGTATCTTTATATATTACTTTTCCTGTCATAAAATCATATAACTCTAGTTCTTCATCTTTTATACAATTTCCTTTATAATATCCTTCATAAAAATAGAAAACATATAAACCATTTTCTTCCTTGTAATGAGAAAACTTTGAATATTTTCGATAATTATTATTATCGTTTTTTAAAGATAATCTATAATATGATAATTGATCAGTTGTATTAATTTGATAAACACCATAGTCATCTATATATATTTGAATATTATTACTTTGAAACTCAGTTTTTGAATTAAACTTTTCTAATAATAAAGGATCTTTCAATGACTCTTTATCTATACAGTAGTTGCTATTACCACATTGATACATTTTATAGTTATTTTTAATAACATATCCTAATATTATTTCTTCTCTTGTTTTTTGGTCTAAATTATCAAAATTACTAAAAAACTTATTGGTAATATTAAATTGAATTGGTAATTTATTTATAAAATCAATTCCTTCTTCAACATTTAAATATTCATTTTTATCACTATAACGATAATCTACTATTTTTTGTTCCATCTTATAATATATACTAGCTAGTGATAATAAATTAAATGAACCTAATAATAGAAGAATGGATATTAGTATTGGTTTTTTATTAGTAATCATTTAATCACTCCTTATTGAAATATATATTTATAATAATCATTGTATTGCATTGTAGTAGATATATTATATTTTTGATTTACTTCATTGTTCATTTTTTCTATGTACTTTTCGTCTATATTTTCTTTATACCCTGTAAATTTATTTGAACTGTTGTCAAAACTTCCAAATTCATTTACCCAACTTCTATCAGGAAATATAACTAGACCTTCATTGTTATTGGCCATTATATCTTTTCCAATTATAATTCTTGAATCATATGGTATGTTTAACATATTTAGTACTGTTGGTAGTACATCTATATTCATAGCATATTTTTCAATTACATCATTACCCTTATACCCACTATTGTATATTATTAGTGAGCCTCTATTTCTATCAAATTTGTTATCTCTATCAATTTTAGAAACACTATTTACTTCTTTATTTGATAAATAATATGGTGAATGATCACTAGATATTATTATTACAGTATCATCTAGTTTATTATTCTCTTCTAGCTTAGTTATTAGTTTATTCATAGCTAAGTCAAAATCTATGTTTGCTGCTAAATAATATTTTATTTGACTTGTATATGGTAGTGATGAAACTTTACTCAAATGTTTTTGAGCAACAAAGTTTGATTGATCATAAGAACCATGTCCACTTAGAGTTATATAATATGCATAAAATTTATCTTGCGAAATAAAATCATCAATTGTTTGATCCATCATATCCATATCACTACCATGAAAAAATTCACATCTTGTTTCAATACCTTCTCCACAGTATCTATATCCGTCAAAATTTAATGTATCGAAATATGAATGACGACGATTATAATAACCTGAATAATCATGATATACATAAGTTTTATAATTATATTGTTTTAATACTCTTGGTAAAATATAAGGATTAACATTATAAACCATATCTATTAAGCTATAATTTTCTCCAATAATTGGTAATGTAGCCCATTCTAACATATATTCACCATCTGCAGTTGATGCAGGATATTTTGGAGCAAAATAATTATTAAATATTATTCCTTCATTTTTTAATTTATATAATGTAGGTGTAAGATCTTTATCAATGGCAATTTCATCAAAAGATTCAGCCATTATAAATATTACATTTTTACCTTCAAATAATCCAGTAAATCTATTTTGTTCTGTTGGTTCTTGATTATTAAAATAATTATGAATATCTTTAATAGTTGGATTATTTTCATTTTGATATAAATAATCTAAATTTATGGAATAATCAACGTTATATTTAATTTCTAGTTGTTTTTCTAAAGATGTTCTTTTGTTTACATAAATATTTTCATCTTCTACTAATATTGGATTGAATCCAGTAAGTTTTCTTTTTACACTTAAAACTGCTGATGGATATAATCCCATTTTTTTGACGTTCATTACTGGTAGATTTTTCTCATATACTAAACTATATAAACTATTTTTATCTTCCTTATTTATGAATAGTACCATGAAGTGAGAATAAGAAATTGAAACTACTATAAATAGTGATATAACAGCAATATCAATTTTATTTAATCTAGATACTTTAGGCATTTTAATTATTATTATAATAGTTGGGATTAAAAGTAGTAAAATACTTGGTATATTTTGAAAGATAGTTAATAATATTTTGTCATAACCATCTTTTAATACTTTAGCAAATTGGATACCATTAAAACTAAAGAATGATTCATATATTTTATAGTATACTATCTCTGAAGAAAAAAGAATTACAGTTAATAGTATTATTATTCTCATTATCCAAGTATTTATTTTTTCATTAAATAATGATGAAATTATTGTTAAAAAACCTGAAACACTAATTGTTATAATAATTTCATATAGAATAGTTCCTAGATTTATTGAATTAAAGCATGTTAGGTGAACTATTAATTCTGCACATAATAATATTAAGTAATATCTTATAAAAGTTTTATGCATAACCATCACCTATTATAATTTTAATAGTTTTTTATTATAAAAAAAATCATATTTCAAAATTATATTTTGTTTTTACATTTTTTTACAAAAAAAATAGTCTTAAAAGACTATTTCTTTAAAACTTTATTAGATTCTTTTGTATAACCATTTATTATTCTTTTACGCATAGCTCTATATGTTTCATAAGTTAGAGGTAAATCATGTTCTACTAAGTAAGTGATTGCTTCTATTTTTTCTTCTTCAGTAAATTCTCTTCCAGTATTTTTTACTATTTCATAGTGTTCTACTTCTTTACCATGTTCTAGTTTTTTTGTTGTTTTAAATTCTACTCCAACATATATTTTATTCTTTATTATGTCTTCTATTTTTTTACCGTCAAATTTTCCACTACCATCTGGATTGTTTTTATAAAATTCTACTAATGTTTTATACTCATCATTTGTAATAAATTCTTTAACTGTTTTAATAAAACTGTTAATTGAAAGATTTGTATTTTCATAGTAATCTACTAGATCAAATGGTCTTACTGTATCAGAACATTCTATTCCATTTTTAATATCTTTTACCATTTGTTTTGATGTTTCTACTAATTCATCTAGTGATTTATTTGACAATATTTTTTTTGTTCTATCGACTACATAATATTTAGGTTTGCTTTTCATAGTAATCTCTCCCTCTTTTTTTGTCTATATTATAAGGATTTTTTTTATTTTGTCAAGAAAAGAGACTATATAAATAAAACCTTTTATTACAAGAAATGTTATTACTATCCCATCATATCGGGATAACCTTAATTATGAGATATGTGAAAAGCTAGCATTTTGCTGACGGACCACTACTACCAATCGCAGTAAGAGCTGCCATCATAGTTTACGTAACAGCTTGAACCATTGGTTCCGTACGCAGCCACATTGCCACTCGCACCAGAGCCAGCAGGCAATCCGGAAACACGGCAGAGTAAGTCGGAAGAGCGTCCAGTACTTGATTCAATACAGCGACTTGGATTGGTTGCATATCCAAATGCTGTTTTAATTGCTTCTTTATTGGCTTCATAATAGGGACTAATGTAATTTTCATCTACCAACCATGTATTTGTATCATCATCATATGTTTTCTCTCCTCTTAATGTATAGGTACCCGCAACCATTCCGACGTTTGCCTGTGCTATCTCTGGTGTTACTACAAATTCAACATATGATTCTGTTACTATTCCATTTTCTATTTTATGTTTTAAATAGAATGGTAAATCTATAGTTGATGCTGTTTTAATGGCAGATAAAGCTTCACTTGCCGTTTGATATTTTGTAATACTTTCAGGGAATGGCTGATTTAACCATATTGAATTCCATTTTGGTTCTGTTACATTTGAATCATATTTATTTACTGTATATATATATTCTGGTTTAGCTACCGCATTACTATCACTTTGGACATAAGTTACTGAAAATGATAGATTTAGTGTTTGGGCAGTACTTGGTATATCTGTAGAACTAATGTCTTTTTTATAGCCAACATGAACCTTATATTTTTCACTTGTTCCAGAAGCAAGCAGATGATTAGGTGCTATATCTACTCCATCTTCATATGTTACTTTATATTCTAAATAATTTGGTAAAGTAGTTATTTCTACTCCATTTAATTTATTTGATACTACTGATACCATTCCATCAATAGTTCCTGCATTTACCGCATCAATTGTAAACTCATAATAATCCCCTGGGATTGTTAATGTTACTGAATAGTTTACGGTAGTTTTTGCTGTATCGATTGTTGGTGTTGAAGCAGACACACTACCTGTCTTTACTTGGACATTCTCCCAATGTATATTCCATGTTGGATTATTTATAGTACCTGATCCTACTATATTTAAATTAGTACTTAATACTGCATATCCTACAGATACTAATAGTAATAATATTATTACTAATAGGTAGTTTAATTTTCTCTTATTATTTTTCATTCTACTCACCTGTTATAATTTTATAATGATTAATACTTTTACGCAATAAAAAAAGAAGCAATTGCTTCTTATTTTTTTGGACATGCAGATGGAAGTTGTTGAGTAATACAGTGAATGTTTCCTCCACCTAGTAATATTTCTCTTGCATAGATTGGTTCAATTACTCTATCTGGATATAATTGTTGTAGTAATTTAATTGCTTTTTCATCATTAGGATCATTGAATACTGGAAGAGCAATAAATCCATTTCCTGTATAGTAATTAGCGTAGCTTGCAGCTAGACGATCTCCTTCTTGACGAGGAAGTGTTCCATCTACAGCATCTACTCCTTCACTTTCTTCTTTTGTAATTAATATTGGGCTTGGAGTATACATTTTATGTACTTCTAGTTTTCTTCCTTTAGCATCTGTTTCATTTGTTAGATACTCATAGGCTTCTTTACTTCTTTCATATTGAGGATCATTTTCATCATCTGTCCAAGCAAGAACTACTACTCCTGGACGAACGAAATTAGCCATATTATCTACATGAGCATTTGTTTCATCATTATAAATACCTCTTGGTATCCATAAAACTTTTTCACAATTTAAATATTCACATAGTTTTTGTCCTATTTCTTCTTTTGTCATATGAGGGTTTCTTCCTTCTGAAAGAAGGCATTCTTCTGTTACCATAACAGTACCTTCACCATCAACATGAATAGATCCACCTTCTAGGACAAAGCCATCTGTTCTATAGCTATCTAATCTTTCTAATTCACACATTTTTTGGGCAATTTTATCATCACTATCCCATGGGAAATATAGACCATCTACTAATCCTCCCCAAGCATTAAATTCCCAATCAACGCCTCTTACTTCATCTTTATCGTTTACAACAAATGTTGCACCACAATCTCTCATCCATGAATCATCGTTTGCCATTTCGACAACACGAACATAATCATTTAAAACTCCTCTAGCATTAGAATATTGAGCCTTACTAACTACCATAGTAATTGGTTCATATTTTCCAATTGTGTTAGCAACCTCAGCAAATACTGCTTGAGCAGGTTTTGCACCTAAGCGCCAATTATCTGGTCTTTCTGGCCATATCATATAACATCCATCATGATGTTCAAATTCTCCAGGCATTCTAAAGCCATCTTGTTTTGGAGTTGTTTCTAATCTTTTCAAATTATTCCTTCTTTCTAAAAAGGGCTTAGAGCCCTTTTATTTTTTCTTTAATTTTATGCTTTTTTAATTCTTGCGACTAATACTTCTTCGCAGATAAATGATAATACTACACCAACTAATAGTGGAACATTATCTTTAAGATAATCTATACTGAAATCTCCAAATATAGTAAAGACAATTCCAAGTATTAGAATTACGAATGGTACGTAAGCACATACTTTTTCCATTGCACCACTAACTGGTACTTTGTATGGTCTTTCAATATTTTTATCTTTCTTTCTAAGTTTTAAGAATGCTAAGAACATTGGAACATATCCTACAAGAAGTGTTATCCAACTTAGACAGAAGAATAATGAGAAGTTTGCTCCAAAATCTTCAGAAATTGAATTAGCAACTGCTCCACCAATTACTATTATAGATGCAACTATTCCATTTATGATAGAAGCCATATATGGAACACCTTCATCATTTACTTTAGCAAATACTTTTGGCATTGAACCATCTTCTGCTGCATATTTAGCGACTTCATTAACACCAAATGACCATGAAGCAATATTAGCAACAAATGTATAGATAAACATACATCCTGCACCAATTATTAAACCTTTTGTTAAACCAGCACCAATTCCTACTGCTGTAAATAAGCTTTTTAATACTTCAACAACATTTTCTGGATCCATTTCAGCAACTACATCTGGGCTTAGGGCAATATTGAATCCTGTTGCTGGTAAAACATAGAATAAAGCCATTAATAAACCACCAATGATTAATGCTTTTGGAATATCTTTTTTAGGATTTTCCATATCATCTACCCAAGTTCCTACAACTTCAAATCCCATGAAATTGAATAGAATAATTGAGATGAATGGTAATCCAGTATCAATATTTAATGATAAATCTGGTAGTAAATCTTTGAAGCTTGTGATTGGATTAGCACTTTGTCCAGTTTTAATAACTGAGTAAATTCCTAATAAACCAATTCCAAGTAATAAGAATACTTTAAAGAAAGTACCTAAATTAACAACATATTTACTTTCTCCAATTCTTTGAGTTCCAAGGAATGTAACTATCCAAACATATAGTAATTGAATACATACTAATGTTAAGACATTTAATTCAACATTAAACATTCCACAAATAATATCTGTAACAGCAACAGCAAGTGATGCTATCCAAAGTGGGAAATTAACCCAATAATTCCAGGCAACACGACCAGCCCATTTTGGACCGAAAGCACGTTTTACCCAATCATACATTCCACCTTCACTCGGATATGTTGTTCCAAGTTCAGCAGTAATCATACCATAAGGTAAGCAAAACCCAACTAATAAGAATAACCACCAGAAGTATTGGGTGTTTCCGATGGCTGCTGTAGGCATAACTGATTCACATACTAGGGTTAAGCAAACTGTTCCTAATATGGCATCAATTAGTCTAAATTTCTTTTTACTTTTTTCCATAAAAACCTTCCATTTATAAACCTAAATTTTTCTTGCATATAGCGTTTGTTTCTTCCATTTTTCCCATGAAATAAACAAGTAATCCACGCATAGCAGTTAATCTGTTTTCAGCTTCATCGAAGCAGATAGATACGTTAGGATCATCCATAATTTCATCAGTTACTTCTTCACCACGAGTTGCTGGTAAGCAGTGCATGAATTTTACATGTGGACTACATTTACTAATCATATCTCTATTTACTTGATATTTTGGATAGAATATTTTCATTCTTTCCTCTTTTGGTAATTCTGATTCATATAATCCATACCAAACGTCTGTATAGATGAAATCAGCATCTTTTAAAGCAACTTCTGGATCTTCTGTTACTACATATGTTCCACCACTTACTTTACAATTTTCTTCAGCTAGTTTTAAGTAATCTTCTTTTAATTGAAAATCCTTTGGACCATAGTGAACGAAGTGTCCTCCCATTTTAGTAATCATCATCATAAGTGATGCACATACTTGTGTACAATCTCCTACGAATACTACCTTACAATCTTCGATTCTTTTGCCTTCTGGCATATGTTCAAATATTGTAATGATATCTCCCATCTCTTGAGTTGGGTGATTGTAATCACTCATTCCGTTGATTACTGGAACAGTTGCATAATGAGCAAGCTCTTCAATTGTTTTGTGTTCAATTACTCTAGCCATTAGGATATCTGTTAATCTTGATAATACTATGGCTGTATCTTTCATGCTTTCGTGTTTTCCTAATTGGATTTGTCCTGGTGCAAGATATTGAGCATGTCCACCAAGTTGAGTCATTGCCGTTTCAAAAGATACTCTTGTTCTGGTTGATGCTTGTTCAAATATCATACCAAGTGTTTTATGATATAAAACATTTAGATGATAACCTGCTTTGATATTTTTCTTAATATTGATACTAAGATTGATAATATCTAACAGTTCCTCTTTAGTAAAATCTTGCGTTGTTACATAATTTTTTTTCATTTCCTCTACATTCCTCCTATTCTATTTATAGTATAGCACATCTATTTTTAGTGGCTAAATATTTTTTTTATGGTTTACACTATTTTATACGCGCCCATAATTTATCTATTTCTTTTATTTTGTCACCGACATTTTCGATGTAACTACCATTCTTTATAATTCTTTCTAATTCTTCAGTAGAATAATTACCAACATTTTTATTTGTACTTATGTAAGGATATTCAGAAATAATTTTTATACAGTTTTCATCTCTTAATAGATAATCTATTAGTAAATAAGCATTTTCTTTATTTTTACTTCCCTTTACAATAGTATAATTATCCATGCTTAAAGCATATCCATCTTTTGGATAAACTATTTCTATATTTTTATTTTCGGATTTTGCTAGTATTGCTTCAGCATTCCAAACTAGTCCTAAATCTACTTCTTTAGTTATAAGAAATGTTTTTGGACTATCACTATCAAATGCTTTAACATTTTTCTTTAGATCTATTAAGAAATTATAAGCTTCTTCTAAGTGATTAGAATCAGTATCGTTAATACTATAACCTAGGGCTTGTAGAGCTGCTCCTATTACTATTCTTTGATCTTCTAATAAGACTATATTATTTTTATATTTTGGATTTAATAATTGTTTATAACTAGTAATATCTTCTTTTATATTATCTTTATTTACAACTAATGTTGTTGTTGCAAGTAAAAATGGTAATGAATAATCATTGTTTTTATCAAATGGTTGTTTTAAAAATGATTCGTTTATGTTTTTTATATTTGATAATTTTTCTTTATCAATTTTTTCTATGATATTTCTTTTAATCATTAACTCTACCATATAGTCACTTGGAAAAATCAAATCATATGTCCCTTTTTTTGAGGAAGTAATTTTAGCTAGTAATTCTTCATTTGAAGAATAAGTTCCATAATTTACTTTGATGTTATATTCTTTTTCAAAACCTCTTATTACGGAGTCTGGAATATAACTTGTCCAATTTAAAACATTGACTGTACCTTTATATTTAGTGTTTTTACATCCTGTTAGTAAAAGAAGAATTGTAAGTAATAATAATAGTTTCTTTTTCATCTTAACAACTCCCTTTTTTGAATTCTTCTAGATTGAATTACAGCAGATGAAGTTAATACAATTACAACTACTAAAAGCATAAGTGTTGATAAGGCATTAACATCTGGAGTAATACCTGTTTTTATCATTGAATATATATTTAGTGGTAAAGTATTACTTCCTGGTCCTGCTGTAAAATAACTTATTACAACATCATCCATAGATAAGGTAAAGGCAAGTGTGGCACCAGAAATAACTCCTGGCATTATTAGTGGAAGAGTAACGTATCTAAAGGTATTCCACTTATTAGCACCTAAATCATATGAAGCTTCTTCAATATCTTTAGATAAGGCATTTAATGTCGACCTAACACTTGTTATTACATAGGGAATTGAAAAGGTTATATGGGCTATTATTATAGATGTTATTCCTAATTCTAAATGAAATAATGTATATACACTTAATAGAGAAATACCTAAAACTATTTCTGGTATAACTATTGGTATATATATTAGACTATTGATAAAGTTTTTCCCTTTAAAGTCATATTTATTTAAACCTACAGCAGATATTGTTCCAAGAATAGTTGATATTACTGTACTAGTTACTGCAATTATAATTGTATTTCTAAAAGCTTCTATTAAAGTAGTATTTGATAGTAATTCTTTATACCATTTAAAAGTAAAATGAGTAAATACTATATTCATTTTAGAGGCATTAAAAGAATAAATTACTAGTATAAATATAGGTAAATATAAAAATACAAAGACTGATATAATGAAGATATTTCTTCTTAATTTATTTTTCTTCATATTACATACCTCCTAAGTCATCCATATTACCACCAATTTTCTTATATATTCTTATAAGAATGAAAGTTATAATTATTAAGAATATTGATAAGGCTGAACCTAGTGGCCAATTTCTTGCAGTTAGGAATTGATTTTTTATTAAATTACCAATGATCATTATTTTTCCTCCACCTAGAATATCTGATATAAAGAAGTATCCTATAGCAGGAATAAATACCATTAAAGATCCATTAAATAATCCTGATATTGTTAAAGGTAAATAAATATTTTTAAATACTTGCCATTTACTAGCTCCTAAGTCTTTGGCAGCTTCTATCAATGATCTATCTATCTTACTAACTGATGAATATATTGGTAGAATCATAAATGGTAATAATGTATAAACCATACCAATTATTATTCCAAAAGAATTATACATTAATGAAAGGGGATTTTTTATAATGTTTGTAGAAGTTAAAAAAGTATTTATGACACCATTTTTTCTTAATATTACTATCCAGCCATAAGTTCTAATTAGTGAATTAGTTAAAAATGGAATCATAACCATTTTAATTAAAAAGTTCCTCGTTTTTTCACTTTTATCCATTAAAAATATTGAGAATGGATAAGATATAATTATACATATTAGTGTTGTTATTAAAGCTATTAGAGAAGACTTAAATAGTATTTTTAAGTAAGTATAATCAAATACTGTTAAATAGTTGCTTAGGGTAAATTTATATTCTACTCCACCATAAGCATCATTAGTTAAAAAGCTTAAAAATAGTATATATAATAATGGTATTAATATTAAACTAATAGAATAGATAATGACTGGTGTAGTTGATAAATATTTAAATAGTTTATTATTCTTCATTTTGTTCACCAATTATTACTACTTTTTCTTCAGGTACTCTTAAATAAACAGTATCATCTTTACTACATATATCAGCATCATTTATATTTACTTTTAATACTAAACCTTTATTTACTTCTACTTCTAGTTTTGTTATTTGTCCATCGTAAACATAATTCTTAACTATTCCTTTAATACTATTTCTAACATATTCTTTTTTTAATTCAAATGTTTCTGGACGAAGAAGTATTTTTAATTTATCGCCTACTTTGTAATTATTATTTAGTATTTTTAAACTATTGTCTTCATTTATTTTAGCTAGAGCATATTTGTCTGTTGTTTCTTTGATTTCAATATTAAAGATATTAGATTCTCCTATAAAATCAGCTATAAAAGCAGTTTTTGGATAACGATAAATATTTTTAGGAGTATCTAGTTGCTCTATTTTACCTTTATTGATGATTGCAATTCTATCTGACATAGTTAAAGCTTCATCTTGATCATGTGTTACGTATATAAATGTCATTCCTAGTTGTTTTTGAAGTTTCTTTAATTCTATTTGCATTTCTCTTTTTAATTTTAAATCAAGAGAACATAGTGATTCATCTAATAGAAGAACTTTATGTTTCATAACAATTCCTCTAGCGATAGCAACTCTTTGTTGCTGTCCTCCTGATAATTGAGGAGGATATCTATCTTCAAAACCTTCTAGTTTTACAAGTTTTATAGCATCTTTTATTCTTTTAGTAGCTTCTTCTTTTGCTATTTTTTTCATTTTTAAACCGAAATTAATATTATCCCATACTGTCATATGAGGAAATAGTGCAAAACTTTGAAATATAGTATTTACTTCTCTTAAAGTAGGATCAACATTAGTTACGTTTACTCCATCTATATAGATTTCTCCTTTTGTTAATTCTTCAAGTCCTGAAATTGTTCTTAAAATTGTTGTTTTACCACAACCACTTGGTCCTAATAATGTTAAGAATTCTCCTTCATATATATCTAATGATATGTTATTAATTATAGTTTTGTCGCCATATTTCTTAGTTATATTTTTAAGACTCACTAGTACATTTTCATTCATACTACACACACACCCTATTCTAAAATTATTATATCAAATTAGAATTTAAAAAAAAAGAGCATTGTTTTAATATACTCCATTTTTTATTTCTAGTTTTTTTACTTTTCTTTTATCTTTACCAACTTCATCCCAAACGTCTTTTCTATCAAACCTAATTTCTTCAGGTTCAAAATATTGTATACGACCATTTTTGTCAGCATAGATATCTATGAAATATGCACCTAAATCGTTAGATAAACCCATTCTTTTTTGAAATGGTGTATAATCACATAATGCTGGTGCTAACAATGCGTGAACATTGTTGTAAAGCATGTAATAACTTTTATGATAGTGTCCAGTAATTAAAGCATTAGGTTTATGTGTTGATTCCATTCCTTCTATTTTCTGTTGTAGTTTATATGAAATTGATTTAGCAGATCCTCCTCCTGGGTGATCTAACATTATTTTTACTTTATTGATCACAACCGTATGATTATCTTGTCCTAGGTATTCTAGGTCATCTCTTTTTTCAGAAATCCATTTTCCTAAGGTTGCTCCATTATTTCTATTATTTGTAAAATCATGATTACCTGAAATAAATAATGTCTTTATACCATCTACTTTAGGATACCATTCAATAATATAATCAGCGTGTTCATCAAAGCCATGAATAAATTGTTCATAATAACTTTCTGGTCTATTTGTATAGTTTCCATCTGATAAATCACCGGCATGTAATACTGTTCTAATACCCCTATTATATGCTTCTTCATAGACGTTGTTTAATAAATGAAGTTGCTGATGATTATTACCTAAATGGGTATCTGATATAACACATAACTCGATATGATTTAGTTTTTCACTATCGACTGGTAGTTTTGAGGTGGATGGCATTATTTTTTTATTTTTGGAAAAGACTAATACTTTACCATCATAAACTAATTCTATTTTTTTACCAAATGATTTACATATTTCTACTAAACCATAGACTTCTTTTTCATTAAAACCAAATTTTTCCATAAAAGTATCTACTGGCATATTATGTTTCATATAACCATACATTTTATTTATTTTATTATAATTTAAATCTTTTTTATCCATTATTTATTCCCCCCTTTCTTTACTAATTTTTTTCCTTCTTCTTGGTTTGTTATTTTTAATTGTTTTGAATATAAGTAATCATTATCCTCAGTTACATAATATGGTGATAATAATGATCTACAATCTTTTAATAAACCTTTTTCATCAACTGTAATTGTCATATACCAAGCACCTATAGTGTTGGCATATCTTTTTTCATCCATTTCTTTGGTTGTAGCACAAACACTTGGAACAGATAGGCAATGAACATTTCTATATTTAAACTTTTCTGCTTGTAATAAGCCTCCATTTGCGAAAATATCTGGTTTATCTTCACTTCTGATTGAACCTATATGTTGTTGGGTACGATATGATACTGTATAAGTTTTTGCTAGTTTATTACTTAATAATTTCATTGTAACGTTATCAATTTTAATATCACATGAATTCTCACCTAAGAAAATCATATCATCTCTTACTTCAGATATTCTTTTACCTATACTAATGTTTTCCATAGAAAGATGTTTATCATCAACTTTTCCAGTTATAAAGTATGTTTTCATTCCTTCTACTTTAGGATAGTTTTTAATTATATAATCTATTTGACCATAAGTATCATTTATAAAATTTGTTTCTGAATAAATATCTTTTATGCTATATAATCCTGCTGAAATATTACCACATAACAATACATTATGATATCCCATTTCATAACCTTTTTTATAAATATCATTTAATATTGATAATTGTTGATACTTAGAACCTAATCTTGTATCTGAAATTAAAATAAATTTTATTTCATTAGTCTCATCTGTATAAAACTGCTTAGTCTTCTTCTTATGTAGTTTTTTATCTCCCATGTTAATCATAGATATTCTATCTAAATTATTTCTAATCGCAATATTAGTACCTTTTTTTCTAATATAAGAGACTAATCCTAGAACTTCTAATTCACCCATTTCAAGCTTATTACAAACAGCATCTAGTGTTCTTTCTTTTTGAGTAAATTCTAAAAATGTTTTAATAGTATCTTCATTAAATTTCATAAATCCTCCACAAAAAAAGGTGGCACTACTAGAGTACTACCTATGTCTTAAACAATAATGATTTTAAAGTTGCATACTAATTTCATATAATCACTACCTTATTCTACTATAAATTTAGTATAACATAATAAAATTAGTTGACAAACCATTTTTAATAAAATGACACTTTTTTACTTATAAATTATTTTTATATCTATTTTATAGATTTTTTTATATTAGAAGCTAATTCTTTTCTAAGATTATTTTTTACTTCTTCACATACTTCTTTTAAAGTTATATCTTCTAAGTTTACTTTTCTTTCTAATAATAAATTAATAACTATATTAGTATTATTTTTTAGACTTGTAATTGCTTTTTTATTATGAATTATGTAGTCAAGTTCTTCTATTACATCTTCAAAAGAATAATCTTTAATAGGTTCGTTACTATATTCTTCTAGATGTCTATATAAGTCTTCTATATTTGTTTCTATTTTTATTTTACAATTATCATCATTTATTTCTTTAGTATTATCTTCAGAATCATATAAAACCATGTCTTTAGTTTTGGGATCAATACTGATATTTCCATGATCTATACTATTTCTTATACTTGTTGCGATTAAATCTTTTTGAAGAGTAAGATGAGCCTCTATCTTAGAATATAATTCTAGTAGAATGTAAAATAATTCAAGAGTTATTTCTCTTTGTTTAGATAAATTACTTATATATTTTAGATTATTCGTCTGCTTATTAACTACTCTTTTAAAGTTATTAATTTTATTATTTATGGCTTCATTTGATTCTTTATACTGACTATTATCTATTTTAGATATTTTAAATTGTTTTAAATCAAAATACCTTGGGTTTGGTTTATTTTTATCTTTTTCAGCATAAACATTTAAAGCATAATTATATATAGCGGCAATATAGTAATTGTTTTCTTTTATTTGGTCTTTATCAATATCTAATTTTTCTAACATAGTTCTTAATAGTTTTTCATTTTTTGTTAATTCTTTAGTAAACTTGAAGATAACTGGTTTTTTATTTCCTTTTCTTTTTAAAAGCTCATATTGTGCTATAGCTTCATATATAATATTACCATCTAATTTTCCTTCTAATTGCTGTGAAAAATCAAAAATAATAGAATGAGATGGAAGATTTCCATCATTATTATAACTTGCACTTAATCTTTTCATAAGAGAAATTGCTTTACGATAATCGTCATGATTATCAACGATAGTTGCGAAACCAGTTTCTTTGCTAACTATTAATACTCTTCCCTTTTTTCTTATCATATAAAGACTATCAGTTCCAGACGAACCAATCATTCTATGAGGTGAATAATTATTTTGAACTTCAATATTTAATCCATAATTACTTTTATTGCACATCTTATTTATAGTATCTAAATTTAGTTCTATAGTGTAATTAGAATCAGGATTTATATCTGATTGAAAAGGTTTTATTACTAGCTTATTTCCATCGATATATGAATCTTTATGAACAATCCAGTCTCTTAATCTATGAGTATAATAGATTGCTTTTTTTAATGCTTCTTTATCACCATGATATATATAATCATTTAATAATTCAACTGAAACTGTTTGATCAAGACTTTTACCATCATTTACTAGTTGGTCTTTTATAGTATTTCCAATTTCTAGAATGTTTTCTAAACTCTTTTTTCCTTCTAAATCATAATATATTTTTTTGTTTGGAATATCTTTTTTTATTAACTTTTCTTTTATTAAACAAAATATAGATAAATTTAGTTGTTTCTTTTCATCTTCTGTTAAGTTATAGTTTTCATTTAATATTTTATATACTAGATCATTACTCTCTTTCATATAATCATTCCTTCCATACTGATTGTATCAAAAAAGTTTAAATTGACAAAGATTATTTTTTCAATTAGAATACATAGATGTAAGTAGTTTTATTATATTATAAGGAGGTAAAATATGAATATAAAAAAACTAAAAGTAAATGCTGCATCTCTTGGACTTTCAGTAGCACTATCTAGTTCATATGCTATAGCTGCTGCTCAACCAGTTTTTGCGGAAGAAATGAATGAAGAGCCAATTGAAGAAGTAGTAAATGAAGAGCCTGTTGAAGAGGTTTCTGAAGAAGTTGTTGTCGAGGAAGTAACATCTGTTCCTGAAGAAGAGACTGTTGATTTAGAAACTATTCCAGAAGAAGTTGCTTTGGATGAGGTAGTTTCAGAGGAAGTTCCTGAGGACGTTACTTTAAATGAAGTTGTTTCTGAGGAAGAAGTATTTGAAGAAGTTACATCTGTTCCTGAAGTTGTTAGTGAAGAGAAAACTTTAGAAACTGAAACTGTATCTAAAGAAGTATTAGAGACTGAGAATGTTACTAATGAAGAAGTTGTAGAAAATGAAGTAAATTCACAAGATGAGGTTGTTGAATCTTCTGAAGAAGTAAATGAGGAAGTATTAGAAGAAGCTCCTTTAAGAACACTTGCTCAAAATAATGAAACAACAAATGAGCCACATAAAGTATCTGTTGTTACTACTAAGGTTGATAAAGAAGGAAATCCTTTAGTTGGGGCTACTTTACAAATTGTTGATTCAGAAGGTAATGTTTTAGATGAATGGATTTCTAATGGAGAAGAACATATTAGTATGCTTCCTGAAGGAAGTTATATTTTACGCGAGAAGAATGCTCCTGTAGGATATATTGCTTCAGCTGATCAAGAATTTAATGTTACAGTTGAAGTAAAAGATATTACTGGAAATGTTCAACATGATGATAGTCATGATGTATGTTGGCATTATGGTGGAGTTGCTCTTTACTACATCGAGAGTGAAGGTGTAAAAGACGAAGTATATTGTGTTAATCAAAATTGGGATGAACCTAATGGAATCAGTTATGATGGATTAGTACTTGATGAAAATAATTTAAGAACATTTACTCCAGATTCAGACGTTTCTATGAGTAATAATGATTTATATAATAAAGTATTAGATATTATTTATCATAGAAGTCAAGTAAGTGAGTTATTCCCAGAATTAAGTGAAACTGAAGTTAGATTTATTACTGAATATGCTCTTAAAACTTATACATCTGCAGAAGTTACTACAAAACAAGCTGTAAGAGATGAAAATGGTAAAATTGTAAGAGATGAGGATGGAAAAATTGTTTATGAAGATATTAGATTCTTAAGATATTATAGATATGATCCATCTGATCCAAAAGGATATGTTGAAGATAGAGATAATGGTGATGGTTTAGGTAAATTAGCACAACATTGGTGGTCTGCACATAATCATACTAAAATACCAGAAGAGTATGCTGCTCTATTCTATTACTTAATAAGTGATGAAGAAAAACATCCTGATGATATGTTCTTATATGTATATTCTACTAAGAATGTTACTGAAGAAGGTGAAAGTTATCAAAACTTGTTAGGAGTTAGATGGTTTGATCCATATGATGAGAATTATAAAACTTATTTAACTGTTATAAATGAGAAAGATAATACTCCACCACCTGAAGAACCTGAAAAACCTCCAGTTGAGCCTGAAGAAAAACCTCCAGTTGAACCTGAAGAAAAACCTCCAGTTGAGGTTGAAGAAGAACCACCAGTTGAGGTTGTAAAACGTGTTTCTCCTAATACTGGAGATGAAAGCAATTTATTTGCTTACTCAATGTCATTATTAGGATCTGTTGGAGCTTTAGGTATACTTATTAGTAGAAAAAAAGAATATGAAAAAACTTTATAAATACAATAAAATAGTAGACAAGTATAAATTGTCTACTTTTTATTAAATCATTTTTATACGTAGTATCATATTTTATTATATTTGTAAAAAACTTCAGTTGTTGGTAAACTGAAGTTTTTTTTACTTTATGGTGTACCCGATGAGAACCGAACTCATGACCTACCGCTTAGAAGAAACACTGGCATTAATTCAAAACTAGTCAAAATTTTTAAAACTATTAAAAATCAATATATTTTCTAACTTTTCTATTTTTAAAAATTTTTAAACATTTAAAAAAATTATAAATTTTATTTGATTTTTTGTAATATTATGCGATATTTTCGCGACACTTTTTTTCTGTCCATTTGTCTATTGTTGTTTATTCGATTGACGCATGTATATTTATATGCTACATTGAATTTAGGAACATTTAGTTGCCATCGTGTCTCCTCCAATTCAACATAGATAGGAGGTTTTGAGAGAATGAAAAAGCATAAATACAACATCAAGTTGCTTCGCTACATATCACTCATTTTACTACTCTTAACCTTACTGGTTTTAGTAATAAAAAAATGACACTTAAGTCTATGACTTAAATGTCAATCTAAAGTAATTTAGGTAGACATTCAACACACGAAACTGAATGTTCCCTTTTTTATTTTATGAAGTTTCCTTCAATGTATTCTTTATAACATAAATTACTCTTCTATCAAAAGAGTTTGTTTTTTTATTATATCTGAAGCATAAGTTTTCTTATTATTTTTATATCATCAACTTCTTTTAAATCTTCTGCACATTTTAATATTTTAATATCATTCTTATCATAACAGTTGATTACATATAGATATGTATTTCCTAAGTATCTTCTTTTATTTACTATATAGTAGATTTCATTTTTATAATTTATACTATTATTTTTTTCGTTCATATTTTTCATCTACCTTCTTTTTAAAATTGTTTTTCAATTTTTCTGCATTTTGTTTAATCTTCCTTATAAAATATTTAGTAGAAATAATCGTTTCTATATTATTTTTCAAGTCTAAAAAACTACTTTTTAAGTTATCTCTTAATGTTTCAAAAGTTTTTCTACCGATTGATATATTTTCATCATAACCTGGATATATAAGCTCATATAATGATGGATACTCATTTCTCAATCCTTCTTCATTATAGTCAGAATTTATTTCTTCTTGTTTTTCGATTTTTATTTCAGAAATATATTTTTTTACTTCTTCTTCATCACAATTATTTATTTTAGATAATATATATTCAATTAAATCATTATTTATTTCTTTTTCTTGTATACTATCATTAAATATATATTTATGTTTTTTTTCTATTATATCAACATGTTTTACTAAAACACCATCTATTTGATCAAAAGACGAGAGATGTATATTTTTTTTCTCTACATTACATGTATCACATATTTTTATTATGAAATCGATTACAGTTGGATCTTTTTTCATTGAATAAAGACAATTAAACAATTCTATAACCTTATCTTCATTTAAATTATAATAATCTATAAGTTCAAATACATTTGCGAAAAAATCGTAATTAGGAAAATCTTTCTCTTTAAATTTTGAAATTGATGTTATCTTGTTCATTAATTCTATATCATATTCTTTTAATATTTTTTTATTTAAACTACTTACTAATTGTGCATTTGAAAAGATAGTATTAAATCTGTTCGTATAGTCCTCTTCATAAGAGTATGTTATAACATTTACCATATCTTCCAATATTTTTTCTTTTTTACTATCATCTATTTTTATTTTACTACCATTACAGTTAATATTATTATTTTTTATTCTTTCATACCAAGTGTTATATATGTTTAGTTGATAGACACTTTCCAAAGTACTTATTTGACGATGAAAAACATTTAGTATTTTAGGATTATCTTTAATTATTCTTAAATCAAGCAAATCAATTAATACATCCTTTATTCTAGTATTTTCAAATATTTTTTGTATATATACTTTAATACCGGATAAATCATCCTCATCATAATTTGAGCTTTCTATTTTTTCAAAAAACTCGTTGTTTAGTAACTCATAAAATATATTTAAATCCTTTATTTTATTAAAGAAACCTGATTCATCACATAATATCTCTAATCCTTTTTTCTTCATGATTTCATAGGCTTTTTCTACATTTCCTGTTATAAAATTATCTAGATTTATATAATCATATTCATGTTCTGGAAACTGTTTAATATAGTGAACTAATCTATTTAAGTCACATTTAAGTATACTTGTTTCGCCAATATATTTTTCTAATATATCAGAGTTTTCTTTAATAACACTAAGTTGTTTTCTTATTTCATCTTCATTTTTCTCTAAAATATATGGAATATGATAAATAAAATAGCGTTGATAATCATAATCTTTATATATTTTTAATAGAGATTTTATCTTATCCATAGGATAGTTTATTAGGTAATTTAAAACTTCATCATTTATTTGCCAATTTTCTACTAATTCTTGAATAAAATATTCATAATAATTCATTTTTTTTATTATTTCATTTAAATTTCCATCTTTTAGAAATGTATATCCTACATTCTCTATAAAAACATTAATATCTGTATCGTGTGATAATTTTGTTAGACACAAATCGTTTAATTCCTTATATCTTTTAATTGATGTATCAATATCTAAAGAACTTGCGATAATATACAATAGTATTTCTTCATTATTTATGTAATAAGATAACTCTAAATACTTTTCAATTTCTTTTTCTGTTACTTTAATATCTTTACTACTCAATTTTTCACAAATTTCATATTTTTCCATATTAATATGATATGAATTATTATTTTCATCAATCACTTGATTTATATTTATAGGAATGCTTTTGTTTGGCATTTTTTTTAGAAAATAAAATACTTTATTTCTCACTGTTTCATCTGTTTCTAGCAATATTGATTTCGGACAACTCTTTATATCAGTTAAGCTACTTATTTGAGTTAAATAATTAATATCAATATTTGCCATTTCTTCTACTGTGAAACTCATAATTATTAAAAAATCATTACCAAATGTAGCAAGAAGTTTTTCTTTGTTATCTAGTATTCTATTTACTTTTTCTCCACTTTCCATTAGTAAATCTGTTATATCCTTTATTCTACCATAGAAATATTTTACATCATAATAATTATCATAGTAGTCAATTGTACAAAACCTACTTTTTTCAAATGTTTCATTAATATCATCAAAAAGTTCTCTGACTGTATCTCCTGCATTAAAGTTTTCTCTATACATTAAACTACGTAATGTCCAGTTAAAATCGATTATTGAATTTCTATTCATATATCTATCCATATATCTGCTTTTGGATATTAGAAACATACAAGCATCATTTAATCTTTTATATAATTTATCAAAATCATGTTCCTTCTTTGGATTTTGTGCTTTATCAAAGTATTTAAAGCGCAATTCTGAAAAAAAAGCATAATCGCATGATTTCATATTTTTTATAATATATTCTTCTGTTTCATCTGTTGTTTCGGTAATATTAAATATTTCAACTTTATCTTCGATCATTTTTGTTTGATTTTTTAATATTTCATCAAAGGTAAAGGAAGAATAATCAAAATCTTTTGGTAAGATGTTGATTCTTTTCAAATCAAAAAAACTATTATCATTTTTTAATTTCAATAATGCATTAGAAAAATCACATAAAAAACCATAATCCGGTATACCTGTATTATTCTCATATAAATATCTTTTAATAAAGGCATCTGAAGTATTATCTTCTTGGAGAATTAATTCGAGTTCAGATTGTTTTAATTGTAATTCATTGCATATAAAATTTTTATCTTCATCAGATAAATAATTATATATTTGATATAAATTATGTGTTTTCCAAGAATGAAAATCGTGTTCATCATTATAATCATTAATAATTGCTTTCAATAATAATTCACAAGCAAAACAAATATCTGTAGAAAGTGTTTTTAATAAAATAAATTTATCTATATCCGTTTCTGTATCATTCTTTTTGTCAATTAGTATACTTGCTCTTTGTAGTAACTTTTTTGCATATAGAATTGTCATATTAGATGTTCCGATTTCCTTTTGTATATAAGAGCTATTCACGTGCATCACATCCTATTTTAATTATAGCACATAAAAAAAAGAATACAAATAATTATATTCTTTATATTTTTATATGGTGTACCCGACGAGAGTTGAACTCGTGACCTACCGCTTAGGAGGCGATTGCTCTATCCTACTGAGCTACGGATACATTTAGAAGTATATTACTATACTTCTTGAATAACGGTTATTATCATTGGTTTATCTTCTGTTTGATTATAGAAGAATTTTCCAAGAACTTCTCTTACAACATTTTTAATCTTTGTATAATCTACTCTCTTTGCATTAGTTTCAATATTAGATTCAATAACTTCTTTTGATAATCTTTTTGTCTCTTCTAATAGATCTTGGCTTTCTTTGACATAGATAAATCCTCTTGTAAGAATTTCTGGACCACCTACTATTTTCTTAGTATTCTTATCTAATGTACAACTAATAATAACAATACCACTTTCTCCTAGCATTTCACGATCTTTTAGTACTAAATCTCCTATATCTCCTGAGTTATTACCATCTATTAGTATTTCATCCGTTTCAACATGTTCTAGAGTATTTGTATTTTCTCCATTTACCATTTCAAATACGTCACCATTTAATTTTAAAATAATGTTTTCTTTAGGAATACCTAATTCTTCTGCAATTTCAGCATTTGCATATTGATTTCTATATTCTCCTTTAACTGGAAAATAATATTTAGGATTCATTAAGTTAATCATTAACATTAAGTCTTCTCGTGATGCGTGATGTGATAAGTGTTTTTTACTTGATAGGCTTACGGCATCAGCACCAAGCATTGCTATTTCATCCATAATCACAGCCATTCTTTTTTCAATTCCTGGATATGATGGTTCTGTAATGAATATGGTATCTGTTTCTTTAATAGTTATAAATTTATCAAAACCTTTAATAATTCTTTCTAGATTAGCAAATGGTTTTTCTTTTTCATCTGATATAAGTACAATAGAATTTTTACTTTCTAAATCTTGAAGTGTACCTATTTTATTTTTATCAATTTTTAAATATCCTTCTTTTATCGCAGTATTAATTACTTCTTGAAGTTTTTTACCCATTATTACTATTTTACGATGAGTTTTTTCTACTTCATTAAATAATTCTTGAATACGATAGAAATGAGCAGGAAATATAGTTGCGATTATCCTATCTGTTGATTTATTAATTGTCTCACGCATAAAGTCACTAACTCTATTTTGAGGTGATGTATGTCCTGGTTTATCTGCATAAAAAGATTCACTTAGTAAGCATAATACACCTTGTTTTCCAACATAAGCTAGTTTTCCAATATCTGTTTTATAAGATCCCATCATTGTAGAATCAAATGTAAAATCTCCTGTATAAACTATTGCACCATCTTTTGTATACAATACATAACATACTGAATCTGGTATGGAATGTGTTACAGAAATTGGGAAAATTGAATTTGGCCCAAAATCTATTTTGTTATGTGGCTTTATTTCAATAAGATTAATTTTATTTTTTAATTTAGGATCAATATCTCTTTCAACAAATTCTAATGTTAATTTTGTTCCATAAACTGGAATCTCAGGTATTGATTCAATTATATCTGGAGTTGCCCCCATATTTCCTTCATGTCCGTGTGTTAAAAATATACCCTTTATTCTTTTCTTGTTTTTTTCTAAATAATCAAAATTTGGGATAATATATTCTATTCCTAAATTTCTATCGTTATCATATTTTAATCCGGCATCAAATATAAATATGTCATTATCAACATTAACTACATACATATTTTTTCCATTTTCGTTTAATCCGCCTAATGCGAATATTTTTATTTTACTCATTTTTTTCTCCTTTCTTTTTTATGGATAAATAGCATTAACATTATAACACTTTTTCTATAAAAATAAAACTTTTATAAAGAAAAAGACTATAAAAGTCTTTTTTATGGGTTGTATTATAAATAGTGTTGGTGAGTGTAAATTCACTACACTATTTTTATTTATTAAAAAGACATAGATTTGATACAATGTAATTGGTCAATAAAACATTGAAAGGAATAAATCTATGTCTATGAATAATTATATAT
>JAFVEF010000049.1 GCA_017478105.1 Bacilli bacterium | reverse complement strand
GATGGAATGGTATCAGTAGTATCAAATAAATTAAATAATACAGAAATCACAACACTTCCAAATTATTTAGAATATAAAGTATCATATGAAGATGGAATAGATATAGCACCTAATCATTTGTTAGCCGCAAACACATCTGAAAAATACAAAGTACATGTAGGTTATAAAAAAGATATTAGTTCTACAGATATACCATCAACGCCTCAAACTCTAAACTTATCTTTTTCTGTAACATATGTCCAAAGTGATAGTAATGCAGTACCTAAACCAGAACCATATGTATATACAGTAAATAAATATGATTCAAGTGTAACAAATCCAAAAGATAATGCAGTATGGTTAAATCAAGCCTTTCCAACAAGTATTACTAAATATCAAACAGCAAGTGAAGCTCTAGCTGCCATTAAAACATCATCATCTAAAGATTTGCCATTTTATTTAAAACATAAAATAGAGAATGGAATAGTAACAGAAAGTTATGTTGAATTTGTGGTAACTGAAGAAATGGCACAGGCCAATACTGGAATGGTTGCTGGAACATATGCATTACGAGGAGAAAAAACATATGATCCAGATACATCTACATGGTTGGTAGATGAAAGTTATATTAGTCCTTATTTTGAAACAAATAAAGAAGCAATAAAAACAGCTTTTGGATATGCAACAAATCCATCTCGTTGTAGTGAGTCTGGTACGGGACGTTCTTCCTACTTCTACTGCAGTGTTTCCGGCTTGAATGCTTACTCTTACGCGGATGGCATTGTGAATGCGTACGATACTGGTAGTTCGGGCTGTGTCGTCGACAGCTTTGGCAGCTCTTACTGCGATTGGTAGTAGTAGCCCGTCCCCACATATCTCATAATCTTGAATCCATCATTTTTGAAAAAAATGATGTGTGTTGAGAAAGCAATAGCAACTTTATGTTACTAGTTTATATGCTGTTAAAGATAAGTTTATTAGGTCATTGATTGGTCAATGACCTTTTTATTTTCAATAAGAGTCTATACTTTTTAAGGGCAATGGGTTGAATATAAGTACTATTTTTGATATAATTTTAAAGATGGAGAGAGAAGTATGGCTAAAAAGAAAAGTAAAAAGAAGAAAAAACATCTAATTGGAAAAAAAGAGTTTATCTTTAATTTTTTGAGCTTGGTATTTATGATTTCTGTAGGTATTTATTTTGGCTATCGTAGTTTGTATTATTATAGTAAGCAAAATTTGAAACAAAAAGAAGAAGCTAATACTCTTAATGGTTTAATAGTTAATAATAATAAAGTTGTCAGTGAAGGTGATGGTCTACATCGTGATGAACAAGGTTATTATTTTAAAGGTAAAGTTACTAATAATTATTTAGTTATTAATAATCAATTATTTAGAGTTTTAAGGGTAAATACTGATAATAGTGTAAAAGTAGTTGGTGAATATAATGTCTCATCTTTCATGTGGGGAGATGACATTTCTTATAAAGATTCTAATGTCAGAAATTGGTTAGAAAAAAATGATAATCAATTATCTGGTGTATATTCTTCCTTTTTCTCAGGATATGATAATTATTTGATAAAAACTAAATGTATTGAAGAGATACTTGAAAAGGATAAAATTGTAAAAGGGGATACTGAATATAATGATTATTTTAGTATACCTAGTATTAGAGATTATACTTTATCTGGTGGAAAAAGTGGTTTTTTAAATAATGGTAGTTCTTTCTTTTTACTTGGATTTTCTAGTGATAAAGAAAATATATATGTAGATAGTGAAGGGGCTGTTAGTTCTTGTTCTACTTCTGATGGTTTTGGAATTAAAGTAGCATTTACTATTAAGGGAAATACTAATTGTAGTGGTAATGGAACAATAGAGACTCCTTATAGTATTAATTTTGAAGGTAGTAAGTATCTAAATAGTTATGTAAAATTAGGTGATGATACTTGGGTTGTTTATAATGAAAATGGAGATATTATAAGATTAGCACTTAATGATTTTATTAAAAAAGATGGGGAAGAAGTGTTATATAAATATAGTGATTTTAATAGTATTTTTGATCTCAAAGATAAGAATAGTCTTGCATTTTATCTAAATAACGTGTATAATAAGACGCTAACTTACAGGGATCTACTATTAGATACTGATTATTATGTTGGAGAGATTAGTACTGATATGAATTATAATTATTATAATATCTTTAATAATAAAATAACTTGTAAGGTTGGATTATTAAATATATTTGATTATATACCTAATGCAGTTTTAACAGATTATTATTATATTAATACTACTTCTCAGGTTGGTAGTATGGAATATGTTAGATTAGGAAATGGTGAATTGCAAGAAGCTGACGTTAGAGAAAAGAAACATATTGTTCCTACTATTTCAATTAATAAGACTGTTTTAACTGTAGGAAGTGGAACTATAAATGATCCATATATGGTGGGGTGATTAGTGTGAAAAAGGTTAAAAAGAAATGGAAACTTAAAATTAGTAAATTAACAATTCTTGTATTATTGTTAGATATTTTAGTAATAGATGGGTTATTACTAGTACAAAGTGATAAATTTAAATCATTTTGGATACCTACTGCTATGACTACAATGTCTCATAAGTATTTAGCTTATACTCTATATGATGAGAATACTGTTAATAAAGTTATGAGTGAAAACTATATTGAAAGTAATACAGAGAAAATGAACTTAGATGATATAGTTATTGGTGGTTCTTTTAAAACTCATTATACTAATAAATATGAGCAAGAATTATTTACTAAAGATGAAGGAAATGATGTTTATAAAACTATTCGTATTATTGAACCTAAATATAAAGGTTGGTTAATAGGAATATATGATCCTAGTGATATTACTTTAGGTGTTACTAAAAAGTTAAAAGTAGTTGGTCAAACAACAACATCTTTCTTAAAAGATTATGATGGAGTAGTTGCGATTAATGGTGGTGGTTTCGAAGACTTAGATGGTTGGGGTAATGGAGCTATACCTTATGGAGCAATTATTCAAAATGGTAAACTTGTTTGGACACATGCTGGTGGTAGTGGTGGTCTAATTGGTTTTACTAAAGATCATAAAATGTATTTAACTGATAAGAGCCCAGAGGATGCAATTGCCGATGGTATGGAATATGCTGTTGAGTTTGGACCAAATTTAATAGTTAATGGTAAAGTTTCTAAAATCCATGGTGATGGTGGATGGGGAACTGCACCTAGAAGTGTAATTGCACAAAGAAAAGATGGAGTAGTATTATTTTTAATTATTGAAGGTAGATTACCTGGATATAGTATTGGGGCTACAATGAATGATGTTATTGATATATTACTTAGATATAAAGCTTATAATGCTGCTAACTTAGATGGTGGAGCTTCTTCTACTATGAGTATTGATGGTAAATTATGGAATAGACCAAGTGCTGGTGGAGAATATGGTGGTAGAACTGTATCTAATGCTTGGATAGTTACTAATAAACAAAATAAACCTTGTAAAGCACCAGATAAAAAAAGTTTTAAATAATTGAGGTTTATATGAGAAAGTTTATTGTAAGTGATTTGCATGGTAATGGCGAAGCGTATGATGCTATTATGGCTTACTTAGAAAATATTTCTAAAAAAGAAGATATTTCATTATATATAAATGGTGATTTAATAGATCGTGGATTTGATTCATTTAAAATGTTAATAGATGTTTATAACAGATGTAATGGTATAGGAAATGTTAAAATTCATTATCTAGCAGGTAATCATGAATGGTTGATGTATCAATCTCTTATTGAGATTATAAATGATAAGGGAGTTAATGCTTTACATAATTGGGAAGATAATGGTGGTATATTTGTAATGTCTATGTTAGAAGAGATTACAAAAAGAGAAGTTAATATGTTAAAAGATTTTTTAGGTAATTTGAAGATATATCATAAATTTCCTGAAAAAGTTAATGGTAAACAAGTGTGTTTAGTACATGCACAAATGCCATCTATTGCACCTGATAAATGTACTATGAAGTTATCTGATCAAAAGAATACTGATAATAATAAATGTGTACATGATCCTGTTTTTAAAGCTATTTGGTATCGTCATAAAAAAGGATTACCTTTTCTTAATTATCATCCAGAATTATTAACGATAATTGGACATTCGCCCGTTTTAAAATATCCTGGTATTGATATTTTAGAAAATGGTAATATTATAAATATTGATGGGGCATGTGCAAATTATGCAGTTGGTGATTTCGCAAGAGATCATGTACCACTTGTAGAAGTTAAAAATGGTTATTTGAACTTTTTAATATTTAATCATAAAAATGAAATAATCGATGGTTATGTTTATGATGGATCTGTTAAAAAGATGAATGAAGATAATCTTAATAATAATAGAAAGTTATTAGGAAAGATTAAAATAAATGATAATACTGAATTAATTAAAGATTATTATGGATTAAATAGTGGAAAAAAAGTCAATCGATAATGATTGACTTTTTATTGTAAAAAATAATAATTATTGTATAATTAGAATAGGTGATGATATGCAAAGAAGATATTTATTTATGGTACTTATAATTTTATTATTAAGCATAAGTTTAGGTTATGCTTTATTAAGTACTAATTTAAATATAGTAGGAACAACAGTTGTAAAAGATAATAAATGGGATATTTATTTTGATAATGTTCAAGTAAAGTCTGGTAGTGTAACAGCATCTACTCCAGCAATAGATACTGCTAAAACTACTGTATCATATAGTGTAAATTTAAACTTACCAGGGGATTATTTTGAGTTTACAGTTGATGCGAAAAACGCAGGGACAATAGATGGAATGATATCCGCAGTATCAAGTAAACTAAATAGTACCGAAATCACGACACTTCCTAACTACTTAGAATATAGTGTCTCTTATTCTGATGGAGTAGCCATTCAGAATAATCATCTATTAGAAGCAGGTAAAACTGAAACATATAAAGTAAGAGTAGGATATAAAAAAGATATAAGTGCAACAGATTTACCAAGTACAGAGCAAACACTAAATCTAACATTTTCAGTAACATATGTCCAAGCAGATGATAATGCTGTTAAACCAGGTCATCCAGAATCATTTGAAACAGATTCTTGGGATACAATAGTTAATGCCGTGAAAACAGGAAATGCCAGTGTTTATAATGTAGGAGATACTAAGACAGTAGATATGAGAACACTTGGAACACACACTTTAAGAATTGCGAACACTTCAACTCCAACAGAGTGTTCTACAACAGGATTTAGTCAAACTGCTTGTGGTTTTGTCTTAGAGTTTGCCGATATAATTACAAAACACAATATGAATCCATCAGGAGAATATAAAGGAACAACATACAATTATGGATGGAATGTAGATGGATGGCCCGCAAGCTCCATGAGAACATATGTAAATACTGATATTTATAATGCACTACCAACAGAATTAAAAAATGGAATAATAGATACAACAATAGTATCAGGACATGGTATTACAGCAGGAGAGACAAACTTCACATCAACTGATAAACTATATTTATTATCAACCCATGAAGTATGGGAAGATGTAGATGGAGATACAAGTAGTGGAATAGACCATTATGATACAGCTTATAATAATACAAGACAACTAGATTATTATAAAGGCTTAAATGTCACAACATCAAGCTATTCAGGAGTAATTAAGTAAAATAATAGTTATTCTAATGCTTGGTGGTGGCTGCGCTCGGCTACTTCTGGTAATACTTGCTATTTCTGTTATGTGAGCTACAATGGTTATTGGGCTAGCAACAGTGCTAGTAGTGCTGACGGTGTTTCACCAGCTTTTAGAATAGGATAAAATTATAAAATACTGAATCTAAATTATTCTTTTGGGATGATTTAGATTTTTTTATTATTATATTGTTTAAAAATATAAAAAATGGTAAAATATTTTTGAGATAGTATACTTTGAGGTGTTGGTTATGATAGAAAAGAAATTGAAATTATTAGATGTATTGAAGTGGGTATTTATTATACTTGTTTTTGTATCGATAATATCTTCTCATAAGAAACAAGATGATTATGAATACTCAGATAATGTATTTAGTTTATTATCAAGTTCTGAAAATAAAATAATTGATAGTGAGATAAAGAAGTTTGCGAAAGATAATGGTATTGATATTAGAATAGAATATGATGATACTTTAAAGATTACAAAACGTCTTAATAATTTAGAAAAATATGATGCTTTATGGTTATCTAATTCTATTTGGATGTATATGATTGATACTAATAAAGTTAAAATTACTGATACTAAATCTACTAGTATTAATCCTATTGTACTTGGAATTAGAAAAAGTAAAGCAGATGAGTTAGGTTTTACTTCACGTGATATTTATACTCAAGATTTAGTAAATGCGGTTATGGAAGGTAAATTAAAATTTACGATGTCTAATCCTGTTACTACTAATAGTGGGGCAAGTGCTTATTTAGGAGTTCTTTCAACTTTAGCAGGTAATCCTGAAATATTAACTAAAGAAATGTTAGAAAATGCTGAACTAAAAGAAAAATTGAAATCATTTTTATCAGGAGTAGAAAGATCTAGTGGAAGTGAAGATTATTTAGAGGAAGCTTTTGTAAAGGGTGATTATGAAGCTATATTTACTTATGAATCTTCAATTATTAATATAAATAAGGAATTGGAAAAGGATAATAAGGATCCATTATATGTTATATATCCTATAGATGGTGTATCTGTTTCTGATAGTCCTATTGGATATATTGATCAAAAGAATGAATCAAAGAAAAAACAATATGATAAGTTACTTAGTTTCTTATTAGGTAAAAAGGGACAGAAAGTATTAGCTGATTATGGTAGACGTACTTGGTATGGTGGAGTTAATCCTGATGCGGATAAGAGTGTTTTTAATCCTGATTGGGGAATAGATACTAATAGATATATATCTTATGTTAAATATCCTTCAACATCAGTTATTAGAGAAGCTTTACTTTTATATCAAACTGGTCTTAGAAAACCAATTCATGTAGTATTCTGTCTTGATTATTCAAGTAGTATGTATGGTGAAGGTTATGAACAATTAATTGACGCAATGGATTATTTACTTACTGATAGAGCTACTGTTGATATGTTACAATTTAGTAGTGAAGATATTATAGATGTAATACCATTTGGTTCAGAAGCTAATGAAGTATGGCATTCTAGTAGTATTGATGAACTTCCTAGTTTATTAGATAAAATTAAGGGAAGAGAACCTAATGGAATTACTGCTTTATATCCTGCGGCTACTAAAGCTGTGGAATTATTGAAAGATGAAGATAGAAATAAATATAATACTTCTGTTATTTTAATGACTGATGGTGCTGGAAATGTTGGTACGTTTAGAGAATTTAAAAATACATATATGGAAATAAATAAAGATATTCCAATATATTCAATTATGTTTGCATCTGCTAGTAGAGATCAGTTGGATGTTATGGCAGACTTATCTAATGGAAAAGTATTTGATGGAAGATATGCTTTAGTTGATGCCTTTATGGAAGTTAGAGGATATAATTAGGAGGGGTTTATGAGAAATAAGGAAATAGTTTCAGCTGTTATTGGAGGAGTATTCTTTGCCGTTCCTTACTTAGCTTTGTCGGCTCCAATACTTCCTTCATTACTTATTGGAGCAGCTGCTTATGGAGCTGGCGAATTGGTTTTAGGAGATCCTAAAATAACTCTTAAAGAATCAAATCCTGATTTGTTTTCGATACTAGAAAAAGCTAAGAAAGAAAATAAGCATATTAATCAGATGATACCAATGATTGATGATATTGGAATACGAAGTGAATTAGCTGAGATACATGAATCAGTTTCTAAAATAATTAATACTATAACTAAGAATCCTAATAAAATTAAACAAGTTGATAATTTCTTTGATTATTATTTACCTGTTACTATTAGAATAATAGATAGATATGATGAAATAGAAAATCAGAAATTATCTTCTAAGGAAAGTAAGAAGTTTATTGATTCTACTAATAGTATGATTAAAGAGATAAATAAATCATATAAAAAGATATTGAATAGTTTATATGAATCAGAAATTGTTGATACTGATGCAGAAATGAAAGTGTTCAATTCTTTATTAAAAGCTGATGGATTTAGAGATAGTGATATAGAAGTAAAAAAGGATAGTGATAGTAATGAATAAAAAACAGATAATTGGTGTTGTGATATTTGTTGTATTAATTGGATTTATAGTTGGAGTTAAATATTTAACGGATAATAGTGGAGATAATCCATTAGGATTAACTACTATTTATGTTGCGACTGGTGGTGGAAAAGAAGATTTTCTTGCGGATCCACAAGTTAATAAGATTTTAAAAAGAAAGTATAAATTAAATGTTGTTTTTGATAATTGGAGTAATGGTAAGACAGTTACTCAACCTCTTATTCGTGAATATGTTGGACTAGGAGATCAGACAATTGCGAATAAAATGGCTTCTGGAGATACATCAATTAGTATTCATTCAAGTGGAGTATCTACTTACGATGCATTATTTACATCTGATCAAAGATTTTATGATTATTATAAATTATGGCCAAATAAAGAGGCCGGAGAAGCTGATAGATATAATGTATTAGGAGGAAGTTTAACACTTAATACGCCTATAGTTATTTATAGTTGGGGCAGTGTAGTTGATGCATTAACTAATGAAGGAATTGTTACTAATGTTGATGGTGTATACTATATTAGTGATATGAATAAACTTATGAGTTATATACTTGAAGGTAAGAAGTGGAATGATATTGGTGTTAATGTTTATGGAAAAATAAATATTGCATCAACTGATCCTGTTACTTCATCACCTGGAGCTACTTATTATGGATTATTATTATCTGTTTTAAGTGAAGGATTAGTAACTGATCAAAATATAAATGATAATTTACCTAAATTAAAACAATTTTATATTCAATCTGGATATATGAATAATACTCCAGCAGATTTATTTGAAAGATATTTGAAAACTGGAGTAGGTGGTCAACCTATGATAGTTGATTATGAAAAGAGTATTATTGATTTTGCTAATTCGAATAAAGAAGGTTTTGATAAAGTTAAAAATGATATAAGAATTTTATATCCTTCACCAACTATTTGGAATAGTCATTGTTTTGCTTATTTTACTGAAAAAGGAAAGAAACTATATAAAGCATTTGATGATAAAGAAATACAACAAATAGCTTGGGAAAAATATGGTTTTAGAACTGGTATTACTGGAGGTAGTTATGATGTTTCATCTATCGGAATAGGTGTTCCACAAACTATTTCAAGTACAGTATCAAGTTTAAAAATGGATACATATAATTCATTAATTGAATATTTAAAGAATGGAGAGTAATTTATGAATGGATTAGAATTAAAATTAGAAAGTGCTAAGGCAGAAGAAAAAGTTGAAGACTTAGCTAATAGTAGTGAAAAAGTAACTGATAAGAAAATTGAAGAATCATTAAATTATGATTTATTATCTAAAGAAGAAAAGGAAGCAATAGATGAATTTGTAAGTAAAATTGATGTTAATGATTCAACACAAATTCTTCAATTTGGTGCTGCATCTCAAGCTAAGATTGCTGAGTTTTCTGATTCTGTTTTAGAGGGAGTTAAAACAAAGAATACGGGAGTAGCTGGTGATTTACTTGCTGATTTGGTTTCTGAAATAAAATCATTTGATGGTGATATTGGAGCTGAAAGAAAAGGTTTATCTAAGATTTTTTATAACGCAAAAAAAGAAATAGATAGATTGATTGCTAAATATACAAAAATTGAAAAAAATGTTGATACTATTGAAAAAGGATTAGAAAAAGATAAAATCCAAATGTTAAAAGATATTGCTATCTTTGATGATATGTATGAAAAGAATTTGAATTACTTTAAAGAAATATCTTTATACATAATTGCAGGTGAAAAGAAACTTGAAGAATTAAGAGAAAAAGTATTACCTGAATTAAAGAAAAAGGCTGAAGAGAGTGGAGAACAATTAGATGCTCAAAAAGTAAATGATTTAGAAAATACAATTGATCGTTTTGAAAAGAAACTATATGATTTAAAAACAACAAGAGTTATTTCTATTCAAATGGCTCCACAAATTAGATTACTTCAAAATAATGAAGCATTGTTAGTTGAAAAGATTCAAAGTTCACTTACAAATACTATTCCACTTTGGAAAAATCAAATGGTTCTTGCTTTAGGTATAAATAACGCTAAGAAAGCTTTAAAGAATCAACAAGCTGTTTCTGAACTTACAAATGAAATGTTAAAGAAGAATAGTGAAACTTTAAAACAAGGTTCTGTTGAAGTTGCTCGTGAAAGTGAAAGAGCTATAATTGATGTAGAAACACTTAAGAAAACAAATGCTGATATTATTGAAACATTAGATCAAGTTATTCAAATTCATAAAGATGGTCGTGCAAAGAGACAACAAGCTGAAGTTGAATTACAAGCTATAGAAAAAGAATTAAAAGATAAAATGTTAGAAATTAATTTGAAGAAATAATAAAAGCGACTTATGTCGCTTTATTATTAGAGGTGATAAAATGAACAAAGATGTTTTGGAAGATGTATATAAAGATTTTTTTGGAAAATATAATGAAAAGAAAAATGAAGAGGTAGAAATAGAATCTAATACTATTGATCTTAGTAATTTATTAGTAGATGATGAATCTTTGAAATTACTTAATAATATGTATCAATATATGATTGATTATAAAGATGGAAAAAAAGTATTTTTACCATTTTCAATTATAATTGAATCTGATAATAAAGAGACTATTACTAGAGTAGTTGATAACTTTATTAGTATGATCACTGAAACTAAGTATATTAGTTCGAATAGTGTCTTGAAAATGTCTTTTTATAATTTAGATAATTTAGATGTTTTTAAGGATAAAGATATTATAGTATTTAGTGATATTACTGGTATCAATTTGAAAGATAATAATTATATTAAGAAATTGTTTTTTACTTTAAAAGAATTATTAGAAAATAAAAAGATTATTGTTATTAGTGGGACTAAGGAAGAGATTGATTTATTCTTCCAAAATGATAGTAGTTTAATGAATAAATATTTTCCATTTAGAATTAATGGTATTAATCCTTCAGTTAATGATATTTATAATGAAGTATTGAGTATTGTAGATAAGGATTCTAATTTAGATGATGATTTTAAAATTAGTATTTTAGATTATATTACTAATACATTTGAAAAAACGGATATGGATTATCCTTCTTATAGAGATAATTTATGTAGAGAAATATTATTTAATCATAAATTACCTTTAGTTGAGAGTACTAAGACAATTGATGAGGTATTTAAAGAATTAAATGAATTAGTTGGATTAAAGAAAGTTAAAAAGACTTTATATGAATTAGTAGATTATATGAATTTTATTAAGAAGAATAAAGATTTTAATTTAAAAAGTGTTAATCTACATATGGTTTTCTTAGGTAATCCTGGTACTGGTAAGACTACAGTGGCTAGATTAGTTTCTAATATATTGTATGAACTTGGATTTATTAAACAAAATAAGCTATTAGAAGTAACAGTTAAGGATTTAGTGGCTGAATATGTTGGACAAACAGCACCTAAAGTTATGAATGTTGTGGAAAAAGCAATGGGTGGAGTATTATTTATTGATGAAGCTTATGCTTTAGCGTCAACTAATGATAGTTCTTATAATGATGAAGCTATTGCTACTTTAATAAAAGCAATGGAAGATAATCGTGATAATTTAGTAGTTATTTTTGCGGGATATACAAAAGAGATGCAAAAGTTTTTAGATTCAAATTCTGGTATAGTTTCTAGAATAGGTTATACTTTTGAATTTGATGATTATACTGAAGATGAATTAGTTGAAATCTTTAAAGGTATGGTTACTAAAGCTGGATTTGTTGCTAATGATGATGCAATTTTAAAATTAAGAGATATTATTAGAGAATATAAAGATACTAAGAATTTTGGTAATGCTAGATTTGTTAGAAATGTATATGAAAAAACTATTATTAAACATGCTAGCAATACTAAGAATAAGAAAAGAAGAGATATTCTTAAGACAATTACTAAAGATGATATTTCAGTTGATAATTTATCAAAATAGAACTTTGTTCTATTTTTTTTCTTATTTGTGTTATAATAAATATGATTGATAATAGGGAGGGTATTATTATGATGAAAATAATGGATGGTAATGAAGCAGCTGCTTATGTATCTTATAATTTTACTGAAGTAGCAGGAATATATCCTATTACACCGGCTTCTCCAATGGCAGAGTTAACTGATAAATGGAGTAGTGAGGGAAAGTTAAATTATTTTGGAACACCTGTTAAGGTTGTTGAAATGGAAAGTGAAGCTGGGGCTGCTGGTATGGTTCATGGTTCTTTACAAGCAGGAGCTTTAACAACAACTTATACAGCATCACAGGGATTACTTTTGATGATTCCAAATATGTATAAAATTGCAGGAGAACAATTACCTTGTGTTATAAATGTTGCGGCAAGAAGTTTAGCAACTCATGCGTTATCTATTTTTGGAGATCATCAGGATATTTATGCTACTAGAGCAACTGGTTTTGCGATGCTTGCCTCTAGTTCTGTACAACAAGTTATGGATTTAACTGGAGTTAGTCATTTATCAGCAATTAAAGGTAGTGTTCCTTTCTTAAACTTTTTTGATGGTTTTAGAACTAGTCATGAATTACAAAAAGTAGATGTTATTGATACTGAAAAATTAAAAAAAATAATTGATAATAAAGCATTAGATGAATTTAGATCTAGAGCAATGAATCCTAATAAACCTACTATTAGAGGTACTGCTCAAAATGATGATATATATTTTCAAGCAACTGAAGTAAGAAATATATATTATGATAAACTTCCTGATATAGTAAATGATTATATGGAAAAAGTTTCTAAGATTACAGGACGTGAATATCACCCATTTAATTATTATGGTAGTCCTACTGCTACTAAAGTGATTGTTGCGATGGGTTCTGTTTGTGAAACAATTTTAGAAACTGTAAATTATTTAGTTAATGAAAGACATGAAAATGTTGGATTATTAGAAGTACATTTATATAGACCATTTAGTACAAAGTATTTTTTAAATGCTTTACCTAAATCTGTTAAAAAGATTGCGGTACTTGATCGTACCAAAGAAGCAGGAAGTAGTGGAGAACCTTTATATTTAGATGTTTGTAAGACTATAAAAGAAGCTGATGCTAAAGTTAGTGTTTATGGTGGTAGATATGGGTTATCTTCTAAAAATACAACACCTGCAATGATAAAGGGATTATTTGATTTTTTAGATACTCGAGATGTTCATAGTAATTTTACTTTAGGAATAGTAGATGATATTACTAATTTAAGTGTTAAGTATGATGAGAAATTTATTTTACCAAGTAATAATATTGAATTCTTGATATATGGATTTGGTAGTGATGGAATGGTATCTGCTTCAAAAGATATTATGAAAATTACTGGTACTTATACAAATGCATATGTACAAGGTTATTATCAATATGATTCTAAGAAGAGTGGTGGAGTTACTATTTCTAATTTAAGATTTGGTAAACATCCAATAAAATCTACTTATTATGTTGAAAATGCTAGTTTGATTGTATGTACTAAAGATTCTTATTTAAAAAGATTAAAGATGTTAGAAAAGATAAAAGATAAGGGATTATTTTTATTAAATACTAATAAGAATCCTGATGAAGTACTTAGTATGATGAGTAATCATGATAAAACTATTCTTCAGAATAAGCATGTTAAAATGTTTATTGTTGATGCGAGTGGAATTGCTAGTGAATGTGGATTACCTGGAAAAATTAGTACTATTATGGAAACACTTATATTTAAACTTGGAAAGATAGTAGATCATTCTTTTACAGTTTTAAAGATAAAAGAGAATTTAAGTGTTAAGTTTGCAAATAAAGGTGGAGGAATTGTTGAAAAGAATATTAAAGCGATTGATTCTTGTTTAGAGTGTTTAATTCCAGTTAAGATTCCTTCAGTTGATTATGATAGGGAAATTACTCCTAAAAAAGATTTATTTGAAGTAATTGATTCTATGGAAGGTGATAGTCTACCTGTTAGTAGTTTTGTTAAGATGTCTAATGGAGAGATGAGTGCTGGTACTTCAAAGTTTGATAAAAGAAATAATAGTGAGATGGCTCCTTGCTACAATAGTGAAAATTGTATAAATTGTAATCTATGTAGTTTAGTATGTCCTCATGCTGTTATTAGACCATTCTTATTAGATGAAAAAGAGGTAATTGATGCACCTAATTCTGTACAAGAACAATTAGTAGATGCTAATATTAAAGACCATGATTATAAGTTTACTATAGGAGTAAGTGTTGAAGATTGTACAGGTTGTTCATTATGTAGTGAAATATGTCCTGGTAAAAATGGGGCTAAGGCACTAGTTATGAAAATGAAGAATGAACTTGAAGCTGAAAAGAAAAACGAAGCAGGACATTATTTATTTAATGAAGTAAAAGAAAAGAAAAATGTTATGCCTACTAATACAGTTAAAGGAAGCCAGTTTGTTAAACCTAAATTTGAATTTCCTGGAGCATGTGCAGGATGTGGAGAAACACCTTATCTAAAGCTTTTAACACAGTTATTCGGTGATAGAATGATTGTTGCGAATGCAACTGGATGTTCTTCAATTTATGGTGCTAGTATGCCATCTATGCCATATTCAATTCCTTGGGCTAATTCTTTATTTGAAGATAATGCTGAATTTGGATTTGGTATGAAAATAGCTGATGAAGTTATGAAAAAACAAATAGTTTCACTTATTCAAAATAATTTAAATGATGTTAAGAAAAGTGAAAAAGATATTTATAAAGCATATTGTGAAAATATAAATTATGATACTGGAAGTAAACTATTAGAAATAATTGATGATACTAAGATAGATAGATTAAAGAAATTAAAAGACTTTATTTTACCTAAATCTGTATGGATGATAGGTGGAGATGGTTGGGCATATGATATTGGATATAATGGAATTGATCATGTTATTTCAAATCATGAAAATGTAAATATTTTGGTATTAGATACAGAAGTTTATTCTAATACTGGTGGGCAAGCTTCTAAATCTACAAGAACTGGTGCAGTTGCGAAGTTTGCAGCTTCTGGTAAAGTTACTGAGAAAAAGAATTTAGCTAAAATGGCTCTAGCTTATCCACATGTTTATGTAGGAACTATATCTTTAGGTGCTAATCCAATGCAAGCTATTAAAGTTTTAAAAGAAGCTGAGGCATATAATGGACCAAGTTTAGTTATCTGTTATGCTCCTTGTATTGCTCAGGGAATAATTAAAGGAATGAAAAATAGTATTCAAGAAGAAAAAGATGCTACTATGTCTGGATACTTCCCATTATTCCATTACAATCCTGAAAATTTAGAATTTAAAGTTGATAGTGGAGCTGATTTTACTAAATTTGATGATTTTATGCTTGGAGAAGATAGATATCGTTCATTGAAAAAGCTTAATAAAAATAGTGAAGTATTATTAGATAAAAATAAGAAACAAGCTGAAAGTACTTATGATTATTATAAAAAATTAGAAGCTAGAAGTAGTGAGTAAAAAATAAGTAAAACCTCAAAAATAGAGGTTTTACTTTATTTTTTTAATAAAATGTGGTATAATTATAGCGTAATTTGAAGGGGGATATTATGAAAGATAATAATTATTATTCTAGAGATGATCAATATGAAGTAAGTGAAAGTACTTATGATGCTTTTTCATTACTTGCGTCTGTATCTACTTGGGTTATTCGTATTATTTTAGTTATAGCTGCAATTTTATTTTTATATTTTATATTTATGGGTAATATAGTTACGGCGTTATTGTATGCTTTAGGTTTAATACTTGCTTATTTCTTCGGATACTTTTTTGTTTATTTATTAGACTTTATTACTTCTAATAATTAGTATTAAGACGTTTATACGTCTTTTTTTATTGATTATTATTATGAATATGTAAGTAGAAAGACTTTACAATAAAAAAAAGACGTCGGCACGTCTTTTTTTATTTTTATCTAAGAAGCAGAACCCCCTGAGGTCTGCTTCCAAAAAGAATAAAAAGGGGTTGGCTAGTGTGATACTAGCGACCAATTCGCCTAATTCCGAATTGGTGATTTATATACTAATCTAAAAGGGGTATTTTGTCAATAAAAATAGTGAAAAAAAATTACTTTTTTTATTTGTTAGAATAATCATTTATAATATTTAGGAATTACTATAAAAATAATTTATAACAAATAGGTTTTCTGTTTGAAAAAGGATCATTTTATGGTATAATATGCGAAGAAGGAAGTGGTGGTATGGCAGAGTTAAAAGATGTTAAAGGGATTGGACCTAAATCACTATCTTTATTAAATAAAATAGGTATTAATAGTGTTTATGATTTAGTTACTCATTATCCTTTTCGTTATGAAGTATTAAAGCGTGATGAACTTGGTAAGGTTGAGGATGGAGAAAAGATTATAATCGATGGGAAAATTGAAAGTATTCCTATTTTAATGCGTTTTAAAGCAGGACTTAATAAAATGAATTTTCGTCTTGTTACTGCTTCTGGAGTTGTTGGGGTTTCTATATTTAATAGAGCTTTTTTAAAGAGTAAATTATTAGTTGGTACTGATGTTATTGTTATTGGGAAACTTGATAAGAAGAAAAATGTTATTACTGCTAATGATATAAAGATGGGGACACTTAGTAATAAAGAAAAAATAGAACCAGTTTATCATTGTACTAGTGGATTAACTAATAAGAATATGTCTACTTATATTAATATGGCATTACTTATGTATGGTAGAGATATTATGGATTATATTCCTTCTTATATTCAAGAAAAATATAATTTTGTTAATAAAAAGACAGCTCTAAATATTATTCATAATCCTAGTACTCCTGAAAAATTAAAAGAGGTTACTATTAGATTGAAATATGAAGAATTATTTCAATTTATGTTTAAAATTAATTATTTGAAAATACAAAATAAAAAGAAGAAGAATGGTTTAGTTAGAGTTATTGATCGTGATAAATTAAAAGAATTTATGGATAAAATACCTTTTAAATTAACTAATGATCAACAATTAGCAATAGAAGATATTTTAAAAGATTTAGAATCTTCTTCTAGAATGAATAGATTATTACAGGGAGATGTTGGTTCTGGTAAGACTGTTGTGGCATTTGTGGCGATGTATGCTAATTATTTATGTGGGTATCAAAGTGCTTTAATGGCTCCAACTGAGATTTTAGCAACACAACATTATAATAACTTAATTAAGTTTTTTAAAGATAAAAAGATTAAAGTTGCTTTACTTACTGGATCTACTTCTAAGAAGGAAAAAAATGAAATATATAAAGGATTAGAAGATGGGTCAATTCATATGGTAATTGGAACTCATGCATTAATTCAAGATGAAGTTAATTATAATAATTTAGGGCTTGTTATTACTGATGAACAACATCGTTTTGGAGTTCATCAAAGAGCTAACTTACAAAATAAAGGTATTAAACCTGATGTATTATATATGAGTGCGACTCCAATTCCTAGAACTTATGCTTTAACAATATTTGGAGATATGGATGTTTCTACTATAAAAGAAAGACCTAAAGGACGTCAAAAGATAGATACATATGTTAAAAGAACTAATGAAATAAAAGATGTTTTACAAATGATGTATGAAGAATTACAGAATAATCATCAAGTATATGTGATTGCTCCTTTAATAGAAGAGAGTGAAAATAGTGATTTAACAACAGTTAATGAATTAAGAGATCAGATGAAATTAGCTTTTAAAGATAAGTACAAAATAGATATTGTTCACGGAAAAATGGCTAATGGGGCTAAAGATATTATTATGGAACAATTCAAGGATAATAAAGTACAAATTCTTATTTCCACAACAGTAGTTGAAGTTGGTGTTGATGTTCCTAATGCTACTACTATGGTAATCTTTGATGCTGATAGATTTGGTTTATCTACTCTTCACCAATTACGTGGAAGAGTTGGTAGAGGTACTAGTAAAAGTCAATGTATTTTGATTAGTGATAGTGATACAGAAAGATTAAAAATCATGGAAAGAGAAGATGACGGATTTGTTATTTCAGAAGAGGATTTCAAATTACGTGGACATGGTGATTTATTTGGTACTAAACAAAGTGGTGATATGACCTTTAAAATTGCTAATATAAGAAGTGATTATAAAATTCTTCTTCAAGCAAAGAAAGATTCTAAAGAATATTTACTTAATGAAGAATATGATAATGATGATTTAAAGAAAGAGTTAATATCATCAATTACGAATGGTTAAAATTTTAACCATTTTTTATTTAAAAAATTTATAAAGTCAATTGACTTTTTTTTAAATATACCTTATGATTAAGATGCGTGGTGTATATCACGCCGATATCTCTAACGGTTAAATGTTAGAGTATATTCAACCGAACCCCCTGAAGACCTAGTCGTGAGACTAGGTCACTTTTTATATCCTTATATATCAATGGGTTTAGGAATTTAAGACTTAAAAATTTGGAATTTAGGTTCTATTTTAGGTTCTATTTTTTTGAAAAAATTAAAAAGATTAGTACAAAGTATTCATTATTTTGACTATATCTTCCATTTTATTTTTGAATAGATGAGAGTATGTGTTTAAGGTCTCATCTATTTTTGTATGTCCTAAATATTTTGCAACTATCATGATATTTGCTCCATTATTGATAAGAAGTGAAGCACAAGAATGTCGAAAGTCGTGTAGTCTTATTGGTTTTACCCCAGATTTACTAGCTAGAAGATTTTTTCTAACTCTCATTCTTTCTTGAGTAATGGGTTTAACATCTCCAAATACATACCATTTATTATTAAATCCAAAATATTTTTTACAATTACTCTTTAGAATCTTTAAATCATCAGCAAGTGTTTGAGTAAGTGGTATGGTTCTAACACTTTTTTTACTTTTTGGAGTTGTTACATAAACTTTACCATCGACTGTGACTACATTTTTCTTAACAGATAAAGTCATTTCTTCAAAATTAATATTATCCCATGTAAGACCTCTTAATTCTCCTAGTCTTAATCCACAAAAATATAAAACTTCAAATGCTGATTTAAATAGAATTTCATCTTCGTATGATATGAATTGTTTAAATTCTTCTAGAGTATAGAATTCCATTTCTTTTGGTAAAGCATTGGGATCTACAAACTTTTCCATTTTATTATATATTTGTGTAAAATTGAAATCATGCCATCTAGTTCCATAATTAAGAATCTCTTTAAAGAATTTATGATATCCATTTTTAGTTTTAATAGCACAATCTCTTTTAGACATCCATCTTCTCCAAGATAAGTAATGATTAATATCAAAATCTTTAATTTTTACATTATGAATTGGCTCTAGAGAATTAATTCTTTCTCGATATGATTTTAAAGTTGTTTCTTTTACTTTATCTGATTTATATTCATAGAATTCTTCATACAATTCAATAAAAGTCATATCGGTAATATTAATTTCTTTTCTTCTCATTTTACGAAGTCTATTTGCTTCAGCAACTTGAGCTTCTTTTCTAGTAGCAAATTTTTTTGAATGATATTTTCTTTGTTTACCATTTTCATCGAAATAATAAACTTGATAATACCATCTATATCCTTTAGATGTTGCATTCTCTTTAGTACATTGGTTAACTGACATTTATAATCCTCCTTTAATGGTTAAACCAATTTACTAGACCTTTTGCTAATTGAATAATACCATAAAATTGCAAAAATAAAAAATAGGCCTATGATAAATTGGCTAGCCTGTTTAAATAGTCTATATCGATTTTTAGCTTTTTAACGACCTCACACATTGGAATTAGTCCTTTTGGTAGAATATACCCATTTGCTTCTAATTCTTCCTGTATTTCCTTTTTAAGCCTATATACGTTGTTATTTCCAAGATTCGATAACTTTTTCAAGTCTTCAATAGTACACCATTGTTTAGATATTAATTCTAATGTTTCTTTAGCTGTCATTATCTTCACCCCCAAACTCTTTACAAAAATTATTCATAAATTCTATATCTTCTTGATTAGTTAATGGTTCTATCTCACATCTAGTTCCATTCCATACCATAGTTCCATCTTCATCGTATCGAATATGTGGCATAGAAGTATTTAGTTCTTCTATGGAATCACTGATTTGAGTTATTAATATGTAATTATTAATTTTATTATTTTTATCTTTATATGAATTTACATATCCTTTTATAAAGATAAAATTATCTATAAAAAAAAGATCTTTATATTTTTCATAAAGATCTTTGTATGCTCTTAAACTGATAAAAGCTATTTTATTATTAAATATTTGATTTTCTATACTTAAAACAATATGTTTTTCATTAACAATAATTGATAAAATTTTTCCAGATAAAATTATTTCATTTATATAATTATTCATTTGAACCTCCTTAATTTATTAATAATTAATTATATAATTTATTTATTTTATAAATTATTTAATATTTTATATTATATAGTAGTTATATTTGACTAAATAACTAGTCATAATTGTCTATTACTTTAGTCTTTCATGACTATAGTTAACAGATATATCTCTTCTTGTTCCGTAATAATCATATCTTATAGATATATAATTTTGATCTTTTAATTCTTTGATTAATCTAGTTATTGTTCTTGCTGATAAATCTAATGCTCTAGCATATTTAGCATTACTAGCAAAAGCAACTTTATAGTCATTATTACTAAAAGATATGATTACACCTAATAAAAGTTTAGCTGATGAAGTTATATTTTCATCGTTTAATACTTCCATAGGTATTCTAATAAACTTTTCCATATTATCCCTCCTTTCTAAAAAATTACACAAAAAAAGCAGTGATTTCTCACTGCATATATTATTGATTAACTAGTATCATATTTCATGTTTAAACCTCCTTATGAAAATTCGGGGATTGGGGCGCCCCCATATAGTGTTTGTTGAGTCTTTGAAAAAATGCACTACAAATACGTTGCTTGTTTGTTTTCTCTATAAAAAAATAGTTTTTAATAAGCAAGCAACGTATTTGTATACCCAAATGAAACATTATGTCTATCCTAATACATTATGGGGGACACCCCAATCCCCAAACAAAAAAGGTAGAAGTTTTTCTTCTACCATTAATTATTTAGAGTATAAATATAGGGAAAATATCTCCATATCTATGATAATTATTCCTTATTATAATCATTTTAACACTTGACAAATTTAATGCAATAGCAAAAAAGTACCAATTCAGTATCAAAAAAGTGTCACTTTTCTAAACCGTTGATTTTTAATGCTATTTAGAGAATAAAATGTATTGAAAATATATCTAATATAGATAATTATTCCTTATTATAACCATTATAAATCCTTGCTCTGTAGAAATCAATGTTGAAATGTTTGTCGAAAAGTATGTCGAAATTATTGTCGATTTTAGCTACCTAAAAAGTCTACTTTACCTTTATAATATAAAGGTTTACGAAGTTTGTTAAATGGTGCTGTTTAGAGTGATATTCAGAGAATTTTGTAAAATATTAAATTTTTTTTGATCGAAATGGATAAACTCAACGGAGCGTTTGTTGAAAAAAAACAATTATTTTTATATACTTATTACAAGGTAGGTGTAGGATGAAATGAATTATGATAAAATTGGTAGTTTTATTCAACAAAAAAGAAAAGATAAAAATCTTACTCAAAAGCAGCTCGCTGAAAAATTAGGAGTTACTGATAGAGCCATTTCTAAATGGGAAAGAGGACAAGGATGTCCTGATGTTTCTATTTTAGAAATACTTTCTAAAGAACTTGGATGTTCTATTCTTGAATTGTTAAAAGGAAGAGAAATTGAAAATGAGGTAATTCCTATTACAGAAGCAGACGATTATGTTCGTGATAGTATGAATATTTCAAAACAAATCACTAAAGAAAATGTCATTTCTATTATTAATAAAATAATTGTTGGAGCAGTTGTATTTATATTTGTATTACTTTTATATTTTAATATTGTTCATATTATATATGTTAATAAAGAATATACATTAAGTATAGATAGAGAGACATATAAAAGAGTAACTGAAAGAATGGAGACTATTGATAATAATCTAAATATCATAAAGAAAAATAGAGGTAATTATTCTATTGAAGATTATGAAAAAATAATTGAAAATTTAGAAAATAATTATTTAGATATTAAAAATGAAACAGTATTTGATTATGTTATTAATAAGAGAGACATTAAATACACTGTAAATGATATTTTTACTTTTTGTGGTAACGGTGATGTTTTAACTGCACAATTGGATACTGAAAAAATATTAGAAAAATATTCTGATCATGGTCTAACTAGTGAGTATAGAAATGTTATGATTGATAACTTTTTTACTGCTACCCATTCTGCTGATTTCTTAAGAACTTATACTTCATATCAATATAATTCTAATCCTTTTGCAAATGAAAATGAATTTTATTCTATTGATAATATGGAAATACGAGGTGCTGTTTATAAATTACGTGGTGATTTATCTCAATTAGCATATTTAACAGAATTAGTAATAGAAGTAGGTGATATACATGAATAAGGGGTTAAATATTGTTCGAATTTTATTATTATTAATTGTTTGTTTTTTAAATGTATATTCTTACTTTAATATGGTTAGTTGGAGTCACTTGCTATATTTAGTGTTATTGGTTGTAGTAATAGTATTAACTACTAAAGACTTTATTAAAAAGAATCCCATCAATAATAATAGAGCTTATATAATTATTTGTATATTATCTTTTTTGATAATAAGTTATATTCTATGTAGATTCACATTTGATACTAGTTTATTTTTTAATAAATATACTGGTGATCCGTATGGTTCTAATTTTGTAGAGTTTAAAATGTTATATTTAAAGCAAAATATGATTTATTTTAATTTATTGCTAGTTTTACTATTAACATATAGAAAAATTAATCTAAAAATCTCTAAATAGGTTTTTAGATTTTATTTTTTAAATTATGGTATAATAAAACCTAGGAGTGAGCATATATGAAAAAAAATGTTTATATTCTATCTGCCATTATAATTGTATTGTTAATTGTTACCGTAATACAAGGAATAAGAATTAAAGAATTAAGTAAAACAGATAGTAAGGAAAAGGATACTTCAGTAGTAAATGAAGATAGTAAAAAATATGCAGGAATATATCATGCTAATTATTATTCAACTAGTGGAAAGATGATGGATGAAAATATAAGATTAAATGAAGATGGTTCATGTAAGTTATTATATTCTACAAATTGTACATGGAAAATTAAGTCTGAAAAAGTTTTATCAGTTACAACATATACATTTGTTGGAGGAGTAGTCGAAGAAAATGGTGTTAAGACAACTAGAGTTTTTGGAATGAAAACAAAGGAAGAATGCGAAAAAGCTATGGTTGATCTTAATGCAGAAGGTAGTTGTGAAAAACTTGATGAGGAACATGATTTAGATGTAGTAAATGGTGGAATTATGTATAATGATCGTGTTTATAATAAAATCAGTTAATAAAACCTAAATAGGTTTTAGGTTCTATTTAGGTTCTATAAATAGTAAAAAAACTTAAAAAGTGGTAAAAAATTATAATACAGAGGGTTAGCGATTATATTGATTTAACAAGTTTTAATAAGCAAAAGGTCTATTAAATCGCGACCCCCTGAAGACCTAGTCGTGAGACTAGGTCACTTTATTTTATATGGATTCGCAAAGTTTTGGCTTTTTTCTAATACCATACAGATACCAAAAATTCAAAAAATTTGATATTTTTAATTGTTTATTTAAGTTTGTATACTTTTAGTTAGTGTAAAGAGTTTTGGGGGAGATAATTAAGGAAATTGAATTTTATAATAAGTTTGATTTTCTTTTTTTATGTGATTTTAATGTAATTATCTCTATATAAGAAGTTAAATACTTGTGATGAATCATATAATTCATAAT
>JAFVEF010000048.1 GCA_017478105.1 Bacilli bacterium | reverse complement strand
GATGCTCCTCAAGCAGATGAGCATGTTAAAAGAAGTTGGTTTAGTACTGTTATAGATATTATGCTTGTAAACTTAGAAGAATTAGATTCTATAGAGACACAAGCAGAAAATGAAGAAGCTAGAAAGACCAATGACAACCTAAATCCAACTAAGCAGATGTCTGGTATTACAGATACTACAACTAAAAAGAATCTTACTACTGCAAAATCTAGTTTAATAAACAGTAATGCACCTTTATATGCTTCAGATGTTAATGCAGTAGCAATAGCAATGAATAAATTAGTGGATAGAGCTGGTGCTACTATGGCTGATATTCCTACCGTAGCATCAGGTAATATAGTTAAAGCTAGTGATGTGGCTGTCTTTATTCAAGCATGCCAAGCAATATCAGAAAAATTAGACCCTAAAGCTAATACTTTATGGGATGATAATGGGCGATGTAAAACAAGCTGCCAGCTTCAGTGTCAGTTAAAGTGCCAGCGGGCGTGTCAGTTAACGTGCATGACCAGCTGCCAAACGCAGTGCCAATTACAGTGTCAGACAGCGTGTGAATTAGCGTGCATGACAGCAAAACAAATTCAGTGTAGAGCAGCATGCCAAACTAAGTGTGAAATTAGTTGCCAGACATCGTGCGAGTTAGCATGCATGACCGCTTGCGAAACGGCATGCCAAAAATCGTGCATGCTTAATTGCCAAGCACTATGTCAATTGACATGCCAGACTACGTGCGAAATCGGGTGCCAGACAAAATGTGAAATTAATTGCCAGACAAAATGCGAGCTTAAGTGCCAAATTGGATGTCAAATTTCGTGCCAGACTACGTGCGAAATCGGGTGCCAATCGGCATGCGAGTTAGCGTGCATGACAACTTGCATGACTAAATGTCAAACATCCTGCCAACTCGCATGCCAAAGCTGCCATGGTGGAACTTGTCATAATCAGCATTGTGGTGGATGGTGAATAAGTCTCCTATTAAACAAAAAGAAAGAATATGAGTGAGAGCATATGCTCTCACTCATTATTTAAATTATCTTTAATTTAGATATTATATAATTGAGGAGGTGATAAAAATGGATATGATAAAACTTAGTGTTGAAACTACCTTTGAAGATACAACCACTATATCCGACAATACATTAAATGCTCCTAATATAATAATACCAATATGTAAGTTTAATCCATCTATGAGATTTATATATACTAAGTTTGGATCTTATATAATTCAAAAAAATAAATATAAAGATACACATCATGGATTTAGAGATAAACAGATAGAAAGACATATTGAAAGAAGATATAAAAATCTTCCAGACTATTTAGATTTTGTATTTGGAAAGACTAAAAAAGTATAAATGTAAGAATAAATATACATTTTATTTTATTAATAAGAAAGAGGGTGATAAATGATGTTACTGGTCAACAACAGTACCCATTTGACTAGATAAGCCCACTCTTAGTGAGTGGGCTTATCTTATTTATCAATTTATAGAGGTGAGAATTATGTTGTCTTATTGGTATAACTATTATACAGATAAGATTGTATTAGCATTAGAAATTGCTAATGACATCCATAAAGATCAGAAAGATGGTATAGGAGTACCGTATATACTTCATCCATATCGAGTAGCTGCTTGGTATGCTGATGATATGAGCGATCAGTGTCCTAATATAAAAGAATTTGAAGAGTGCTATATTATAGCATTATTACACGATACAATTGAATCTAAAATAGATGATTTAAGATTATGGGGATTAAGTTTTGATTATTCTGAAATATCTATTAATCAAATGATTAAAGAAAGATATGAGCAGATTAAAAGAAGTTATATATCTGAGTTTGGAGAAGAAGTAGCCGAGGCTGTAGATATTCTTACTAGAAGAAAAGAAGATACTTATAATCAGTATATTGATAAAGTATGTAAGAATAAGTATGCTACTATTGTAAAGATATACGATATTAGAGATAACTTAGATGAAAATAGAATGGCAAGATTTACAGACGAGCATAGAGAATCTTTGAGAAAGAGATATGAAAAAGCATTAGAAAAGTTAGAGAAAGCTAGAGAGGAGTGGGAGTGAACGATGATTAACACTAAATCTGAAAATATTAAACATGAGATATTAGAAAATATTTCTAAAAATAATTATGATATTAAGATAGATAAAGTTAATCCTGATAATTCTGTGTGTATTACGTTGATTCCAAATAAATATTTTATTGCAATAAATACTTCTAATAGACTTACTGATGAACTTGTCGATATGCTTGCTAATGAATATGGTATATTTACTATTAAAAATCAAAATATTATTGATAATATAAGAGGGACTATTTATATAGAAATAAATCATTTAATGGATATGGTGGGAAATCATGAAAATAATTGATGAATTGCAAAAAACAATCGCTATTGAAGTTACAACTAAATTGGAATTTGATTCTAAAATAGACTTAGAATTTCTTCGTAAAATTTTATTCAATTTTCAATACGAATTTTCGGAAGTAGTTTTTATTGATAAAAAGAAAAGTAGTGATAATGAAATTTTAATAGATTATTGGGATTTGTTCGATGAATATCCATATTCTGTACAAACAAAAGAAAAATTCAAAACTCTTCTTAAAAATAATAAAATCGATTTGAGAAAGAAGTATGAATGGGAAGTTAAATTGGTTGATACAAATGATGAATTTGATATCGTTATTAATTATGAGAATAAGAAAAATATATTATCAATATACGGAACTTGTAGTTTAGACTTTTATGGAGATTTACTTGAAAGATTAACCGATATC
>JAFVEF010000047.1 GCA_017478105.1 Bacilli bacterium | reverse complement strand
GGTTCTTTGTCAAATAGTGTTGGTGAACAATAAATTTGATAAATGAATTGTTTATAGAGAGTGATTTTTAATCACTCTTTTATAATGCCTTTAATTAAAAATATTCTGGCAATAAAATGATCATATTTCCTATAGCCAAAAGCAATTCGTTTTAGACATTTAATTAAATTATTTGTTCCTTCAATAATTCCGTTATTTATATCATATTTAAATGAGTTTTCTATATATTTTAAATTATCATTATATAACTTTAAAGCTTGTTTCATCTTATTAGAAACGTTTGTATTTGAATGTAATACTATTGATTTAAATTTATTAAAATCTTTATTTTTTAAAGAGTTAATTAATCCCTGATAACATTCATAAGTAGCTTTCAATTCTAAATTTGTATTAATTAAGTATTGTACAATTTCTTTTTGAGATAGTTCTTTTTTAAAATGTTTGGAGTATCTTTTTTTATCAGATAACTCATTTTCATTTTTAACAATTAATTTCCAATAATCTTTTAACTTATTATAATTAGGATTAGACTTATAACAAAGTTTAACTCTAGTAGTATTTAAAGCATTATATGCTTGAATAACTATGTGAAATCTATCTATTGATATTTCAGCGTTTTTAAATAATTTTTTAGCCAAGAATATATAACCGGAATAAAAATCAATAGATATATGCTTAACTTTGTCTCTTTCATTTTTAGAATATCTTCTAAAATATTTATCTAAATCAATAGATTTTCTAGAATCTTGAATATCAAAAATATTTCCATTATCGTTATCTGTGATAATAAAAGCCATTTTTCCTTTAGTATCACGAGTCGCTTTAAACTCATCCCAGTTCATAGATTTTGGAAGAGTGGAATGTCTTAAAACAGTATGAGAAGAAATTTCAGTTAGTTTTCTGTCAATTTTAGAAGTAGAAACATCTAATCTTTTAGCAATATCTTTTTCACTTTGTTTTGTCATCAATTCAAGATTTATTTGAAGTTCAGTATTATTAGAAATATTTTTATTTCTATCAATTAAACTAGTTTCAGCAATAAAAGATTTATTACAGTTTCTACAAAAAAATCTTTGTTTGTGAAGAATTAATAAAGAAAAGCAATTCGAAATCTTAGGAATTTTTATTTTACAATTTTTTCTATATCCCCATTTTATGATATCGTTATGGGATTCATTAATACAACCACAACAAGGACAATAATCAGGAATATAAGTTAAAAATCCCTCAATAATCTTATATTTCTTATTTTTAATAACTCTTTCTTCAATATTAGGTAAAATAAAAATATTTTTATCTTCAATGTTTAGTAAATTTAATATATAATTATTCATAGACATAGATTTATTCCTTTCAATGTTTTATTGACCAATTACATTGTATCAAATCTATGTCTTTTTAATAAATAAAAATAGTGTAGTGAATTTACACTCACCAACACTATTTATAATACAACCGTAAAAATAAGCACTAGTTGCTTATTTTTTATTTGTTTTTATGTTAATATAGATATGGTGAATTATTATGAACGATAGAATTATAATTTGTCCTAATGATTATAAAACTAGTTTATTAAAGACTAATTCTTTTAATAGTGATTTAGAATCTATTAAGTATTATACGAAAAAAGAATTCTTGGATAATTATTATTTCAGTTATGATTATAAAGCTATTTATTATTTAATGAAAAAATATAATTATGATATCGATGTTTGTATAAAATATTTAGATAGTTTATATACAATTGATGTTTCTAAAACTTATAATAGTAAAAAAATTGAATTTCTTCGTAATTTAAAAATTGAATTAAATAATAATGATTTACTTTATTATAATAATTCTTTTAAAGATTATATTGATGGTAAAGAAATAGTTGTTTCTAATTATTATGATTTAGATTTATACATGGAAGAAGTATTAAATTATAAAGTTACTTTTCCTGATAGTAAGATTAGTAGTTCTGTTTATGAATTTAAGAGTATGGAAGATGAAGTAAATTATGTATGTTTAGAAATAATTAAATTATTAAAACAAGGAGTTTCAATAAATAATATTTTTCTATGTAATGTAAGTGAAGAATACTATTATACTCTTAATAATTTGTTTTCTTACTATAAGATACCTATTAATATTCCATTTAAGAGAAGTATTATTGGAAATAGCTTAGTTAAAGATTATTTAGAGAATGGTAATTTAGATTTAGAAAGTAATAATCCTGTTTTAAAGAAGTTAGTTTCTGTTTTAAATAAATTAGTTTATGTTAATAGAGATGATGAATACTATAAAAAGATTCTTATTCATGAGTTAAAAAATACTTATTATGATAATAAAGAATTAGATAAGGCGGTTACTATTAAAGATTTAACTTATCCTTTTAGTGATTCTGATTATGTTTTTGTTTTAGGATTTAATCAAGATGTTTTACCTAAGATGGAAAGAGATGATTCTTTTATAAGTGATAGTATAAAATGCGAATTATCTATGTATGATACTAATTATATAAATAACCGAAAAAAGAAGTGTTTAGTATATTTACTAAGTAATATTAATAATTTATATTTATCCTATAAATTACAAAGTCCATTTAATAGTTATTATCCATCTTATTTAATAAATGAATTAAATTTAGAGGTAATTAAAGATTATAAATTTAATTATAATTATTCAAATTATTATAATAAGATTTTACTTGGAGAAAAACTAGATGATTATTATGTTTATGGAGTAAAAGACGATGTTTTAGAGCTATTAAATAATCATTATACAATCCCTTATAACACATATGATAATTCATTTAAGGGAATTAATCATGATCATTATTTAACTAATTTAGATTATCCTTTAAAACTAAGTTATACTTCTTTAAATGCTTATAATGAATGTAAGTTTAAATACTATATTAAGTATGTTTTAAAACTTGATCAATTTAGTGATTCTTTTTCTTCTTTTGTAGGTAGTCTATATCATAAGATATTATCATTATATAAACATCCTGGTTTTGACTTTTTAGTAGAGTTTAATAAATATTTAGAAAAAAGAGAATTGAACTTTAAAGAAAAAGTATTATTACTAAGAATTAAACAAGATATATTAGACTTTTTAGATGTTTTAAAAAAACAAGATTTAATTACGGCCTATGATAATAGTTATTATGAAAAGCTATTTGAAGTGGATTTATCTTGTGATGTGTCTGTTAAATTTATTGGGTATATTGATAAGATTATGTATTATAAAAAGATAGAAGATATATATTTTTCGATTATTGATTATAAAAGTGGAAATATTGATACTCATATAGAACCTATGAAATATGGTCTTCATATGCAGTTACCAGTATATTTATATTTAATTCATTATTCTAAAGTATTTAATAATCCAATATTTACAGGAATATATTATCAAAATATATTATTTGATTATCCTAAATATGATTTAGTTAATAGTAATAAATATCTAGAAAGATATTATTTAAATGGTTATTCTACTGATGATGTTTCAGTGCTTGAATTATTTGATTCTACTTATAATGATAGTGAATTAATAAAAAGTATGAAATATAGTGATGAGAAAGGTTTTTCTAGATTTAGTAAAATAATTTCTAATGATACATTATATGAAATGGTTAAATTTACTAAAAAACATATTGAAGAAAAAAGAGATGAAATAATAAGTGGGGATTTTTCAATTAATCCTAAAATATATAATTTAGAAAATGTTTCTTGTAAGTATTGTACTTATAGAGATTTATGTTTTTCTAAAGAAGGGGATAAAGTATATTTAGATAAAGTTGATGATTTATCTTTTTTAGGAGGTGAATAAATTGCATTTTACTGAAGAACAGAGACAAGCTATTTTTGAAGATGGTAAAAATATAATTGTTTCGGCAGGAGCTGGTAGTGGGAAGACTGCTGTTTTAACTGAGAGAGTTAAACAAAAACTTTTAAGTGGTATTCATGTAAATGAATTATTAGTTTTAACATTTACAAGTGCTGCTAGTTTAGAGATGAAAGATAGAATTAGAAAAGCAATTTTTTCAACTCCAGAAATAATAAGTGAGGCTAACTACATAGATGGTGCTTATATCTGTACTTTTGATTCATTTTCACTTTCTATTTTAAAAAAATATCATACTGAGGCTAATATAAGTAGTGATATTAGTGTTTGTGATGAAGTAATTATAGATATTGAAAAGAAAAAAATAATAGATGAGATATTTGATGAATACTATATGCTTTCTAATAAAAAATTCTTAAAGCTAATTAGAGATTTTTGTCTAAAAGATGATAAAGATCTAAAAGATGATATATTAAATGCTTATCGAAAAATAGAATTGAAATATGATAAAGAATTTTATTTAGATAATTATAGTAATTTAGAATTATCACAAGATAAAATAGATTATTATGTTTCTTTATATATGGATTTACTTTATAGTCTACAAAAAGATATTAGAGATTTAATATTAGAATTACATAATCATTTTGAAGACGAATTTGTATTAAAAATGGAAGATAATTTTTCTAAATTATTAAATGCATCTTCTTATGATGATTTCTTAACAGCTTTGGATTACGCTAGTATAAGAGTACCTAAAGGTTCTACTGAAGAAGGAAAAAGAATTAAACAAACTATATTTGATATAGCGAAGAGTATTAAAGCATATTGTGTTTATGAATCAACTTCTTCGATGATTGAAGAATATAAGAGTACTTTTTCTAATATTGAAATTATTGTAGAAATACTAAAGAAATTTGATAAAAAACTAGATTCATATAAGAAAAATAATAATTTATATACATTTACTGATATAAGTAGATTAGCTATTAAGATAGTATCAGAAAATGAAGATATTAGAGTAGAACTTACAGATAGTTTTAAGGAAATATTAGTTGATGAGTATCAAGATACATCTGATTTACAAGAAAAGTTTATTTCTTTAATTAGTTCTAATAATGTTTATATGGTAGGGGATATTAAACAATCTATTTATAGATTTAGAAATGCTAATCCTAGTTTATTTATGGAAAAATATAACTTATATAAAGATCCTAAGTATGGATTAAAAATAGATTTATTAAATAATTTTAGATCAAGAAGAGAAGTTTTAAATAATATTAATTCTATTTTTGATTTAATAATGGATCAAGATATAGGAGGAGCAGATTATAGTAAATCACATAGAATGATATTTGGAAATACTTCTTATGATAAAGAGTTTAAAACTAATCAGAATAATGATATGGATATATTAGTTTATGATTTAGAAAAACTAGGAAAACTTACTAAGAGTGAAGAAGAAGCATTTATTATAGGGTATGATATCTTAAATAAAATAAATGATAATTACTTAGTATTTGATAAAGATAAAAAAATACTTAGAAAAGCAGAATATAAAGATTTTGTAATTCTTTTAGAAAAAAGCCATGATTTTCTTTTATATAAAAAAGTGTTTGAATACTTACATATACCTATTAATATTCATAAAGATGAATCATTTAAAAAAGATGATGATAGTTTAGTTATTAGAAATTTATTTAGACTATTAATTTGTATAAAACAAAAAAGATTCGATAGTGAGTTTCGTTATACTTTCACATCTATTTCTAGAAGTTTTCTTTGGAATAGTGATGATTCATTGATATATGATTTAATTTGTAATGATGAGGTATTTGAATCGGAGTTATATAAGAAATGCTTAGAATTAGTTAATTATATAGATAAATATAGTTTAAGTGAGTATTTCTTATATGTAGTTAATTCTTTTGATTATACTAATAAATTACTTACTTTATCTAATATTAAATCTTTTAGAATTAGATTAGAGTACTTTTATAATTTATGTGTTAATTATGAAAATATAGGTAAAACTATATATGATTTTTGTGATATATTGAATAGTATATTTGAAAATGATTATGATTTAAAATTTAATGTATTTAATGATAATAGTAATAGTGTATCTATAATGACTATTCATAAATCTAAGGGATTAGAATTTCCAATATGTTATTTTGGGGGATTTTCTTCTTTATTTTCAAAGATGGATTTAAAAGAAAAGATAATTTATGATAATAAATATGGTTTTATATTACCTAAAGTTGATAATTATTATAAAGATACTTTCTTAAAGACTATTTATAAAAATAATTATTTAAAAGAAGATATAAGTGAAAGAATAAGACTTTTCTATGTAGCCTTAACTCGGGCAAGAGAAAAGATAATTATAGTGATTCCTAAACAAGAAGAAGAAAGTTATGTTACTGGTATTGTACCTCTATATATAAGAGAGAAATATAATTCTTTTTTAAGTATTATTAAAAGTATTTATAATATATTACTTCCATACGTAAAAGAAGTAGATATAGTAGGTTCCTTAGATTATTTAATTAGTAAAAATACAAATATTGAATTAGAAAAAAGTAATGATAATTTATTAGTAGAAGAAGTGAATATAGATACTAATGAAGTTATAAAAACACATTATTCTAAAGAGCAATTACAACTAATAAATATTGATGAATATAAGACTTTAGAATTTGGTAGTTTAGTTCATAATATATTAGAAACTATTAATTTTAGTAATTATGATTTAGATAAATATAATGTATCTGGTTTAGTTAAAGAAAAGATTAATAATTTCTTAAAAAGTGATTTTATGAAGAATAAATTATCTAATAAAATGTATAAAGAATATGAGTTTATTGATGATAATTCTCATGGTATTATAGATTTAATAATAGATTGTAATACTCATTTAGAAATAATAGATTATAAATTAAAGAATATAGATGATTTATCATATGATAAACAATTACTTGGATATAAAAAATATTTAGAGAAAAAAACTAATAGAAAAGTTAAGTGTTATTTATACTCTATATTTGATGAAGTTTATAGAGAAATATAATTGAAAATATTATTTATTTATACTATACTTATATAGTAGGTGTAGAATGAAAAAGATAGTTAAGAAAAGACAACTATTTAATAAAAAACTAGTACTAAATATTTTATTAGTACTTTTTATGTTTCTATCTATTGGATATTCAACACTTTCTACTAATTTAAATATAAATGGTAATTTAAATGTCAAAAAGTATTATGAACCAACTCTTTATAACGTTCTAGCAAAAGAAGCAGAAACTGGAGGGTTAGCTAAGAAGTATACAGGTGAACATCATGATTCCTTTACAGAAGCTCCTTCTAAAGATATATTTCACTGGTATGCCAAAAATAACACTGAAGGTACACAAATACTTGATAAAAATAATGTTATATTTGCCAATCACTGTTGGCAAATGATAAGAACAACAGATACTGGTGGAGTAAAAATGATATATAATGGAGAGGCAGACGACGGGAAATGTCTTAATACCAGAGGAACACATGTAGGGTATGCAGCAAGAACGAGTCAAAATCTAGCTTCAAATTATTGGTATGGAACTGATTATATATATGATAGTTCAACTGAAACATTTAAAGTTAGTGGTACAACAGAACAAACTATGTGGAATGAGAGCAATGGACCTGGATTGGTTGGAAAATATACTTGCAAATTAGCAGATGTGAATGGTATTTGTGAAACTCTTTATTTAGTTGAATCTTATAATAATACATCTAGTGCTTATGTAATACCATTAAACTCAAGTTCCAATTATTCACAATTTGGAATACTACAATTTAATGCAAGTGAAAATTCACCAACTTATGTTGGATACATGTACGGAGATGTTTATGCATATAGTTCAACAAGTGGAACAACAAGTCAAAGTTTTACAACAACACAAACTATGTTACAATCAAGATCTTTAGGAACATTATACTGGTATGCGGATAGTATTGATTATGGTACTTTAACTGCTAATCGATATTCATTAGTAAACCCATACCAAGTAAGTGGTACAACAGATTATCCTAATTTGGTAGGAAAATATACATTTAGAAATACTACTCAAAATTATACTAATACAGGTGTATATTACATTGCGGCAGTTAATAACACAACAATGTATTATAAACAACTACAAAGTGGTAACTTATTGTCTGCTTATGAACCAATAGTATTTGGAGATTCCATTCGTGACAACGGAGATGGTACATATACAATTAATAATCCAACCAATGTGACATTATCTGATTGGTATACAAACTTTGCCAATTATAAAAATAAATATACTTGTAATGATAGTAGTACAACATGTGCTTCTCCAAGATATACTACAGCAACAACATCCATGAACTACACGTATATAAATGCGGGTGAGAAGATAATAATTGGAAAGACAAGAAGTGGATTAACTCTTACGGATTCATTGTTAGTAAGAAAAGATGAATTAGTGATTAATTCAAGTAATTATGGTGATTATAAGTATACGTGTAATACTGAAAATGCAACATGTACTGAAGAAACACTCCGAATGATTGATTCAATTAGTGCTTCAGGTTATAATTATGCACCAAATCATTATTATGGTAGTAGTGTAACATGGGATGGAACCAATTATACATTGGTAGATCCAATAGAAATTGAAAACTATAATAATATGAATAATATTTCTACACATCACTATATGTGTGTATCACTAGGACTCAAAACATGTGCGACAGTAGCTTATGTGTATTATTATACTGGAACTGGCTATATGGTTTATATAACATTAAAAGATGGAGTTACAATGGTTGATAAAGCACTAGAAGATATGCTGACAAAAAACACCACAAATTCTACAATGAAAAGTGGAGTAGATGCATGGTATAAACATTATTTATTAGAAGATTATGATGAATACATAGAAGATACAATATTCTGTAATGATAGAAGTATAAGAGCATTAAATGGATGGAATCCAGATGGTGGTATGACAAATGATTATCTACAATTCAAGGAATATAGTGTAACAAGTGATTTAAGTTGTACAAACACAATCAATCAATTTAGTATAAGCAATAATAATGCAAAATTAACTTATAAAGTAGGATTGATGTCAAGTCCGGAAGCGAACATTTTAAATAATAGTAACGCTCGAAAAACAGGACAAATTTATTGGCTTGCTTCGCCTCGCTATTTCACCGAAAACTTTGCTCGCGGTCGTTACGTGGACACGAACGGTAACATGAACAACTACATCGTCAACAACTCTGTCGGCGTACGTCCGGCAGTTTCACTGACACCAGGCACCCGTTATTCTGATGGAGATGGTTCTATGGCAAATCCATATATAGTTGATACTAGTGGAAATTAGAAGTAATGTTTTACTTCTTTTTTTGTTTTGGTTGCAAAGGCATCTAAAATGTGTTATAATATAGCACGTTAATCAGAGGGGATTGGTATTATGAATATAAATGTAGATAAATTACAAGAATTAATAGAAAATAATTATGTTCTAGCAAACTCAAAAAGAAAGAAATTAGATTTACTTACTAGACGTGAGACTGTTGTTGAAAAAGAAGAAAATACTAGTAGTTATTTTGAAGAGAGTGTTAATGTCGACAAAGATATTTATAAAACTAAAGATCTTGAAATGGATGAATTTATTAATTTATATAATGGTTTAGATATTAATTATTCAAAGGATGATTTATTATCAATATTACCTGATATATCTAATAATCGTTATGATGAAATAATACTTAGATTAAAAGCTGAATCTTTAAAAGAAATGCATGAATTATATGAATTATGTTCTTTAGAGGATAATAGAGAAGAATATTTAAGTGCTATTAATTTTCATGCTAATAAGATGAAATTATTAGATGAGTGTAATAAGCCTGATATTGATAATCCTTCAGAAACGAGAAAAAATAAAATTATACTTGTACCTACTACTGGTGGTAATATTCGTTTAATAGAAGAGTTAAGTCATATTCCATTTGAATATTATCCAGATTTCTTACAATTAATTAATTCTATAGTAGATGGTTCTTTTAAAAATTTTAAAAGATTTACAGGAGCTAATAATAAATTAAAAAGTATTAGTGAGGTAAAAGGATTTCAAGTAAGAGTAGCTTTCTCTAGAATTGGAGTAGATAGTTATGCTTTAATATCAGCTTTTGTTAAGAAAAGTGATATTGATAAAGCATATGTTGAAACGTTAATTAAAAAAGTATCAGATTACTATAATATTAAAGATAGTTTAATTAAAAATTTAGATAATGAAGAGTTTATTGAAGAGAATAATAAAAATGTATCAGAGTTATATAATTTATTAAACAGTTATAGTAATAACAATAATGATAGTAAAAAGGGTGGTTTAATTGGATAAATTTAAAATATTAGAACTTATTGATTCTAAAATTAATTCAAAGAAAGAAGAGTTTGTTTTTCCAGATAATTATTATTATTGTAAAAAAAGATTTGGAAATACTGTTTCTTTAGATGGACTTAGCTTTATTAATTGTGATATTAAAGATTTAGTTACATGCTTTCATTTAATTAATGATGAATCAGATATAGATGAATCTTTAAAAGAAATTAATAAATTGTATAATTTCTTTAAGTATTTTTCTACAGATTCATTAGTTGATTTGCATAATTTAGGTCTTGAAGCTCCAGCTGAGAAGGTTGAACAATTTCTTAATAGAAATACTCTTAGGATTGTAAATAAAAGTTGTGATGATCTTAAAAATAAGTCTTTTTTTAAAACTTTTAAAGCTGCTGTTGGTAATGTAGATGAATATTATGATGGAATGGAAACATTTATGGATTTATTTAAGAATAATAAAAGTTATTTATTATATGTTCTTGAAATATATATATCTTATTATCAATTAAAAGATATTTGGAAACATATTGATAAAACTCCAGGCCTTAAAAATAAAGATAAAAGAAGATTATTACAGGGAGAAATTGATAGAGTTCCAGTATATAGTTTAGGAATAGATGCTTTTAATTTAGTTCCTAAGTATATAAATGAAATGGATAATAAGAAAAAAGAATATGATAAAGCTTTTGTTACTAGAAAAAAGACTTTAAAATATACAAAAGATAAGTTTTTAAAAGTATGTGATGATTTAGAAATAACTGATTATAAAGACTTAATATCTTATGTAGATGATGAAGAATTAAAAAAAGAGTTATTACTATATGTTTATGAAAAGAATTGTAAATACTTAGAGATGTTAAATAATGATATATCTAAATATAGTAATGAAAAATACTCTAGTATTATATATATACTTAATAAATATAATATTTCTTATGATGGAAATTTAAGTGTATTTGAATATTTAAATATAGATGATTTTGAAAGAATAATTGATTTACTTAAAAAGATTAATTTAAGTGATGATGTAATAATGAATATTTTAAAAAATACTAGTGTAGATATTGTAGATAGTATTAAAGAATATGTATTTAGAGGTATAATTAATAAAGATTTTATAAATAATAATTTAGATATATTTAGAAATAATGATAAATTAAATAGAGTAGTTAATAATATTAATTATTTTCAAAGTAATGACATTAATCCTTATATATTTAGAAATAATAGTTATATTTTATTACAAGATAATGATATAAATAAAAATACTATTGATATATTATTAGATTATAACTTAATTGGTTCTTTAAAAAATACTATGGATATTAAATTCTTTAATGATAGTGAATTAAATAATAAGATAGATACTTTATTAGAACTTGGATTAGAAAAATATTTTGAAGAAGATGTAAGATTACTTAATTATAATAATTATGATAGGATTAAATTACTTAAAGCTTTAGGCGTTGAGTTTGATTCTATTGATTCAGTAATAAAAGTATTAGAAAATGATAAATTTATAGTAGAAGATAATGAAATAAGTAATTATTTACCTAATAGTAATATTATTATGGATGAAGCTATTTTAAATAAAGATTTATTAGATAGTTATTCTAATACTAGTAGAACTTATAAGATAGGGAATGTTATTCTTTCTAAAAGAAAGATAAATAATCTTATTAATGATGGTAATAGTTTATATAATTCTATATTTGATAATAATGGTTATTCTATAGAAGATTATGATACTATTACGCATAAATTAAGTAAATAGTGTAAATGATATTGACAAGCAATATCATTTTTTTATTTATTTTATTGTTTTATTTAATATATTTGTTTATAATAATTAATAGAATAGGAAGTGTTATAGTGAAATTAAAAAATAAAAAATCATTAGTTGCGATAATTGCGGTATTTGTAGTTGTACTTATTGGAGTAACAATTGCTTATTTACAATCTACTGATACTTTTGAAAACGTATTTAATGCTGGTAAATATAAAACTCAAACTACTGAGGCATTTGAAAGTCCTACTAATTGGGCTCCTGGAGATGTAACTCCTAAAACTATAGTTACTACTAATAAAGGAACTATGTCTGTTAGAGTTAGAGTTAAATTTAGAGAAGAATGGAAAAATGAAAGTGGTACTCAATTAGATTTAAGTTATAATGGTAATTTAGTTTCTTTAATTGATTTAGATAATCAAGATGATTGGGTTTATAGTGATGGTTATTATTATTTTAAAAATGCATTAGCTCCTAATCAAGCTACTACTTCAGTATTAAAGAGTGTTACATTTAATCCTTTATATCAACCTACAGTTACTTGTAATGAAAGTTTAGATGGAATGACTCATACTTGTGATTCTAGTGATGCAGGATATTTAGGTGGTACTTATAAATTATTTATTACTACAGAGACAGTTCAAGCTGATAATTTTAAAGAAGCTTGGGGATTAGATTATGATCCAGCTGCTGCTCCAATTACTATGTTTGGTGATGAAGTTGAGTTAAGTGATTTATCTATTACTTATACATGTACTGGAAATGATTCTTTAGATGCTAGAATAGATTATACTAAAGGTACTGAGACAGTTACAATTATTGTTCCAATTGATAGTAATGGAACTAGTTTAAGTGCATATGATTTTGATTATGGTTCTAGTGACTTATCAAAAATTGCATTTAGAGAACAACCTATTACTGATAGTGTTGCTAAGTCTAATTTTGAAAGCTATGTAAGAGATTTCTTAGTAGAAGATGCAGCTGATACTATGAATAACACTTGTATTAATTATTAGTTATTTAAGCACAATATTTATTGTGCTTTTTTATTTGGAAAAATAGTATTATTATGACTAAGAGTTTTTAATTATTGTTGTTGGTAGATGTTTAATATTTACTTAAAATTCCTTTTTTGTTGTTTTGTTTGACTTTTATTATTTATTATGATAAAATCTATTTGTTTGACGCCTCATGCTCAAACCGCATTGAAAAGGTAGAAACGTTCTTTACGTACCTTAAGAGCGAGTCTTAAGTTTTATAAAAGGAGGTAAATATATGAACGCAGTTATTAAAGTCGGTGGAAAACAATACTATGTTACTGAAGGATCTGAAATCTATGTAGAAAAACTAGATTGTAAAGATGGTGATGTAGTTAGTTTTGATCAAGTATTGATGATTGATTCAAAAGTTGGAAATCCTTATCTTAGTAATGCTACTGTTTTAGGAGAAGTTCTTAAAAATGGTAAGAATAAAAAGATTAAAGTATTTAAATATAAGAGTAAAGATAGATCTAACCGCTTGAGTCAAGGACATAGACAACCTTATACTAAAATTAAAATTACTAAAATTAATGGTTAATTATGATTAAAGTAGAAGTAAAAAAAGAGAATAATAAGTATAGAAAAGTAACAATACTTGGACATGCATTATATGATGATTATGGAAAAGATATTGTATGTAGTGCTTGTAGTAGTATAGTTACAACTACAGTAAATGGTATTCTTTTAATAAATAAAGATAATATTAGTTATCTTGTTAGTAAAAAAGGGATGTCTATTGATGTTAAAAGTGATGATTTAGTTTGTCAAAAGCTAATTCAAAATATGATTAATCTTTTAAAAGAACTGGAAGTTAATTATCCAGATAATATAAGTATTAAGTAAGGAGGAGAATTATGAGATTTTTAAAGTTAGATATTCAATTATTTGCTCACCACAAAGGGCAAGGATCAACATCTAATGGTCGTGATTCTGCAGGTCGTAGATTAGGAGCTAAAGCAGCTGATGGTGAATTCATAACAGCTGGTTCTATAATATATCGTCAAAGAGGAACAAGAGTTTTTCCTGGATGCAATGTTAAACGTGGAAATGATGATACTCTATATTCTTTAGTAGATGGAGTAGTTAAATTTGAACGTTTAGGAAGAGATAAGAAACAAGCTTCTGTATATCCAGTTGGTGAATAAATGTAAAGAGACCATTATTGGTCTTTTTTTATTATTATTCATGTGATAAAATATTTTTAATAGGAGAATTTAATATGGATAATAAGATAGTTGTTTTTGATAGTGATGGAAAAGAATTAGAAGTTGAAGTTTTAGATATTTTTGGTGTAAAAGCATATCCTTCAAAGGAATATATTCTTTATACTATGAATAAAGAAGTAGATCAAGATAATATTGAATGTTATATATCTTTATTAGTTAAAGATGGAGATAAATATACTCTTGATTCTATTGATGATCCTCGTGAATTAGAGGTCGTTAAGAAGGCTTGTATGGAAGAAGAGGATAATACTTATGAGTAGTTCAGATGAAGCATATAAACAAGTTCTTAAAAACAAATTAAATGAAATTAATTTAAGAATTAACGCTTTAAATAAAAAAAAATTAAATGCTTTTAATGCAGGAAGTGTTGATATAACTATTAGAGGTTTAGAAAAAGAAAAGGAGATTTTAAGTGAAAAACTTAAAAGTTATGTTGATTATAATCAAAGAAGAAAATTAGATTATGTTACTGAAGGATATTTAGAAAAAATAGATGAAATAAGTAATAAGGAAGATGTTAAAATTGAAGAATTAGAAGAGGCTGTTAAAAATTTAAAAGCTTTAAGAGAAAAACTAATTCTAAGAAGAGAAAAGCAAAGAATAGATAGAAAAATAGAGAAAAAACAAGAAAAGATAAAGAAATTACAAAAGACAAAGATTTTTTTTAATAAAATTGGGTATGCTATTATGTATCCTGATTATAGAAGAGATTTAAGTAGGCTTAGAATATTAAGTAGACAAGAAGAAAAAGCAAAGTATTATGCTGATAAAATGCATGATATTACTGAGAAAAGAAATGCTTTAGGTAATTCTATTATTGATAATGTTAAAGAAGTTGGATATGGCTTACAGGAATGGTCACTAAGGAAAATGAGTAAACATTCTATAGATGTTTTAAATGAGATGAAAAGTCATAATTCAACTATATTGATGAGAGGTTCTGAAGTAATTCATTTAAATAAGAAAATAGTTAATAAGCTTAAAAATTCTTTTGATTATTTAAATAATGATAATAATAATAGTTTAAATCCTAGAACTGTTTAATGGACTGGAGGGGGATTTATGTTTGTTGATGAGGTTTTATTAAAGGTAGAAGCAGGCAACGGTGGAGATGGTTGTCTTGCTTTTCGTCGTGAAAAATTTGTTGAGATGGGTGGACCTTTTGGTGGTAATGGAGGACATGGAGCTGATATTATATTTAGAGTAGATATGGGACTTCATACATTGCTTGATTTACGCTATCAAAAAGCAATTAAAGGTGCTAATGGTGAAAATGGTAAAGGTAAAAATCAACATGGAAGAGGTGCAGAACCTTTGGTTGTTAAAGTTCCACTTGGGACTGTTGTTACTGATGTTGATACAGGATTAGTTATTTGTGATTTATCACGTGAAGGACAAGAAGAGATAATTGCCCATGGAGGACGTGGTGGAAGAGGAAATACGGCATTTAAAACGCAAACTAATACTTGCCCTAATTTTTCAGAAAAAGGAGAAGAAGGGGAAAAAAGAAATCTAAAAGTAGAGGTTAAACTACTTGCGGATGTTGGATTAGTTGGACTTTCTAGTGTTGGTAAAAGTACAATTATTTCTTGTGTTTCTAGGTCAAAACCAAAGATAGCTGCTTATCACTTTACAACTCTAACTCCTAATTTAGGTGTTTGTAAAAGTAGTAGGGGAAATAGTTTTGTAATGGCGGATTTACCTGGTTTAATTGAAGGTGCTAGCTTAGGTGAAGGCTTAGGAGATAAGTTTTTAAAACATATCGAAAGAACAAGAGTAATATGTCATGTTGTTGATATGAGTGGTAGTGAAGGAAGAGATCCTTATGAAGACTTTGTTTTAATAAATAAAGAATTAGAAGCATTTAATAAAGCATTACTAGATAAACCAATGATTGTTGTTGCTAATAAAATGGATTTAGAAGGGTCAGAAGAAAATCTTGCTAATTTCAAAAAGAAAGTAAAATTAGAAATATTTGAAGTAAGTGCATCACAAAATAAAGGATTACAAAAAGTAGTTGATAGATTAGATGAAGTATTAGAAAGTTTTCCATATACTCCGTTATATAATGATGATCAATTAGAAGGACATGTTCTATATAAATTTAAAAAAGAAGAACCATTTACTATTACTAAAGAAGATGATATTTACGTAATATCTGGTAAAGAAGTTGAGAGAATATTTAAGATGACTAAATTTTCTAGTGATGAAGCAATTTATAGATTTGCGAAAAAACTTAGAAGACTTGGTATTGATGATAAGTTAAGAGAAATGGGAGCTAAGGAAGGAGATCAAGTAAGAATATTAGATTTTTACTTTGATTTTAAAGATTAATGCTTACTATTAGTACATTTAATATTCAAAATGATTATTTTAAATATTCAAAAGAAAAAACGGATATTATATATAAATATTTAAGAAAAAATGATATTGATATATTAGGCTTACAGGAAGTATATAGAACTCTTGATAGAGACTTAAATGATTACCTTTGTATGAAAAATTATAATTGTGTAGGTGGTTATAGATTACATTTTAGATATTTATTTAAAAGATTTAATGAAAAGAATCCTATAATTACTAAGAAAAATATAATATCATATAAAACATATTATTTACCATTTTTACCATCTATTACTAAGAGAATACTTACTAAAGTAGAAATAGAAGATAAAAATAGAATTATTTCTATTTATAATACACATTTAGAAGTGCGAAATCTATTTGTAAAGAAAAGACAATTGAAAAGGATATTAAAGATTATATCTAAGGATAAAAATCCTATTATTTTAATGGGGGATTTTAATTTAAAAACTAATAAAGAATTATTCTTAGATTTTATTTCTAAATTAGAATTATTAAATATAAAACATATAGATATATTGGATAAAACTTTAAAATCTAGTAAATATCATAGGGCAATAGATCATATTTTTATATCTGAAGATTTTACTTTGTTAGAGAAAAAAATAGTTAAAGATATACCAATAAGTGATCATTATCCAGTAATAATAAAGGTAAAGGATAAGCATTAAAGCTAGTTTTACTTGAAAAAATTATGATTATGTGATATAATTGTGCCATTAGTTTGGGGTTGGGATTATGTTATGTAATGACAGAAAAGAAAAGATAATTGCTTTCTTTAACAGATATCCTGGAGTATTTGATAAAAATCAAATGATGTATATTTTAAATTTTGCTGATATTGATTTTAATGAAGAGTTTTGTCCGGAAATTGTTAGAGAAGTATTTGATGAATTAGGATTAATTCCTAAAGAGAAGAATATTTATGTTGGATTTTTAAAATTATTAGATGATGTTTTTTCATTAGAAGATAAGAATATTATAGAGATTGGTGGAGGTGCAATACCTAGACTTGGTAAAAGAATGTATCCTATGCTTGGTAAAGGTAAAGTTACTATTTATGATCCTAGATTATCTACTTATGAAGAAGATATGCCTAAAATGGTTTTAAAAAGAGAAATGTTTACTGATAAAACTGATACAAGTAATTGTGATTTAATCTTTGGACTTATGCCATGTAATGGGGCTGAAATAATTATAAATAGTGCTACTAAAAATAGGATAGATTTTATGGTAGGATTATGTGAAGGTGGTCCTCATGGAGATTGTTTTGATTTTTATGAGAATGAAGATGAATGGTTAGATTATATTATTCTTCATGCTAAAGATAGAGTAAGTAAGAATAGTATGGGTAAACTTAAAATAAAATATTTAAAAGAATATGGTGATCCATATCCTATTATTTACAATGAGCGATAATTATCGCTCTTTTTTTGTAAAGTTTATGATTTTTTTCTTTTTTTATTTACACTAATATGTTATTATTATTTTAGAGTAAATAGGATTGGAGATGATTTGATGGGTGACTTTTTACCTATTGGAACTGTTGTTTTGTTAGAAAACGCTACTAAAAGAGTTATGATAGTAGGATATTTACCTAAAGAGAATGGAAAAGAGGAGGAGTATGATTATAGTGGAGTATTATTCCCAGAAGGATTAATAGATTCACGTAAAATCATATTATTTAATATTAATCAAATAAAAGAAGTATGTCATGAGAGCTTAATGGATGAAGAAGTTAAAAAGTTCTTAGTTAGAGTACTTCAAGTGAAAGAGGGTAGGTAAAATGAGAAAACTTGATCATTATTCATTTGATGTTTATCCTTGCTTTAATAATTCTGTTTCTGATAAAGATATAACACCTTTAAATATTGATGAGATTTTTCCTAAAGATATTTCGGATAGTTTAAAAATGCTAGAAGATTTTTCGGCTTCTCTTTCTGATATTAGATCTGATATATATAATATTAGAAATAATATTTGCGTTTTGTGTGAAGATTATAAGGATGCGTCAAATGTTTTGGATTTTTCTTCTATAGATGAGTCCAATTCTATAAAATTAAGAGATAATTTAATTGCTAATCTTTCTGATATAAAAGATAACATTGACACTTTTAATAGTAATTATTCTGCTGGTTATGATGAAGTAGTTAGTAAATTACAACTTCTAGAAAATAATAAAAAAGTTTATGATGGATATTGTTATTTGATTAGTGATTCTGACACCATTGATAAAATACGACAGTATGAAAGTTTAAGGGATTCTTATTCATACATAGTTATTGATGGTGTTTGGAAGTATTAGGGGAGTGGAAATATATGAATGAAAAATTAGAATTTAATTCAAAAAAATTTGATGAGACTTCAAAATCAAATAAAAAAATTAGAGAAGATATTAGTATTGTAATTACTAATTTTCAAAAAAAAATAAATAATTTATCTAATAACTCTAGTGATGTCTTTTTTTCCTCAATAATAGATCGTAATAAATTATCTTCTGATTTTTTAAATAAACTAAAAAAAATTAAAGATTTATTGTATTACATTGATGTTTCTGCAAAAAATGTTAAGGTGATAGTTGAAAAATATAATAGTCTTAATGATGATGAGAGAAGCCATTATGATATTAGTGCAATTTTATCTCAAATTAGAGGAGTATCTTTTAACGATGAAAAGTCTTTTAGAGAAAGAGATAATTTTGAAACACAGAGATTAATTCCATATTTTCTAAATTGTAAGGATAAAGGTAAAGATATTGATGATTTCTATGATTTTTTATATAGCCATAATAAAAGTACTGATAGTCAATATTATTATAATTTTGATATTGTAGATATGGATGAATTTGTTAAACTTCTTGGTCTTGCTGGAGGGACAGTAAGCGAAGATGGCATTTTGTCTGAAATGGCTGAAGAGGAAGAAGCAGACGAAGAACCAATTAATCCTAATGAGGAACCTGGTGATGAAGAAGGAGAAGAAGGTACATTGCCACAACGTGGTAATCCTAATGGTGATAATGGGAATAATGGTGGAAATAACTATAATTATGATTCTGGTTCTAATTCTAGTTCTTCATCTAGCTCTAGTAATTCTTCATCTGATTCTAGTAGTTCTTCTAGTAGTGATACTTCAAAGAAGGCTAAAGAGGATACTTCTGCTCCTACTGATAATGGAAAGAAACAAGAGACTCATAATGAGACTAAACAGGAAAATCATGGCAATGAAGTATATGTTGATCCTCAACCTGAACCTACTAATCAAGAAGTTTCTCCTACTAAATTTGTTCCACAAAATGAAAGTAGTTATCATGGAGGTGGAGGATATAGTAGTGAAGGATATGTTTCTACAACTACTAGTGATTCACCAGTAGAAGAAATTATTGATGACAGTACTGTAAGTTTAGAAGATGTTATTAAAGATAATGGAATTTATCCTGAAATAGCTAGAAAAATTCCAATTGAAAATCATGGTACAGCTAAAACTGCTTCTGGAAGTAATGTTATTCCAATAGTAGCTGGTCTTACTTCAGTAGGAGCTGCTGGACTAGGTTCTAAAGCATACTTAGATCATAAACGTAATAATAGTGATAATGATGAGTATGATGAAGCAGACGAATACGATGATTATGATGAGACACCTGAAAAGGTTGAAGAAGTAGATGCTGATGTTATTATTAATGATAATCCTGATAGTGATTTAAATCCTCTTAATAATAATGAAAGTAATGATGAAGTTACTTTTGATGATGATGATTATTCATAATAGATAAAATTATATTAGTATTATAATAGAGGTGTATAGAATGAAGAGTATACAATTTTTAAAAGATAAGGGTGTCGATGTTGATAAGAGTTTAGAATTGTTTGGAGATATTAATACTTATAATGATACTATAGGTGAATTTTTAGTGGGTATTCATAATAAGATAAAGAATTTAATAGATCTTATGAATAAGGGTGATATGCAAAATTATTCTATTATTGTTCATTCTATGAAAAGTGATTGTAAGTATTTTGGTTTTATGAAATTAGCTAATTTGGCTTATGAACATGAAATGAAGAGTAAAGCTGGAGACTTATATTATGTAACTAATCATATTAATGATTTAATATTTGAAACTAATAATACTATTAAATTAATTCAAGAATATATGAATGGTGAAGATGAAAAAGAGGTTGAACAATTAGAAGATGTTAATCCTGATGTTTATAATAAAAAGACTATTTTAGTAGTAGATGATTCTAATATCATTAGAAACTTTGTTAAGAGAGTTTTTAGTGATGAGTATAATGTTGGTACTGCGAATGATGGTGATGAGGCTATTAAAATAATTAAGGCTAATAAAGATAATGATTTTATTGTGACAATATTACTTGATTTAAATATGCCTAAAGTTGATGGTTTTGCGGTACTTGATTATATGAAGGAAAATAAGTTACTTAAGAAGATGCCAGTTTCTATTATTTCTGGTGATTCTTCAAAAGAAACTATTGATAGAGCTTTTAAATATGAAATAGTTGATATGTTAGAAAAACCTTTTAATGATCAAAGTGTTAAGATGATTATTGAAAAAACTTTAATATATAAAGATATGAAAAAAGATTAAATGTCTTTTTTCTTTTCTTTTTATGTGATATTATATATACGTATGAAGAGGAGGTATTGTAATGAGTGGACATTCTAAATGGGCAACAATACATAGAAAAAAAGGTTTACTTGATCAACAAAGGGGTAAAGTATTTCAAAAGTTAGCAAAAGAAATTATGGTAGCGGCTAAAGGTGGAAGTCCTGATCCTAATTTGAATGCTGCTTTAAGACTTGCGGTTGATAAGGCTAAAGCTCAAAATATGCCTAAAGATAATATACAAAAAGCGATTGAAAAGGCAACTGGTGGAGTAGATGGAGCTAATTATGAATCAGTGCGTTATGAAGGATATGGACCAAGTGGTGTTGCATTCATGGTTGATTGCTTAACTGATAATCGTAATCGTACGGCATCACAAGTTCGTAGTTGTTTTACAAAAGCAGGTGGTAATTTAGGTACTGATGGTTCAGTTAGTTATATGTTTGAAAGACGTGGGTCTATTGTCATTCCTTCAGAATATGATGAAGATACAATGATGATGGTTGCATTAGATGCAGGAGCTAGTGACTTTGAAAAAGTTGACGAAACTTATCTTATATCTACTGACCAATCTTCTTTTTCGAAGGTACGTGATAGTTTAGAAGAAAATGGTGTTAAAGAGTTTTTAGAGTGTTAATTAACTTATGTACCTAATATGGAAGTTGAACTTGATTCTGAGGGTGTAGAAAAAGTAGAAAAATTAGTTGAAGCTTTAGAAGATTTAGATGATGTTCAAGATGTATATTATAATTTAAAAGAAGAATAATTCTTCTTTTTTTTCTTTTGCTATGATAAAATTATTGTAGGTGATAATTAATGTCAGATAAAATAAATAAGATTAATAAAGAATTAAAAGTATTTATAAATGAATCATCTTTTATATCTACTAAATGTAGAAATAAGTTATTGAAGATATTTTGTGAAGTTTTTTCAGTTGATTTGGATATTGGTAATTATTTAAATGTAGATTTAAGTTTTACTGAGGACTTTAATATTATGTATAGAGATGATATTTATAAAACGGATATTAAAAGTGTAGCTGAATTAGAGGAGAAATATGATTTATTTAGAGAAAGAGCTAGTTCTTTAATAGATAAAAAAGATATTAGTTTTACTAAGAAAAGTGATTCTAATAATATTATTAATTTATTAGTTTTACTTATAATGTTATTATTTATTATATTTTTAATATATTTAGTTGTAGGAGCATTTTTTTCTGGAGATTATTTTAATTGTATATGGATTTTACTAATAGTTATACCTTCTTTTATGCCTAATTTTAAAAGTAGTTTTATTGATCGAATTAATCAGGCTAAGAATTATTTAAAAAGAAAGATAAAAAAATAAATTTTGTTAAATTTATTTTTTTTGTTATTTTGATTTCTTAATTTTGATATTTATATGGGAGATTATAAATTTTGAGATAATAATATGTTTGGTTTTAATAAAACATCAATTTGCTTGATGTTTTTTTCTATGTTATAAACTTTTTCTGAAGGAGGTAATAATTATATTAAAAATTAGAAATTCAGATATTAAATTATTATATGATAAGGAGGTTTGCTATGATGATTCTATTGTATTAGAAGAATTAAAAGAAGGAGAAAAAATATCTATATTATCTGATTCTATGATGAAGACTATGTTTTTGAATGAAAATAGATTAAAGTATTCAGCATTATTTATTTCTTATTATTTAGATATATCGTTTGAAAAATTATTGAAACATATAACATTAAGTAAAAATGTATTTAATAAGAATAAGGATATTGAAAAAAACTTAATAGGGGATTATATTGCGAATATAGATGGTAGTAAGATAAATATAGAGGTTAATAATAATGGAGATATAGATATTTTAGAAAGAAATATGGAATATGCTCATAGACTGTATTCTAGTTTAAGAAAAAGAAAGAGATCTAGGGATTTAGAGTATGTTCAGGTAATTCAGTTTAATATAAATAATTTTTATTTTAAAGGAAATGATAAAATAGTTGATATTTATTATATTCAAAATGATGAAGATATAAAACTAACAAATAAATTAATATTTGTACAAATATATATTCCTAATCTTCTAAAAAAATGGTATACTAACGGTATACATAACTTAGAGGAATCAGAAAAATATTTACTGGGATTAGTGTTGCCTAGTGTTGAGGATTCCTTAAAAATAGGAGAGGGATTGGATATGATGAAAGAATATGTTGAAGAAGCAATAGAAGTGAGTGAGGAAGATGATTTATTAGAGTCTTATGATAAAGAATTAGCTTTATATGATTTAGGAAATCACAAGGGATTTCTGGCGGGCAAACATCGAGGTGAAAAAGAGGGATATGTTCTAGGAGAGAAGGAAGGATTTTCTAAAGGAGAGAAAGAGGGATATTCTAAAGGAGAGAAAGAGGGATATTCTAAAGGAGAGAAAGAGGGATATTCTAAAGGAGAGAAAGAAGGATATTCTAAAGGAGAGAAAGAAGGCTATTTCAAGGGAGAGAATGATACTAAACTAGATATTATAAAACGAATGAATGCTGAAAAGATTAGTCTTGATTTAATATCTAAAGTTGTTTCTTTGGATGTTTCTGAAATTGAAAATATTCTGTCTAATAATCTATAAAGAAGTTTTGCTTCTTTTTTTGTTTGTGTTTGATTTTTATTTATAGTATAATTATTATCGTGGTGATTTATATGAGTAAGAGTATTAAAGCTCCTTGGAGAAAGTATTATGATAATGAGAAAAGTCATTTGGAATATCCAAATTTTTCTGCTTATAAGTTAGTTGAATATACTGCTAGTAAGCATTTAAATAATTATAGTTATAATTATTATGGTAATAAAAAAACTTATCATGAGTTTTTAAAGCAAATAGATGAAGTAGCTAGAAGTTTAAAAGCTATTGGTGTTAGACACAAAGATGTTGTTTCTATTTGTATGCCTAATACTCCTGAAGGAATAATATCATTTTATGCTTGTAATAAAATAGGGGCAATTGCTTCTATGATACATCCTTTATCTGCAGAAAATGAAATTAAGCATTATTTAAATATTTCTCGAAGTGAGTGGTTAATTGCGATTGATTTTACAGCTAGTAAAATTGATACTATTATTCATGAAACTAAAGTAAAAAAGGTTGTTACTGTTAGTGTAAGTGAGTCTATGCCTCCTTTAGTTAAATCTTTATATACTGCTTCAAATGTACCTAAATCTATAATATCTTTTAATCCTATTAGTTATTTACATAATGATAATAGTACAAGTAATTTTAAAATTAGTTGGAAAGATTTTTTACGTTTAGGTAAAGATTATACAAAAGAAATATATGATGACTTTAAAGGAAAAGATGTTGCGGCTATTTTGTATTCGGGTGGTACTACTGGTACTCCTAAGGGTGTTGAACTTACTAATCTTAATTTAAATGCTTCAGCATTACAAAATTTTGAACATGTTGCATGTTTACATGATAAAGATAAAGTTTTAGCAATTATGCCAATATTCCATGGATTTGGTTTATCTGTTTGTATTCATTGTGTTCAATATTTTGGAGGGACTAGTATTTTACTTCCACAATTTAATGCAAAGACTTTTGATAAAATATTAAAAAAATATGAACCTAATGTTATTGTTGGAGTTCCAACTTTGTTTGAAGCTATGACTCAGAATAAAAACTTTAATCATATGAAATTAGATTATTTAACTTGTGTTATTTCTGGAGGAGATTCTTTATCTATTGAATTGAAAAAGAAATTTGATGCTTGGCTTTCTAAACATCATTCACCAACTACTATTCGTGAAGGTTATGGTTTAACTGAGTGTTGTGCTGCTAGTTGTTTTACGCCACTTAATTATTATAGAGAAGGAAGTATTGGTATACCTTATCCTGATATGTATTATAAGATAGTAGAAGATGGTACAGAAAAAGAAGTACCTTATGGTACTCCTGGAGAAATAGTTATTCATGGACCTACTGTTATGAATGGTTATATTAGAAATAGAAAAGAAACTCATCAGACACTTAGAAAACATCGCGATGGAAGAATTTGGCTTCATACTGGTGATCAAGGTGTAATGGATGAAGATGGATTTGTATATTTTAAAGGTAGACTAAAGAGAATGATTATTACTAGTGGTTATTGTGTTTATCCAAATAATATTGAAAATGTAATTGATTCTCATCCTGATGTTAGAATGAGTTGTGTTATTGGAATACCTCATCCATATAAAGTAACTGTTCCTAAAGCATTTATTGTTTTAAGAGATCATAAGGAACCAAATGAGGAAATACTTAATTCTATTAAAGAATTAGTAGAAAAGAATTTAGCTCGTTTTTCTTGGCCATATGAATATGAATTTAGATATGATTTACCTAAGACAAGAGTTGGTAAAATTGCTTATAATGTCTTAATTCATGAAGAAAAGATGAAACGTAATAATAAAAGTTTTGAACCTAGTGAAGTTTTATTGGAACAAGTTGAAGATGAGTCTACTAGTGATGAATTATTAGATAAAATGAAAAAAGATAAATAAGAAGCACATTGTGTTTCTTATTTATTTGTTTTATAATAATTATGGGTGAATTATATGTATGATTATATAAAAGGTGCAGTTACATCTATTAAGAATAATGCTATTGTTTTAGATAATAATGGTGTTGGATATTTAATTAGAGTTTCTAATCCTTATTCTTTTGAAATAGGTAAGGATTATAAAGTATTTGTTTATCAACAGATAACTGAAGATGAACATGCTTTGTATGGATTTAAAACTATTGAAGAAAAGGAATTATTTTTAAAACTAATTAGTGTTAAAGGACTTGGATGTAAGATGGCTCTTCCAATACTTGCGGTTGGATCAACTACTGGTATAATGGATGCGATAGAAAGAGAAAATATTTTATATCTTAAAAAGTTTCCTAAGATTGGTGATAAGTTAGCAAAACAGATTGTTTTAGATTTAAAAGGAAAGTTAGAGTTTATTGGTGTTGGTATAACTGATGATGTTGTTGAGACTGAAAACGAATTAAAAGAGGTTTTAATTGGTCTTGGTTATAAAGAAAAAGAAATAAAACCTGTACTTGCTCGTGTTAATACAAGTTTAAGTATAGAAGATCAAGTAAAAGATGCGTTAAAATTATTATTAAAATAGGGGGTATTAGATGAAAGATGAAAGTATTATTAAAAATTATGATTTGTTTGATGACAAAACTTTAGATAATACAATCAGACCTGAGAGTATAGATGAATATATTGGACAGAATGATGTTAAAGAAAATATTAAAGTATTTGTTAAAGCTGCTAAAATGAGAAATGAAGCACTTGACCATGTTTTATTATATGGCCCTCCAGGTCTTGGAAAAACAACCCTTGCTTTTATTATTGCTCATGAGCTTGGGACAAATATTAAAACAGCAAGTGGACCAAGTATTGAAAAAAGTGGTGATTTAGCAGCTATTTTGTCTTCATTAGAACCAGGGGATGTTTTATTTATTGATGAAATACATAGAATGCCTAGATATATCGAAGAAATATTATATCCAGCGATGGAAGATTTTTCTTTAGATATTATTGTTGGTAGTGAGGGTAATAGCCGTAATATTAAAATTGATTTACCACCATTTACATTAGTTGGCGCAACAACAAGAGCTGGAGATTTATCTTCGCCATTAAGGGATCGTTTTGGAATTATTAATAAGTTACAATTTTATACGGTAGATGAATTATCTGAGATAATAAAGAGAACATCTCGTGTTTTAGATGCTCCAATATCAGATGAAGCTGCACTGGAGTTGGCTCTTAGAAGTAGAGGAACACCAAGAATTGCTAATAGATTATTTAAAAGGGTTAGAGATTTTGCGATGGTAGTAGGTGATGGAACTATTACTTTAGAAATCACTAAAGAAGCATTAGATAGACTTCATGTTGATAATTTGGGACTGGATAATACGGATAGAGAACTTCTTTCAGCTATAATTACTAAATTTAATGGTGGGCCTGTTGGAGTTGAGGCATTATCTTCTTCTATTGGTGAGGAAGTAACTACTATTGAAGATGTCTATGAACCATATTTATTACAAATGGGGCTTTTAAAAAGAACAGCTCGTGGTAGAGTTGCGACCGATAAAGCTTATGAAGTATTAGGTCTTGAAAAAAAGCCTAAAAAATAATATAATATAGAAAATTAACACTGATTAGTCAGTGTTTTTGATTGGGGTGGAATTATGAAGACTGAAGATTTTGATTATTATTTGCCAGAAGAGTTAATTGCCCAAACACCACTTGCTGTTCGTGATGCTTCAAGACTTATGGTACTTAATAAAGAAACAGGTGAAATAGAACATAAAGTCTTTTCAGATATATGTGATTATTTAAATGAAGGGGATACTTTAGTGTTAAATGATACTAAGGTACTTCCGGCCAGATTAGTTGGTTTAAAAGAAGAGACTAATGCCGTGGTGGAAGTTCTATTACTTAAAAATATTAATGGTGATACTTGGGAGTGTTTAGCAAAACCAGCTAGAAGAATAAGAGAGGGTACAATTGTTTCTTTTGGAGATGGTAAATTAAAAGCTAAGTGTGTTGGTGTTTTTGATTCTGGTATTAGACATTTTGAATTAATGTATTCAGGGATACTTATGGAAATATTAGATGAACTTGGTACTATGCCTCTTCCTCCTTATATTCATGAAAAATTAGAAGATCAGTCTAGATATCAAACAGTATATGCGAAAGAAGTAGGAAGTGCTGCTGCACCTACAGCTGGGTTACATTTTACTAAAGAATTACTTGAAAAGATTAAAAATAAAGGTGTTAATATTTGTTATATAACACTTCATGTTGGGCTTGGAACATTTAGACCGGTTAATGTTACTGATATTGAAAAACATAAAATGCATAGTGAGTTTTATCATATGAGTCGTGAAGTTAGTGATGTTTTAAACAATACTAAAAAATCTGGTGGTAGGATAATTGCTGTTGGTACTACTAGTACTAGAACTTTAGAAACTATATATTCTTTATATAATGAATTTAGAGAGTGTAGTGGATGGACTGATATATTTATATACCCAGGATATAAGTTTTTAGGTATTGATTGTTTAATTACTAATTTTCATCTTCCAAAATCAACTTTAGTAATGTTAGTTAGTGCTTTATGTGGTAGAGAAAATATTTTAAATGCTTATAAGGTAGCAGTAGATGAAAAATATAGGTTTTTCTCTTTTGGGGATGCTATGTTTATATATTAGGAGAGAGTTATGAAAATAAAGTATAATTTGATAAAAGAAGAAAAAAATACTAAAGCTAGACTTGGAACTATTGAAACTAATTATGGTACTTATGAAACACCTATGTTTATGCCAGTTGGAACCCAAGCAACAGTTAAGACTATGTCACCAGAAGAATTAAAAATGTGTGGTAGTGGTATTATTTTAGCCAATACTTATCATTTATGGTTAAGACCTGGTGAAGATGTTGTAGATCATGCAGGTGGTTTACATAAGTTTATGAATTGGGATGGACCTATTCTTACTGATAGCGGAGGATTTCAAGTATTTTCTTTAGCAAAACCTAAAGATATTTGCGAAGAAGGAGTTTATTTTAAGAATATTTATAACGGGGATAAGTTATTATTAACTCCTGAAAAAAGTATTGAAATTCAAAATAAGTTAGATAGTGATATTGCGATGAGTTTTGATGAGTGTATAGGATTTCCACATACTAGAAAATATGTAGAAGATAGTGTTGAAAGAACTCTTCGTTGGGCAAAGAGAGGAAAAGATCATTTTAATAATCCAAGACAATCTTTATTTGGAATTGTTCAAGGTGCAGAATATGAAGATCTTCGAAAGCATTGTGTAGAAGAACTTGTTAAAATGGATTTTGATGGATATAGTATTGGTGGTACTGCTGTTGGAGAGGGTAAAGACTTACAATATTTACAAGTAGAATATTCATGTAAATATTTACCTAAAGATAAAGTTCGTTATTTAATGGGAGTAGGAGATCCTATTGATATAATTGAAAATGTTATACGTGGGGTAGATATATTTGATTGTGTTTCTCCAACTAGACTCGCAAGACATGGTCATTTTATGACTATGAATGGTAAATATAATATTAAAAATGCCTGCTTTAAAGAAGACTTTTCACCAATAGAAGAAGAATGTGATTGTTATGCATGTCGTAATTATTCTAAAGCTTATATTCATCATTTAATTAGGGCAGAAGAAACATTTGGACAAAGATTATTATCTATTCATAATATTAGATTTTTAATTAGACTTACCGAAGATTTAAGAGAAGCTATAAAAAATGATAATATTTTAGAATATAGAGATAATTTTGTTAAAAACTATTATCATAAAAAATAGAGTATTAATACTCTTTTTTTTATAAATAAAATATAGGGGAGTTATTAGAAACTTCTTTTTCTTTTATTATTTTTCTATTATTTTGATTAGTATTTGGAGTATTTATAGCACTTGCTATTTTAAAGAGAGTCTTAGTATTATTTACTAAGGGTTTTACTTGATATACGATTGGTATTGCTTGATTGATAACTCCTAATGTTTTTTGAGTTCCATCTAAGAATTCTGTCCATTTTAAGTTTTTAAACATACTTAGTGCTCTTGTAATTAAACTAGTATTTGCATAAGGATACATAATTCACCTCTAGTTTAGTATATGTAAAGTAATTAAAATGTTTAAATTAGTTATTTAATTTTATTTGAAGCTGTGATAGAATAATTATAAGGGTAGAGAGGAGGATTTGTATGTTATTTAAAAAGAAAAAAGATGATAATAAACAAAATATAGTTGATAATAATGTTCAAAATCCTCAGAATAGTGTTGTTAGTGCTAGTGATGCATTACCAAAAGATCCTGTTAATTATAATAATATAATGCCTGGAGCAGTTGGATCTAGTCAACCTAATACTTCTTTGAATGCTACTACTATCCCTAATGAAGTTTCTGATAAATCTTTAGCAACTGAACATCGTGAGAAAATCAAAAGACCATTAATTGATTTTCGCTATACTGTTATTAATGATAATGGTAAAAAAGAACAAGGTACTTTTGAAGCAGAAAGTGAAAATGATGTTAGAAATTTCTTATTAAGTTTAAATTATCAAGTATTAAGTATTAAACAACGTGATAAATTTGATATAGACATTGGGGCTAATCATAATATTGGTGCAGGAGATTTATCTTTTTCTCTTACACAATTGTCTACATATATAAAATCAGGTATTCCTTTAGCTGATTCAGTTAAAATACTTGCGAAACAAACTAAGAAGCCTAATTTGAAGAAAAGTTTTAATCAATTAGTTTATCAATTACTAAAAGGAGAAAGTTTATCTGATGCGATGTTAATGCAGGATAAAGTATATCCTAAGCTTTTAATAAACATGGTAAAGACAGCTGAAATGACTGGTGATTTACCATCAATATTGGATGATATGAGTGAGTATTATACTTCAATGGATCAAACTAGAAAACAAATGAAATCTGCTATGACATATCCAGTTGTTGTATTAACTATCGCGATAGGAGTATTAGTATTTATGCTTACTTATTTAGTTCCTCAGTTTTCTTCAATGTTTAAAGAAAACGGAGCTGAAATGCCTGCTCTTACTATGGCAATATTAAATGTAAGTGGTTTTTTAACTAATTATTGGTATTATGTATTACTTGTTATTTTTGTTGTTGTATTTATCTTTATGCAGTTATATAAAAAAGTTCAAAAATTTAGAGAAACTGTTCAAATAATTCTTATGCATATACCTGTTGCTAAAGATATAATAATATATAATGAAATTGCTAATTTTACAAAAACATTTGCTTCATTATTAAATCATGGTGTTTTTATTACTGATAGTATGGAAATATTATCTAAAATAACTAATAATGAAGTTTATAAAAAAATAATTAATCAGACATTAGAAAATCTTGGTAAGGGAGATTCTATATCATCTGCTTTTAAAGGACAATGGGCTATTCCTGTTGTTGCTTATGAAATGATTGTTACTGGTGAAACTACTGGACAACTTGGTCAAATGATGGAAAAAGTTGCTGATCACTTTCAAATGTTACATAAAAATGTTATTGATCAAATGAAGAGTTTAGTTGAACCAATTTTGATTTGTTTCTTAGCAGTAGTTGTTGGTATTATATTAGTTTCTATTATTCAACCAATGTTTTCTATTTATAGTCAAATTAAATAATAAAAAGGAGGTAATTATTTATATGGAAATATTATATATAATTATCTTTTTTATTTTAGGTACTTTAATGGGTTCTTTTTATACAGTAGTTGGTCTTAGACTTCCTAAAGGAGAAGATTGTATAAAGAGTAGAAGTTATTGTGATCATTGTCATCATACTTTATCTTTGTTTGATATGATTCCAATCGTTTCTTATTATTTACTTGGTAAGAAGTGCCGATATTGTGGAGCATCTATTGATAGTTTATCTACTTCAATGGAGTTTTTTACTGGGGTTTTATTTGCTCTTTCTTATTTTGTTTTTGGCTTTAGTTATGATTTATTTATAGCTATTGGTATTGTATCAATGTTATCTATAATATCTGTTTCTGATATAACTTATTTAATTATACCTGATGAAGTACTTATATTTTTTTCAGGATATTTCTTAGTTATAGCGGCATTACAGTATGGAGTTAGTACTTGTCTTTTAAAAATATTTAGTGGTTTATGTTTATTTGGAATTATGTATTTAATTATGCTTATGGGTAATTATTTATTTAAGAAAGAATCATTAGGTGGAGGAGATATTAAAATGATGTTTGTTTTTGGAATACTTCTTCATCCTGTAGTAGGATTATTAGTTATATTTATTTCTTCTGTTTTAGCGTTACCTATATCATTATTTTTACTATATAGTAGAGGGAAAAGAATTATTCCTTTTGGACCTTTTCTTCTTCTGGGACTTACGTTAGTATTTTTTATGGGAATTAGTTTTAATCAAGTTTTAGATTTTATAAAACTGTTGTAAAACTAGTTTTTTTTTGTAATAATATAGGTGGTGGTGATTAAAATGATTAGTGTTTTACCAGCAGATACTTATACTGTTATTAATAAAAGTATAATAACTGATACTGATAAAAAAATAATTTCTATTTTATACCAACCAATTATAGGGTATTCAGCAGTTAGTTTATATTATACTTTGTTAGATGATTTAGATAAATCATTATTATTAAGCAATGAAGTTACTCATCATCATTTAATGGCAACTATGCAACTAGGATTAAAAGATATATTAGAAGCAAGAGAAAAATTAGAAGCTATAGGACTTTTAAAAACTTATTTAAAAAAAGATAGTATTAATCAATATGTATATTGTTTATATTCTCCAATTTCTTATAATGAATTTTTTAATCATCCTATATTAAATATTGTTTTATATAATAATCTTGGTAAAAAGGAGTATGAAAAAGTACTTAATTATTTTAAAATACCAAGAATTAATTTAAAAGATTTTGAAGATATTACTTGTAGTTTTGATCAAGTATTTAAAAGTGTTAGAGGTAATGAATTAGAAATAGAAGAAGATATTCAAAGAAGAGAATCTAATAATATTATTTTAAGTAAAGATATAGATTTTAATGTTATAATGGAGACTATTCCTAAAGGACAAATTAGTGATAAATGTTTTAATGAAGATACTAAGGAGTTAATTAAACAATTAAGTTTTGTATATGATTTAGATACTTTGGATTTACAAGGTTTAGTTAGAAATAGTATTAATGAAAAGGGTATGATTGATAAGGCTTTACTTAGAAAGAGTTGTCGTGATTATTATAAGTTTGATAATTATGGTAATTTACCTACATTAATATATAATAGACAACCTGAGTTTTTAAAGAAACCTAAGGGAGATAATTCTAAGTGGGCAAAGATGGTTTATACATTTGAAAATATTACTCCATATCAATTATTAAGAGCTAAATATAATGGAGCAGAACCTACTGATAGAGATAAAAGATTAATTGAAAATCTTTTAATAGATCAAAAATTAAATCCAGGTGTTGTGAATGTACTAATTAGTTATGTTTTAAAGACTAATAATCAGCTATTAACAAAGAGTTATGTTGAGACTATTGCAGGGCAATGGAAAAGACTTGGTATTGAGACTGTTGAAGATGCAATGAAATTAACTGAAAAAGAATATAAGAAAACTCATAAGAAGAAAGATAATAAAGTAGTAAATAATAAGAAAAAGAATTCTTCTGATATTCCTTCTTGGTTTAATCAAGATAATAATGTTGAAGAAACTTCTTTAGAAGAAAAAATGGAATTAGAAAATATTTTAAAAGAGCTTGTTTAAGCTCTTATTTTTTTTATATAATAATCCTGCTAGTTATACTGAGGCATTTTATGTTGCTGTCACTATAAGTAGAAGTTCTATAAGAGTAAATTATAGAAGTTCAGTTACTAATATAGATAATATTATTGCTACTAAGTATAGTTCTTCTAATGTAGTAAAGGGAAGTTTATTGAGTTAAACTTCTTTTAATTATTGGTTTCTTGTGATATACTTTATTAAAAGAAGAGAGGGATAAAATGAATAAGACTTTTATTTTTGGTCATCGTAAACCTGATAGTGATTCTGTGATGTCTGCGATTGGTCTTTCTTATTTAAAAAATAAGTTAGGTGAGAATACTGAGGCTAGAGTATTAGGTAGACTTAATAAAGAATCTAGTTATGCTTTAGAATATTTTAATATTAAAGAACCTAAGTATTTAAATGATGTTAAATTACAATTAAAAGATGTTCAATATCATAAAGGATTTTATATAGATGAGAATGCTAGTATATATGATGCATATCAAAAGATGCTTAAAGAAGAATTGACTGGTATTCCTGTTGTTGATAATAGTAATAAATTAAAAGGGTTAGTTACTATTAAGAATTTATCTCATATTTTGATTAATGAAAATATTGAAGAATTAGTTACTTCTTATGATAATTTATTAAAAGTATTAAAAGCAGAAGAAATATGTCGAGCTGATGATGAAATAGATGGAAAAGTAATGGTTGCAGCTTATCGTAGTAGTACTATACTTTCTAATGTAACTTTTGAAAAAAATAGTATTTTAATTATTGGAGATAGACATAGTGTTATAGAGTATGCTGTAGAATCTGGAGTAGAATTAATTATTTTGTCAGGAGATTCTTATATTAAAGAAGAACACATTGAACTTGCGAGAAAAAATAATGTTAATATAATTAGAACTCCATATGATAGTTATCATGTATCAAGACTAGTTTGTCTTTCTAATTTTGTTAAAACAATGATTGAAATAGATAAACCTACTTATTTTATTGAAACAGATTATGTATCTGATATAGTAGATATTAATAATAAATTAAGACATACTAATTATCCTGTTGTTGATAAGAAAAATAGATGTTTAGGTCTTTTAAAAATAACTGATTTATCTGAGAAAAGTCCTAAAAAAGTTATACTTGTTGATCATAATGAAAAACTACAGAGTGTAGATGGTATTGATGAAGCAGAAATTGTAGAAATGTATGATCATCATAATTTAGGTAGTATTACTACTAATTATCCAATTAATTTTCGAAATATGAGTGTTGGATCAACTTGTACAATTATTTCGATATTATTTGAAGAAAGAAAAGTAGAAATTCCTAAGAGTATAGCAGGTGTATTATTATCAGGTATTTTATCTGATACATTAATTTTAAAAAGTCCTACTACAACTCCTAAAGATAGAGAGATAGTTGAAAAATTATCTAAAATAGCTGGAGTTGATTATCAAGAATATGGATTAAATCTTTTAAAGGCTGGTACTTCTTTAAAAGGTATGGATAAAGAAGATGTTTTATATAATGATTATAAGTTATTTACTGTTAATGGAAAGAGTTTTGCAATAGGACAATTCTTTACAATGGATTTTTCTGATATTAAGAAAGAATTAGATGATTATATCGATGTGTTAGATAGAGTAGCAGAAGTAAATAATTATCAATTAGTAGCTTTATATATAACTGATATTATTAAGAATGGTAGTTATGTTTTATATAATAGAAAAGCTGATGGACTAATGGGCCTTGCTTATCAAAAAGATATGAGTGAAGGTGCATTTATTGAAGGATGTGTTTCTCGTAAAAAACACGTTGTACCTATTATCATGGAAATACTTGAAAATTAGGTGATTTGATGGAAAAATTAGTTGGTATATTTATAGGATTATTTGGAGGATTAAAAGCTCTTCCTTTTGGAAAAGAATTGATTGTATTTATTATTTCTTTAATGCCAATTTTAGAATTACGTGGTGGATTACTTGCGGCAAGTTTTATGGGACTTGATCCAGTTAGAAGTTATATTATTTCTATTATTGGTAATATTATTCCAGTACCATTTATTTTATGGCTTATTAATTCTGTTCTTAATTGGATGAGAAATAGTAAAAGTAAAAAGATTAGTAATGTAGCATTATGGTTAGATAAAAAAGTAATGAAACATAAAAAACAAATAGAAGAATATGGATTCTGGGGTTTAGTTTTATTTGTAGGAGTACCTCTTCCTGGAACTGGTGCTTGGACAGGATGTTTAATTGCAGCTGTTTTGGAAATGGATAGAAAGAAAGCTTTTTTAGCTACAATGATTGGTATATTTATGGCTAGTATTATAATGATGTTTATATCATTTGGTTTATTAAAATTTATTATAGGATAGGTGATTTTATGTTACATAATGAAGTTGGTTTAATTACTACTTTTGTTTTAGGTATTTTTATTTTAATTGGTGCTTTAGTATCGTTGTTTTTTAAAAGTAAAGATAAAATTATTAATTTTTCTGTAGGTCTTGCTTTTGGAGTTATTGTTGGTTTAATAGTATGTGATTTAGTTCCTGAAATAATAGAAAATTTAGGTATTAAGTATTGCTATGTATTTTTATTCTTTTCAGTACTAGGTTTTTATATTTTAAAAATGTTAGATGGAGTAGTTCCTCATCATCATGAACATTATGCATCTCATCATGAAAAATTAAATAAAGAAGAAAAGAGTCATAATTTAACTCATATTGGATTAGTTACAACAGTTGCTTTAATTATTCATAATGTTATTGAAGGAGCAGCTGTTTACTCTAGTAGTTTAGCAGATCCATCTTTAGCTATGAGTTTAGCTTTGGGTGTTGGTTTTCATAATATTCCTTTGGGAATGGTTTTATCTAGTAGCTTTTTCCATAGTCATTCTAATAAAAAAATGGCTTGGATATTAATTATTTTAGTTTCTTTATCGACATTCTTAGGTGGAGTTATTATGTACTTATTTGATTTAAGAATTATTAATCCAGTTGTTTTAGGCGGTTTATTATCAATGACTTTAGGTATGCTTGTATTTATTGTTGTTGATGAGTTATTCCCTAGAATTAAAGATACTAAAGATAAAAAAATGACTTATATGGGGATTTGTTTAGGAGCAGTAATTTTATTAATATCAATGTTTATAGGTTAGAAGAAGTAATTCTTCTTTTTTTTTGATTGATAAAAATACATTTAAATGGTACTATTTATATAGTAGGAGAGTATTTTTATGAATTATAATTATAAGAGTGATTTAAATAGAAATATTTTTAGGGGTTATGATATTAGAGGAGTATATCCTAGTGAATTAGATTGTGATACTGCTTATACGGTAGGATTGGGATTTGGAAGTCATATAAAAAGATTGGGTTATAATAAATGTGTAGTTGGACATGATAATAGATTATCTTCTCCTTCTTTATATGAAGCTTTAATTACTGGTATTAAAGAGACTGGGGTAGATATTATTACTTTAGGTTTATGTACTACTCCAATGTATTATTTTGCTTGTATAAAGTTAGGTATTCCTAGTGGAGTAATGGTTACTGCTAGTCATAATCCTAAAGATGATAATGGGTTTAAGTTTGCTTTTGATGAGTCTGGTAATTGTAAGGGTCAAGAAATACAAGATTTTTTAGAAGAATTAATAAGAGGTGATTTCTTAAGTGGAGAAGGATATATTGATTCTTATGATATATTTAATGATTATAAATTAGAATTTTTAAAAGGATTAAAATTTGGAAAGAGAAGGGTAAAGGTTGTTGTTGATCCTGCTAATGGGGCTTGTAGTAGTTTTTGCAGAAGTATTTATGAACAGTTTCCAATAGATTTAATTATTATAAATGAAGAAAATGATGGGACTTTTCCTAATCATCATCCTGATCCTTGTATTGAAGATAATTTAAGACAGTTAAAAGAAAAGGTTCTTGAAGTTGGTGCTGATGTTGGGATTTCTTTCGATGGTGATGGTGATAGATTAGGAGTAGTATCTAATACCGCAAAATTTATACCGACAGATATTTATATGATTATTATTATTAGAGATATTATTGATAAAGTTAGTAATAAGAAGTTTTTATATGATGTTAAGTGTTCTAAGAGTTTGAGTGATGAAATAGAAAAACTTGGTGGAGAAGGTATATGTTATAGAACTGGAAACTCTTACACTAAAGCTAAAGTTAGAGAAGAAGATTTACCATTTGGTGGTGAGTTATCAGGACATGTTTATTTTAGAGATAGATGGAAAGGCTTTGATAGTGGAATGTATGCAGGTCTTAGATTACTTGAAATTCTTTCTAAAACTTCTAAAAGTGTTGAAGAATTATTAGAAGGAATTAATCATTATTATTCTACTGAAGAATTAAAATTTAAATCTTTAGATAATATTAAATTTACTGTTATTGATAATATTAAAAAATTGCTTGATGAAAAAGGATATAAATATAATGATATTGATGGATTAAGAGTTGATTTTGATGATGGATGGGCTTTAGTACGTTGTTCTAATACTGGTCCTAATATTACTGCTAGATTTGAAGCTAAAAGTGAAGAAAGATTGAATGAATTAAAGGAAGAGTTTTTATCTTATATTGAGAAATATAATAAATAGTTATATTTTACTAAGTTAGTTATTAAAGTAGGTGATAATGTGAAATTAAAGAATAAGAAAAGTTTAATATTTATTGTTTTAGTTTTTGTAGTTTTCTTAGTTTTGGGATCTTTTGCATATTTGTTATCTACTGATACATTTGAAAATATTTTTTCAGCAGGAATTTATAAAACTGTTACAAGAGAAGTATTTCAAAGTCCAACTAATTGGACTCCTGGTGATGAAACACCAAAAACAATAACAACTAAAAATGAAGGAACTATTCCTGTACGTGTTAGGGTTAAATTAGATGAATCATGGACAAGTAGAAATAATGAGACATTATCATTAGAATATAATAATGAAAAAGTTGCGATAATTAATTTAGATAATCAAAATGATTGGCTTTATAAAGATGAATATTATTACTATACAAAAGAACTAGCACCAGGGGAGAGTACTGAATCTTTACTTAAAAGTGTTACGTTTAATCCTAATGTTGAGGCAGATGTTATTTGTACATTTGAAAATGGAGTAAATACTTGTGAATCTACTGGGAATGGTTATGATGGGGCAACTTATCGATTAAATATAACAACAGAAACTGTTCAGGCTAATAAGTATGATAAGGTATGGGAAAATGTTCCAATAATGTATGATTATGTTGGAGATAATCCATGTACATTTGATGGTGAATTAATACCAGGGGCAGAATATGTAAATGGACAGTATACTTATAGATATAGACAAGAGAAAGATTATGTAGATTGGAGAAACATCACTGATGATGGTTGGGGTGTTGCTCTAACTGATAAAGAATCGACTGAACCAGTTACTACAACATTGTGTAGTAGTATAAATAATAAACCGATTGTTTCAATGCTTTATATGTTCAGTTATAGCAAAGCCAGTAGTATAGATTTAAGCTACTTTGATACTTCAAATGTTACAGAAATGGCAGCAATGTTTTCTGGGATTAAAGCAACAAGCCTTGATCTAAGTGCTTTTGATACTTCAAAAGTTACTAATATGAATGGTATGTTTTCAAGTAGTGAAGTTAATAATCTGGACTTGAGTAATTTTGATACTTCAAATGTTACTAATATTAGTCATATGTTTTCTTGGAGTAAAGCGACTAATATAAGTTTAAGTGGTTTTGATACTTCAAATGTTACCGATATGCACTCTTTGTTTGAATATAGCAATGCAACTAGTATAAATTTAAGTAGTTTTGATACATCAAATGTTATTGATATGAGTTATTTTTTTAATAGTAGCAAAGCAACCACACTAGACTTAAGTACTTTTGATACCAGTAGTGTAACTAATATGGATTATATGTTTTATGGTAGTAATGCAGCTACTTTAAATATAAGTAGTTTTAATACCAGTAATGTTGTTAGTATGAGTAATATGTTTTCTTATAGTAAAGCAACATCAATAGACTTAAGTAGTTTTAATACTAGCAACGTAACTAATATGTATAGTATGTTTAATGGAAGTAAAGCAACTACTTTAGATTTAAGCAGTTTTGATACTAGTAATGTTACTAATATGGATTTGATGTTTTGTAATGCTGAAGCAACAATAGGTTATGGTAAAACTCAGGCTGACTGTGATAGATTTAATTCGAGTAAGTGGAAAACATCAGGTTTGACATTTGTTGTTAAATAGTTTGGATGACATTAGTCATCCTTTTTTATTGTATATTTTTTATTTATATGTTATTGTATATCGTACCAGGGGAGATTATTATGAAAAAATATTTGTTTGTAATTGTTTTAATACTTAGTTTTATAACGGTTGGATATGCTAATATGAGTACTTCTATAAATGTAGTTGGTTCATCTGTTATTAATAATCCTAAATGGGATATTCACTTTGATAATTTAAGAGTAATAGATGGTAGTAATAATGGTTCTTCTTCTATTAGTAATGATAATAATGTAGTTAATTATGATCTTTATTTTACTATACCTGGAGATACATATGAATTTTTAGTTGATGTAGTAAATTCTGGGACAATAGATGGAATGATTGATTCAACTATTAGTAAGTTAAACGGAGAATTAATTACTAATTTACCTAGTTATTTAGATTATAGTGTTACTTATAGTGATGGAGAAGAGATACTTCCTAATCAAGTATTATTTGCGAATGAATCTAAAACTATTAGAGTTAGAGTTTCATATAAGAGGGATATTACTGTTGATGATATACCTGATTCTATAGAAAAGTTTAGATTTTCTTATTCGATGAAATATATTCAATTTGAAAAATATATATTTAGTAGTTTATATATAAATCATAACTAATTGTTATGATTTTTTATTTTAAACTAATTTTTTTATGTTATTATTTATATAGTAGGTGATTAGGATGAATAATAAGAAAGTTATTATAGCTTTGTTTTCTTTATCTTTTTTATTTGACGTTAAGTAGAGTTGTTTTTTGTCACTTGTTTTACAATGTGTGGTATCATTATATTGTTAGATGGTGATATGATGTCTATTGGTGATGTAGAGTTTTTAAAAGAACAAAAAATATTAAATAAAGTTAATAAATTATTAACTAATACATTAGACTCTCTTGGAGTAGATGTTAATAAAGGTGAAGAAGATTTAGTTGAATTTAAAAAAATGATGTGGGAAAATGCTTCTAGTTTTGATGATGGTGAATCAATGCAAGTTATGGCAGCAACTTCACTTGAAGCAGATAAGTTTTTTCAAAAACAAAGATATTTTAATAGTTTAAGGAAAGTAAAAGATAAACCTTATTTTGCTAGTATAGTATTTAAAGATGATGAAAATTCTATTTATAATATATATATGTCTTTAACTTATTTAAAAGATACTGATTCAAATAATATATTATATGATTGGAGAAGTCCAATATGTAGTTTATTTTATGACTATGAAACTGGTCCTTGTAGTTATGATGCTCCTGGAGGTAAAGTATTAGGTACTTTAAAGCGAAAAAGGCAATATAAAATAGAAGATGGTAAGTTAGTTGGAGTATTTGATAATTCTCTAAATATAGATGATGAAGTATTACAAGAAGTACTGGCTAGGGAATCTTCTGAAAGAATGAAAAATGTTGTTAATACTATTCAGCAAGAACAAAATAAAGTAATTAGAAATTTAGAGGACAATAATATTGTTGTTCAAGGGATTGCTGGTAGTGGTAAAACGACAGTAGCTCTTCATAGAATTGCCTTCTTACTTTATAGAATGAAAAATTTAACTAGTAATAATATTTTAATATTTTCTCCTAATAATATATTTACTGATTATATTTCAGATGTACTTCCTTCACTAGGAGAAGCTAATACATTACAAACTACTTTTGCAGATTATTTATCTTGTTTTATAGATGAATATAAAAGTGTTGAATCATTTACAGATTTTGTATCTAGATTTTATTCTTATAAAGAAATAGATCCAGAGTTAGTTAGATATAAACAAAGTGATGAAATTATTAATGACTTAGATAATTATATTGATAATTATGTTTCTAATTGTAAATTTACTTTTTCATTTACTGAAGGAGAAAAAAATCTAATTGATAAAGATTATTTAAATGAATTATTACATGAAAAATATTCTAGATTACCTTTATTTGAAAGAGTAGATGAGATTGCTGAAAAAATATGTTCTAATAATTATAAAGGTAAATTAAGTAGAGTTAAAACATACTTAAAATTATTATATAAGAATAGTAACTTTGAAAAGGATTATGTAAAAATACTTGAAGATTTTTATAATAGTGATTATTTTAAATATACTGTTGATAGTAAAATAATACATAATAGTTTATATAAAGATTATATTAATTATGAAGATAGTTTAATACTGGCATATTTAAAGGGTAAATTAGGTGGTTTTTTATATGAATCTAGTATTAGACAAGTAGTAATTGATGAAGCACAAGATTATAATAAGCTTCAATATATTATAATTACTAATATATTTAAAAAAGCAGAGTTTACTATACTTGGAGATATTAATCAAAATATTAATCCATATTATAGTTATGATTCTTTAAAAGATTTATGTAGTTTATTTAAGGGGGATACTAAGTATTTAGAATTATTAAAGACTTATAGATCTTCTCCAGAAATAATAGATTATACAAATAAAATTCTTAATTTAAAACATGTTAATGCGATTAGAAGAAATACTAATAAACCTGTAATTATAAGAAAAGGTGTTTTAAATGTAAAGGATAGAATGTGTGAAGATATTAAAAGATTAGTTAGTAATTATAAAAGTTTAGCTATTATTACTAAAGATGATAGGGAAGCTTTAGAGTTATATGATTTATTAAAAGATAGTTTTAATATTTCTTTAGTAGATTATAATACTAAGTCTTTTAATAAAGATTTAATAATAATACCAGCTTATGTATCTAAAGGATTAGAGTTTGATAGTGTTATTATTTATAATAATAGAGATAATAGTTATAAGAATAATGAAAGAAATTTATTATATGTTGCATGTACTAGGTGTCAACATGAATTAGTTATATATAATTAGTAGGAGGATTATATGGTTTTTAAAAGGAAGTTATTAAGAGGGGAATTAGGTAGAAAGTATTATGGTTATTATACAAAACATCATATTAAGACTTCTGAAGAAGCAGAAAAATATTTAGATAAATTAGATAAATATATTAATAAACATAAGTATAAAAGTAATAGTAATTTTAAAGTTATGGGGAAGAAAAAGAATAAGTATGAAGAAATAATTCAAGTACTAAGTAAGAAAAAAGAAGTAGAAAATCCTATTTATTATGTGTTAGGATCTTTAGAAGAAATTATATATAATCCAAATCATATATATTTTTCTGATGTTGATAAAGATAAATGGGTTGATACTAAGGTAATTAATCAAAAAGATTTAAAAGATTTAATAGAAAGTGATTATAAGTATTATCAAAGTGGGGTAATATGTTTAGAAGAAAAAGAGTTCTTAGAATGTGTTATTCATGATATAAAAGAAGGTATAAAAGAGATGTAAGTTTATTTGCATTTCTTTTAATTTTGATATATAATTCATATGGTAGGTATAGTATGAAAAAGATGAGAAGAATTGTTAAGAAAAGACAACTACTTAATAAGAGATTGGTACTAAATATAATTTTAGTACTTTTTATGTTTCTATCTATTGGATATTCTACACTTTCTACTAATTTAAATATAAATGGTAATTTAAATGTTAAAAAGTATTATGAAAAGACTTTATATAATGTTTTAGCAAAAGAAGCAGAAACAGGAGGATTAGCTACGAAGTATACAGGTGCACATCATGATTCATTTACAGATGCTCCTTCTAAAGATATATATCATTGGTATGCAACTAACGATACACAAGGTACACAAATACTAGATAAGAATAATGTTATATTTGCAGATCATTGTTGGCAAATGATTAGAACAACCGATACTGGTGGAGTAAAAATGATCTACAATGGGGAAGCTGAAAACAATCAGTGTCTTAATACAAGAGGTACTCATCCAGGATATTCTGGATTAAACTCTGAATATATTGTTGGCCCTTATTGGTATGGAACAGATTATACTTATGATAGTTCAACTCAAACATTTAAAGTTAGTGGAACTACTGAAAAGGCGACAATGAGTGATTCAACTGCGTCAGGATTAGTTGGAAAATATACATGTAAAAGTGAAAATATTGATGATTCTTGTGCGGCAATAGTTTTAATAGATTCTTATAATGCTCCAAACACTAATGTAATAGCAATAAACTCTAATTCACATTATTCTCAATTTGGAACTTTAGAATTTAATGCCAGTGCTCCTTCACCCGCACATGTAGGATATATGTATAATACTGTTTATACAAGCAATTCAAAATCAATGACTTCAACTGAAGTGATGTTTTCAAGTAATTCACTATCAACATCATACTGGTATGCAGATTCTGTAACTTGGGGAAGTCCAACTGCCAATAGATATAACTTAGATAATCCAGACCAGGTTACTTCCACAGCAAATTATCCAAGTTTAGTAGGTAAATATACTTTTAGAAATGCAACACAAACTTATACTAATAGTAATGTGTATTATATAGTGGCAGTAAACAATTCGACCATGTATTATATTACACTATCTAATTCTGGAAATCATACATTGTCTGATTTTAACTACACTTATACTTATGGAGATAGTTTCACCGATAATGGAGACGGTACATATACGATTAATAATCCAACAACAATAGAAAGAAAAGACTGGTATACAAGCTATAGTAGTGTGGGAGCAAATAAATATGTATGTAAGAATGCAGTGAATGATACATGTAGTTACTTATGGTATACTACTGCAACATCAAATACGTCGATGACATATATAAGTAGTTCAAAGAATTATAAATATGCAAAAGGATTCACTTGGGATGGAAGTAAATATGTATTAAATAATGATACTTCTACAACTTTCTTTGATTGGAATGAAACTAATAAAACAAGTATAAACAATGCGCATTATACATGTTGGAATGATACAGGTGAATGTACAACCATATCTTATATTTATTACATGAGTGGAACTAAGCCATACTATATAAACATTACTAATGGTAAAAGTGTTGAAGATGCAGTTAATGAGATGCTGTACGATGATGGCGTTAATCAGGTAAATTCAACGATGAAAAGTGGAGTAGATGCCTGGTATAAGCATTATTTATTAGAAGATTATAGTGATTACTTAGAAGATACTATATTCTGCAACGATAGATCAATCAGTTCTCTTGGAGGATGGAATCCTGATGGCGGTATGACAAATACATATCTTCAATTTAAAAATTATAATGTTTCAAGTGATTTAAGTTGTACAAATACAACAGATAAATTTAGTGTATCCAATAATAAAGCAAAATTAACTTATAAAGTTGGATTGATGTCAAGTTCTGAAATTAATATTTTAAATAATGATAATGTTCGAAAAGCGGGACGATATTATTGGCTTGCTTCACCTTACTTTTTCAACATCATATACTACGCTTACAGTTGTGTTGTGACTTCAAGTGGGCACTTGAGTAACGATGGCATTTATTTTTCACAGGGTCTTCGTCCGGCAGTTTCACTAAAACCTGGAACTGTGTATTTATCTGGTGATGGTTTTATGGAACATCCTTATGTGGTTGATACTAATTAAATAGTAAAATTTGTAATATTAAAGACACATCAATTGTGATGTGTCTTTTATTTATCTATTTCAAAGTAGAAGTTTGTTCCTTTTGATGAAGATTTTACTCCATAATTATAATTATGTTCTTCTAATATCTTTTTAACGATACTTAGTCCTAGTCCTGTACCAATTAAATTTCTTTTATGTTTCTTTTTATTCTTATAATACTTATCCCAAATATAAGGAATATCTTCTTCTTTTATACCTTTACCAGTATCTATTATTTCTACTTTTATTTTATCTTTATTAGTTACTTTTATCGTTACAGTATTATCTTCTCCTGTATAATTAATCGCATTATTTATTAAATTATATATTACTTGATATAGTTTATTTTCATTAGCTTCTACTAGTAATTTTATATCTTTATGAATAAAGATAAAATTATATGATTCAGTTTCTTCTAATACTTTATATTTATCTAGAATATTATTAATCATTTTAATTAGATCAAATTTATTTAATTCTAATTTTTCATCAATAGATTCCATTTTAGATAACTCTAATATATCATTTACTAAAAGTGTTAATCTATCAGTTTCTTCTATAATAGTATTCATATCTTCTTTTTGTTTTTCTAAATTGTTTTTATGTAGATCAGTAGACATCTCTGCATAAGCTTTAATCATAGTTAATGGAGTTTTTAAATCATGAGATACATTAGCCATTAAATCTCTTCTTAATTCATCTGTTCTTGATAGTTCTTTTGTAGTTTCATTTAATGTTTTTGAAAGTTCATCTAATTCCTTTATCTTAGTATCTTCATTAAATTTAATATTATAATTTCCTTTAGTTAAATTCTTAGCTTTACTATTTATATCCTTTATTGGTTCAGATATATGATTAGATATATAATATGCTAGTACTATAGATATTACATATATTAGTAAAGATACTACTATTAATTGTTTTTGAATTAAAGATGTTATTCCATCTAATGGTTCTAGAGATGTATTTATAAATATATATTTATTATTTAATTTTAATGCTTGTACTAGAGTAGTATTATTAAACTCTTCATTTATAAGTTCATAAGTTTCTTCTTGTTTTTGTTTACTTATAAAATCATATTTATATCGATAAGATTTTTCTAATGAAGAAATACAACCCTTACCAAAATAAGTAGAAGAATATAATAAATCATAATTATTATTATTCATTTCTATACAAACACTATTATCAAAGGCTATTTTATTTAGAACTTCTTCATAATTATTAGTATTAATACTATTTTTTATTAGTTTAGATGATGTTTTTATATCAGATATTTTTTGATACTTATAAAATGTTTTAAATAATAATATTTGAAGTATCCATAATAGAAATAATATTATTAGAGAAAATATTATAAAATATTTTAATATTTCTTTATTTATATTATTCTTCTTCAACATATTTATATCCTAAACTTCTTACAGTAACTATATTATTTCTATATTTACCTAGATTATTTCTTAACATTTTTATATGAGTATCAATAGTTCTATCATCTCCAAAATAATCATATCCCCATATTTTAGATAATAATTGTTCTCTTGAAATAGCAATATTTTTATTACTTATTAAATAGGTTAAAATATCATATTCTTTTGGAGTTATATTTACTAGTTTTTTATCTATTTTTAAAGTATGAGCTAAATAATCTAATTCTAGTGTTTTATAAGTATATTTATCTTCTTTTTTATATGTTCTATTTAGAATAGCTTTTACTCTTGCGATTAATTCTTTTGGTGAGAATGGTTTTGTTAAATAATCATCTATTCCTAAATCAAATCCTTGTAATTTATCAAATTCATCACTTCTAGCAGATAATATTATTGTAGGTATTTTATTCTTTAATTCTTTTAGTAGAGTATAGCCATCCATATTAGGCATCATTATATCTAAAACTAGTAAATCATAATTATTATTTAATATTTTATTATAAGCAATACTTCCGTTTTCGGCTTCATCTACTTCATATTTTTCTACTTCTAGATATTCTCTAATTACTTTTCTTATTTTTTCTTCATCATCTATTACTAATATTTTCATATAGACCTCCATTTACATATTATACAATATTTATGTATTTTTCGTGAAATTTTATAAATGTTTATTTATTTCTTTTATTCCTAGAATAAAATCTGTAATAACATCTATTGATATAGATAATATTAGTGAAATAAAACCAATTTTAAAGTTAGATAATATTGATAGAGTAATTAATCTTAGAGTAGAGGATATTATACTAATCTTTAAACATTCTTTAGATTTTCCCATAGCTATTAAACTAGAAGATATAGGAGAATTTAAATATTCTATTAAACATATTGGAGCAAGGAGTCTTATATAGTTTGTTCCTTTAGTTGTTTTATATAGTAATTTTAGAGGTATTGTTGGTTTTATTATAAAGAATAGTGTAGGTATTAATCCTATTAGAAAAGATATTAGTACTGATGTTTTAATTTTTCTTTTTACAGTTTTATATAATTTATTATAATAATCTTTTGATATTTCTGGGAGTAGGGCATTAGAAATAGCGATTGTAAAGAAAGAAGGTAATAAGAGTAGAGGCATTACAAAACCTGTAAATATACCATATTCTTGTGTAATCCAAGACTTTGAATAATTTTTTAATAAATGTTTTGTTAAAATGATAGGTTCTAAGAAATAGGCAATACTTCCAACTAATCTATCTGTAGTATTTGGAATACTTAAAGATAGACTTTCTTTTATATAATTTTTATTAGGTATTAGATCTTCTTTTTTTATAGTTATATTTTTAGGTAAATTAATTAGTAATATAATTGTAGAAATTAATTCACTTATTATATTTGATAATATTAAGAATACTAATTTATATTTTAAAGATAAAAAATCTAATTTGGGGAGTATTAATAATATAAGTAATAATCTTACTATATTTTCTATTATGTTTGATGTTACATGAGGTATCATTTTTTGTTTAGCAAAAAAATAACTTCTACATATACTAGATATTGTGATAAAAGGTATTACTGCCGATAAAGAATATATTGCTGGTATTAGTTTTTCTTCATGGAGTAGATTTATTGAGATTAATCTTCCAAATATTAGTATTATTCCAATTACTAAAATATTTGTAATTATAAGTATTGGTATTACTGAAAAATATAATTTCTTAGAATTTTTATCACCTTCAGATACTATTTTAGATATAGCTAGAGGTAGAGATAATTGACTTAGTTGAATTACTAAATTAAATGTAGGAAGAATCATCATATATAGACCTAATGCTTTAGGAGATATTGTTCTTGCGAGAGATATTTTTATAAGCATACCTAATAGTTTTGTAAGTAAGCCTCCTATTAGTAATATAATTGTTGTTTTAAATAGTTTTTCTTTCATATTAAAAATTTATGAAAAAAGCAAAAAAAATATATCATTCTATTATTATTTGTGTTATGATTTATATGTTTAGAGTTATTTTCTTAAAGATGTCTACATCGTGTCAAACAAGTGTTTTATTAGTGTAAATATAAATGTAAATTTATAAAGTAATTATTTATTTGTACTTTATAGATTTTATTTTTGTGATAAACTTAAAGTAGAGGTGTACCAAATGAGTGATTTAATAATGTTTTTAACGTCAAAAGAGGTAATAATTATTTATATAATATTATTTTTAGCTTGTTTTTTGTCTTTAATTATTTATTTGGTAGAAAAGGGTAGTGTTTTTAGAAAAAGAAGACATAATACTCGTGAGTTAAATAAGTTAGTTAAGAAAGTAAAAGCAAAAGCTAAAATAGAAGAAGATAATACAGAAGAGTATTATGAAGAACCAGTATTAGAAATTAAGACTGGTGATAGTGCCGTTAGTGAGATGCTTGATAATACTCGAGAGTTAGATATTAAGATTGAAACGAATGAGCCTAAAAAAGAGGAAGAAGAGTTACTTTATACAACTATTGAACCTGATCGTGAGACTGCTAGACTTGAATTAAAAAAGATCAGAGAAGCATTAGAACAACAAGAAAGAGAAAAAGAACAAGAAGAATATAAAGAAGAGATTGTTATCGAAGAAGAAAATTATAGTGATACTATTAATTCTTTTGAAGAGAAACAGGAAGAAGATGCAATTATTAGTTTAGATGAGTTACTTGAAAAGGGTAAGAGTTTATATGATAGTAATGAGAAAACTCAATATATAGATGATGATACTGCGCCAATTAGTTTAGAAGAGTTAGCTACTCAAGCAGGTGGGGTTATAACTCATTATGATGAGCCATTTATCATCGAGAATGTTGTACCTAAAGAAGAGTTAATTGAAAATGTTTCTGAAGTAATGGTAATGGATGATTTTAATACTGTTAAAGATAATAATATTAAGAGATTTAAAAATACTCCTTTTATATCTCCTATATATGGTATAGATAAAAGAGAGTTAGAACTTGAAAATACTGCTAATTATGATAAGTTTGATAAAGAGATAAATAAATCTAATGAGTTTATTATGTCTTTAAAAGATTTACAAGATAAATTAAAGAACTAAATGGTTCTTTTTTTATTGAATGAGTTATTTATTTGTGATAAAATTTTATATAGTAAGGTAGGTGATTAATAGTGTTAAAACATAGAATTAAAACATTCTTTAAAAGAGGCAAATTAGTTAATATTATTAGTTCATCTAAAAAGAGATTATTTATTACTTCTTTAATTATATTATTAATTAGTATATCTATTTTTATGCCTAAAGGTATATTAAAAAAATCATATAAGAAAATACTTGCTTTCGCAGGTGTTTATACTGAAGAAGTTAAAAGTGTTACTTTAAATGGTAATTATTCTACTCCAGGTGGATTTAAAATAGATAAGTCTGCTAAATGGATAGGTGCTAATAAGGCTGAAATAACTTTAGATTTAAAAACTAAAGTTAAGAGTTCTAGTAATCATAAAAAAGATATAATTTTAATTATTGATAATTCTGGATCTATGAATGGAGAAAAATTAGATCAAGTAAAAAATGATTCAAGGGAACTAGTATCTTCATTATTATCTGATTCTAATAATAGAGTTAGTATTATTAGTTTTAATAGTATGGCAACTTTATTATCTGAGTTTAGTAATAATTCTACTGATATTATAAATATAATTGATGGTATTACTACGACAGGTGGTACTAATTATAATTCTGGTTTACTACAATTAGATTCATTACTTTCTTCTTACGGTGAGAGGGAAAATACTGATTTAGTGGCTTTATTTTTAACTGATGGTTGTCCTGGAGAAGATACTCCGGCGGAAGTTGGAACTTATGCTATTTTAAAAGACAAGTATTCTTATTTAGAAATTGTTGGTATTCAATATGAGATGGGTAGTACTTTAAAAGATGAAATTGTTAGAGTTAGTGATAGACAATTAATTAGTACTATGGATTCTTTAGATAATGTTTTGTTTAATGCAGCTTTAAATCCAAAAACATATGAAAATCTTATTATTAATGATTTTATAAACAATTCTTATTTTCAAGTTGATACTATAAATGATATTAGTACATCTAACGGTGAAGTTAATTTAGAAAGTAATAAAGTTAGTTGGAATTTATCAGGACTTGTAACAGGAAGTAGTGAAACTTTGAATATTGTTGTTTCATTAAAGAATGGTGTTTCTAGTGATTATTATCCACTAAATTCATCACTAACAAGTACTTCTAAAATAGAAGATGAAACTGAAGCTACTTCTTCTACAACAGATACTCCAGTATTGAAAGATAGTTATACAGTTAATTATTTTGCTAATGCTCCAAGTGGTTGTTCTATTACAAATTTTACAAGTGAGAATTATAAGGCATATAGTAATGTCACTAAAAAAAGTGATGAATTATCTTGTAATGGTTATTTATTTAAAGGATATGAAGTAGATGAGGATGTTAATTATATAAATGATCAAGTATTCGTAATGCCTAATTATGATATAAATATTAGAGGTACTTGGACCAAACAAGGTATTACTAAAACTATGGATGGAACAATTTATGAAGTTCCTAAGCTATATAACGTTTTAAAAGAAGAAACTGAAAATGGTGGATTAGCTCGTAAGTATACAGAAAACCACCATGATTCATTTACAGAGGAACCATCTAAAGATATATATCATTGGTATGCAAAAAATGATTCAGAAGGAAATCAAGTACTTGATAAGAATAATGTTATATTTGCGGGGCAATGTTGGCAAATGATTAGAACAACAGATACCGGCGGAGTGAAGATGATTTATAATGGAGAAGTAGAAAACAATCAGTGTCTTAACACCAGAGAAACACATGTAGGATATGCATCAAGTACAATTCAGAATCTTGCATCTAATTATTGGTATGGAACAGATTATACTTATGATAGTACTAATAAAACATTTAAAGTTAGTGGTACAACAGAACAAACTACATGGAATGATACAACAGGTCCAACATTAATTGGAAAATATACTTGTAAAAATACAAGTGTTGATGGAACCTGTACAACTCTATATTTAGTAGAATCATATTATAATACATCAAATGCTTATGTAATACCATTGAATTCTAGTTCAAATTATTCACAATTTGGAACACTACAATTTAATCCAAAGTCTAATTCACCAGCTTATGTAGGATATATGTATAATACAGTTTATCCACATTATACTAAAACAATGATTTCAGGTGAAACTATGTTATCACGTTCGTCGCTTCGAACAACTTACTGGTATGGCGATTCTGTAACTTGGGGAAACCCAGTAGCAAATAGATATAACTTAGATAATCCATATCAAGTATCTGCGACAACAGATTATCCTAACTTAGTTGGAAAATATACATTTAGAAATACTGATCAAACTAATACTAATAGTTCTGTTCAATACATTGCAGCAGTAAATAATAGTACTTATTACTATATTCAATTAACTAATAGTGGAAACCATACTTTATCTGACTTCAATTATACTTATATATACGGAGATAGTTATATTGATAATGGAGATGGTACTTATACAATAAATAACCCAACAACAATAGAAAGAAAAGATTGGTATACAAGTTATAGTAATGTAAAAAATAAATATGTATGTAAGAATGCTGTAAATGATACATGTAGTGATTTATGGTATATAACTGAAACTTCAAATTCGGCAGTAAATTATATTGAGGTAGCAAATAATTATAAATATGCAAAAGGATTTACTTGGGATGGAAGTAAGTATGTGTTAGATAACGATACATCTATAAGTTTCTGGAATATCAATGATAGTACTAATAAAACAAGTATAAACAATGCACATTATACATGTTGGAATGAAACGGGTGAATGTACAACCATATCTTATATTTATTACATAAGTGAAACAACGCCATACTATATAAATATTAGTAATGGTAAAAGTATAGAAGATGCCAAACATGAAATGTTATATGGTGATAACGTAAACACAACCAATTCAACGATAAAAAGTGGAATAGATGCATGGTATAAGCAATATTTATTAAAAAATTATGATGACTATATAGAAGATACAATATATTGTAATGATAGAAGTCAAAGTAGTGCTGATGTAAATGGATGGAATCCAAACGGAGGAAATACTACGACATATATGTATTTTTATGGGGCAAGTGGTTTAAGTTGCACAAATGATACAGACAAATTTAGTGTAAGTAATAATAAAGCAAAATTAACATATAAAGTTGGTTTAATGTCTTATCGCGATATGAACCTTTTAAATAATAGTAATGCTCGAAAAACGGGACAAAGTTACTGGTTTGTTTCACCTTACTATTTTGACTACGGCGACGCTGACGTATGGAAGGTTAACACCACTGGTAGCATAGGTGGCAATAGCTACGTTTTCAGTTCGATGGGCGTCCGTCCAGCAATCTCTCTAAAACCGGGTATTAAATATTTATCTGGAACAGGGTCTATGGCAGATCCATATGTAGTTGATACTAGTGGAGATTAGAAGTAAATAATTTACTTCTTTTTCTTTTTATGATATAATTTTGCTCGATTGAGGTGGTATTATGAAGAAGTATTTAATAATAGTTTTATGTTTATTATTATGTGGTTGTTCTATAACTATTAATTTTGGTAGTGATAATGAAAAATCAAAAGAAACTGAGGCTATTGAAGTTGTTAGAAAAGAAAGTTTAATTGATAATAAGAAAGTATCTAGTGATAGTGAATTAGTTGATTATATTGATAATACTTATTCTAAAGTAAATGATATTGTTTCTAAGAAAGAAGTTAGTGAAAAAGATGAACATTTACTTAGAAATACATTTATTACTTTAACTGATTTTATCTTTTATGGAGGAGAAATTAAAGGAAAAACTTTTTCTGAATTAAAAGATGATATTAAAGAAAAAATATTAGATATTTATACTAAGATTGATTCTAAAATAGAAGATAAAGTTCCTAATTATAAAGAAGATTTAAAAGAAGGAGCTTTAGATATTAAAGATATGGTTATTGATTTAAAAAATAGTATTTTAAATAAATATAAAGATTATACTGGTGAAGAAGATTATAATGAAGAAGTAGAAAGTTTTAATGAAGGAATTAACGATATGAAAGAAGTTTATGATACTTATAAACCATATATAGATTCAGGTAAAGAAAAAGCTAAGGAATACTATGAATCTGGTAAAGAGTATTTAAATGATTGGTATCAAAAATATAAAGAGAGATAGTGATAAAATGAGAAGTGTTGGAGTAATGACTTTGGGTTGTAAAGTTAATACTTATGAGAGTGAATTTGTAATTAATAAATTAAAAGAAAATGGATATGTTATTAAGGATTTTGATGATATCTGTGACGTTTATATAATTAATACTTGTACGGTTACTAATAATAGTGATAGTAAATCTCGTAAAATGATTAGACAAGCTATTAAGAAAAATCCTAATGCTTGTGTTGTGGCGATGGGTTGTTTTATCGCAGCTAATTTTGATTATCATGAGGATGGTTTAGATATCATGATAGGTAATAAAGATAAAAGTAGAATAGTTGAATTACTTGATGAGTATTTTAAAAATAAAGATGTAATGAAGTTGGAATATACAGGACGTATAAAGCAATTTGAAGATATGTACATAGATACTTTCCCAGGTAGAACTAGGGCTTTTGTTAAGATACAAGATGGTTGTGATAACTTTTGTAGTTACTGTATTATACCTTTTGTTAGGGGTAAGTGTCGTAGTAAGGATTTTAATGAGGTTATAAAGGAAGTTAAAGATCTAGTTAAAAATGGGTATAAAGAGGTTGTTTTAACTGGTATTCATACTGGTAGTTATGGTGTTGATTTAGACTATAGTTTTGCGGATTTATTAAGAGAACTTGTTAAAATTGAAGGACTTGAAAGACTTAGAATATCATCAATTGAAGCAACTGAATTAAATAGTGATGTTTTAGATGTATTAAGAAATTCTAATGTACTTGTTGATCATTTACATATACCTATACAAGCTGGTAGTGATGAAATATTAAAAGCAATGAATAGAAAATATGATTTAGATTATTTCTTTAAAAAGATAGAAGAAATTAGAAGTATTAGACCAGAAATTGCGATTAGTACTGATGTTATAGTAGGATTTCCTGGAGAAAGTAATGAATTATTTTTAAAAACTATTGATACTTGTCGCAAGTTAGAGTTTTCTAAATTACATGTTTTTCCTTATAGTGAAAGACGTGGTACTGCATCTTCTAGAATGGATAATAAGATTGATCAAGCTACTAAAAAACAAAGATCTAGAGAGTTGGTTGAAGTATCTTGTGAATTAGAAATTAATTATATGAAAAAGTTTATTGGTAGAGAAGTATCAGTACTTGTAGAAGAATATAAAGATGGTTATAGTATTGGACATACTGGGAATTATTTACACGTTAAAATAAAGGGAGAATATCCTCATAATAGTATTGTTAAATGTAGAATTAATTCTTTAGAATATCCTTTTTGTATAGCAGAATAAACAGACTTTTTAGTCTGTTTTTAGTTTGACTTATTTTTATATTTGGTATATATTTATATAGGGTAAATAATATTGGATAAAACATAATAATAGGGTAATAATATTACTGGAGGGTGTTTTATGAAGAAGATTTATTTATTATTATTTGGAGTATTTTCTTTTTTTTGGATTAATAATGTTTATGCTAAGAATTTATATGATACTTTGAACTCTAATTCCGTTTTAGATAATAAAGCTAGTGAGTTTGTAGCGTCTGATACGGGAATTGATTTTTTAGAAACATCTAGTGATACTAATGGTAAGGGTTTATATAAGATTGGTAGTAGTGCTAGTGATAAGTTCCCTATTCTTTATTTTAGAGGAGATATTGATAATAATCATGTCGTTTATGCAGGATTTTGTTGGAGAATTATTCGTACAACTAAAACTGGTGGTATTAAATTATTATACGCTGGTGTATGGGATAATAATTCTTGTAGTAATGAAAAAGAGGCTCTAGCAATCGGTAAGAGTCAATATAATGATACTAATTCTAGTCCTAAGTATGGATGGACTTATTTAGAAGATGATGTTGAAAAAGATAGTGTTGCGAAGACATATCTAGATAATTGGTACAAAGATAATATGACTGATTATACTCGTGAATTAGAAGATACGGTATGGTGTAATGATAGAAGGATGGATGCTGAAAATAATTTTATTGCTAGAACTAGACTTGAAGAAGGACATCCTGATTTAAGTTGTGAAGATAGTGATAGTTATACTGTTAATAAGGCATTTGGAAATGGTAAATTAACTTATCCAACTGGAATTATTAATGCTGATGAAGTTACATATGCTGGAGAAGTTTTGAAAAAGACACAAACTAGTGTTTTTGTTAATATTTCTTATTCTTATTGGTCTATGACACCTTATACCCTTACTAAAAATATGTATCCTAATTCTAAGGGTATGTTAAATATGTATACATTTACTTATAATGCTGGTATTAGACCAATGGTTGCATTAAGAAATACAGCTAATTATTATTTTGGTGATGGAAGTAGAAACAATCCTTATATAATTGAAGTTGAAAAACAATATATGATTAATAATGATTCTTATTCTTCTAGTAATGTTTTAGAAAGTGAAGTAGGGGATACTGTTGAAATAAGTGCTAAAGATCGTGATGGTTATATGTTTACTGAATTTAAGTTATATAATTCAAATCATGAAGAGGTTGATATTCCTTTAACTAAAATTAGTGATACAAAATATCAATTTAGTATGCCTTTATATGATGTTTACGTTGAAACTAATTATAGAGTTATTAAAGATTTCTATGACGTAACATCTAATGATTCTCATGTAGAGATAGATGTTAATTCTATTGAAGAAGATCAAATAGCTAGTTTTAGAGTAAAACCGGATAGAGGATTTAGTGTTAAATCTATTAAACTTTTAAATAATAATGGTGATGAGTTAGCAATTACTCCTACATTAGAAAATGATTTATATACATTTACTATGCCTGGAGAGAATGTTTTAGTTGAAGTAGAATTTTTAGAACTTCCTAAATATATTGTTAGTGGAGATGAATGTTTAGATCTTTTAGATTATTACTTTACTTCTGAAGATGTTAAGTTTAAAGTAAAACAAGTAGATGGTAAAGATGTATTAAAAATTGAATTCTTTGATGAAGATGATAATAAATTAGATATTGAATATACTAAAGATGGAGATTATTATTCATTTAAAATGATTGATAAAGATGTTTTTATTAAAGTAACTTATATTGATAAAGCATATATTAATCCTGAAACATTTACTATTTATGATAATGATTTTAATAGAAATATAATATGTGGTTTATTATTACTTGTTTATTTTATGATTAAGAGTGTTAGAAAAAAATTAGAAAATTAATTCTAATTTTTTTGTTATAATAAAAGTTAGGTGGTGATTAAATGGCAGATTATATTAAAGGTAATTATATACGTAGTATTTATGAATCTAAAGGTTATTATATTGGATTATTTAAAGTTAGTGATACAAATTGTGAGAATCTTTCTGATTATATTGGTAGAACAATTACTTTTACTGGTTATTTTCACGAACTTAATACTTTTGATAATTATATTTTTAATGGTAAGCTTATTAATCATCAGAAATATGGAGAACAATTTCAAGTAGATAGTTTTGAAAGAGTTGTACCAGAAGAAAAAGATTCTATTGTAGAGTTTTTAAGTAGTGGTTTGTTTAAAGGAATTGGAGAACGTAAGGCTAAAAGTATTGTAGATGTACTTGGTAAAGATACATTGAAAATAATACTAGAGAATCCTAGTAATTTAATATTAATTCCTAAAATTACTAAGAAAGATATAGATATATTACATAATAAATTATTAGAATATGAAAGTAGTTATGAAATAATTATGTTTTTAAGTGAATATGGTTTTTCTACTAGAGATTCTATGATTATTTATAATACTTATAAAAGTAAAACTAAAGATGTTGTTTTAAATAATATTTATTCTTTAATAGATGATATTGTTGATATGAATTATAAAAAGATAGATACAATTGCTTTAAAAAATGGTTATGTGAAAGATGATCCTAGAAGAGTAGATGCCTCTATTATTTATATTATGAGGGAAATTAGTAATACTTTTGGACATTGTTATTATAGTCGTGAAGAGATATTGTTTTTACTTCCAAAAGTACTTGGTTGTTCTATAAGTAGGGATGATATATTTTCTAATTTAGAAAAAGATTTAAAAATTGTTATTAAGAATGATAGATATTATTTAAAAGATATGTATGATAGTGAGTGTTTTATTGTTAAAAGAATTAGAATGTTAAATAATAATAAAGAGAAAGTTTGTAAGAATATTGATGATAAGATAAGTGAATTAGAATCTTTTTTTGAAATTAAGTATAATGATTTACAAAAGGAAGCTATAAAGAAAAGTTATTTACGAGATTTTTTAATTATAACTGGTGGTCCTGGTACTGGTAAAACGACAATTATGAGGGGTATTGTAGAGTTATTTAGAATAATGGAGAAAATAAGTTATGAAAAGTTAGATGAAAAGATAGCATTACTTGCTCCTACAGGAAGAGCTAGTAAAAGAATGAGTGAAGCTACTGGTATGAGAGCAAGTACTATTCATAGATTTTTAAAATGGAATAAAGAGAGTAATACTTTTATGGTTAATGAGTATCATAAAAGTAAAGTTGAACTTATTATTTTAGATGAAGCTAGTATGGTAGATACTTATTTAATGGCTAGTTTATTAAAAGGTATTTCTAGTAATTGTCGTATTGTTTTAGTAGGTGATGATCATCAATTACCTTCTGTTGGAGCAGGAGATGTTTTACATGATTTAATTGATTGTGGGATGCTTGAGGTTGTATTTTTAAAAGAGTTATATAGACAAGGAGAAGATTCTAATATTATTAGTTTAGCTTATGATATTAGAAATAAGTGTATTTCTAAAGATATTTTTAATAAAAATAGTGATTTAACTTTTATAGAATGTAATGATAGTGAAGTATTAAATAATATATGTGAAATAAGTACTACTTATAAAGATTATAATTATAATGATTTTCAAATACTTGCGCCTATGTATAAAGGAATTAATGGAATTGATGCGATTAATAAAGTTATACAAAATATATATAATCCAAAAACTGGTTTATTAAGAGAAATAAAAATAGGAGATTTTTCTTTTAGAGATAATGATAAAGTAATACAACTTTCTAATATGCCTGATGATAATGTTTATAATGGAGATATTGGGATAATTGATAGAGTTGTTACGGGGAATAAAAAAGAAATTATGATTGATTTTAATGGAAATATTGTTAAGTATACTCCTAGTAGTTTTCATAATTTTAAATTAGCTTATTCCATTAGTATTCATAAATCTCAAGGGTCTGAGTTTGATGTAGTAGTTATTCCTTTAGTTAAAGCTTATAAGAAGATGTTATATCAAAAACTTATTTATACTGCAGTTACTAGATGTAGGGAAAAATTATATTTAGTTGGTGACTTTGAAGCTTTAAAAATGGCTGCATATAATGATATTGAGGATACTAGAAGAACTACTATAAAAGAATATTTTATTAATGGTATAGATTGAGATTATTAGTTCATACTACTTTTAGAGGTGAATTATTTGAAAAAAATGAATAGTTTATTATTAGCTTCTATGTTAGGTGGAATGGGTGTATTTGGTTTTATGTATTTAAAGAAGCATCCTAATGTTATGTGTATGATGAAGGATATGGCTATGGAAGCTAATAAGTCAATGTATAATAAATTAGATAATACTGATTTTTAAACAAAGATTATTCTTTGTTTTTTTTATTTTTTGTGGTATATTTTTTATAGTAGGTGAGTAGGATGAAAATTAAAAATAAGAAAAGTATTTTATTTTTATTTTGTTTAGCTCTTGTATTTATAATATCTGGAGTATTTGCTTATTTTTCTAATAATGAAGTATTTGAAAACTTATTTTTAAGTGGTACTTATAAAACTGTTACTAGGGAGACTTTTACTTCACCAACTAATTGGCTTCCAGGAGAAGAAACAGAGAAAAGAATTGTTACTAAGAATGAGGGAACTATTCCTGTTAGGGTTAGAGTAAAACTTGATGAGTCTTGGACTAGTAAAAATAATAATCCACTTGCTTTGGAATATAATAATGAGAAAGTGGCAATTATTAATTTTGATAATGAAAGTGATTGGTTAAAAAAAGATGATTATTATTACTATTTGGAGGAATTAGCTCCAGGAGATGAGACTTCTTCTTTAATTAAAAGTGTCACTTATAATTCAAATGTTGAAGGAGATATTACATGTACAACTAATAATAATGTTTATTCATGTGAATCTACTGGAGATGGTTATGATGGAGCAACCTATGAATTAGATATTACAATAGAATCAGTACAAGCTAATAAGTATAAAGAAGTATGGGATAATGTACCAATAATGTATGATTATGTAGGAGATAATCCATGTACCTTCAATGGTGAACTAGTACCTGGTGCAGAGTATGTAAATGGACAGTATACTTATGTATATATGAAAGAATGGAGTAATCGTGGAGTTACTGTTGATATAAGTGATTTGGGTTGGGGAGTTATATTAACTGATAAAGATGCAACTGATTCTGTAAATAGTGTTCTATGTTCATCAATTAATAATAAACCAATTGTATCTATGAGTGGAACTTTTTATGAAAGTAAAGCTACATCAATTGATTTAAGTAGTTTTGATACAAGCAATGTAATCAATATGAGTTGGATGTTTGATGAAGCTGAAATAACAACTTTAGATTTAAGTAATTTTGAAACATCTAATGTTACTAATATGTCTGGTATGTTTTACTATAATAAATTAACAAGTTTAAATTTGGATAATTTTGATACAAGTAATGTTGAAGATATGTCATATATGTTTGAGGGCAGTTTATTAACTTCTTTGGATTTGAGTAGTTTTGACACGAGCAATGTAACTAATATGGATGCTATGTTTGCTGAAAGTATGATGCAATCATTAGATTTAAGTGGTTTTAATACAAATAAGGTTACTAATATGAGTGATATGTTTTATTGGAGTATGGCTACAACAATTAATTTAACTGGTTTTGATACTAGTAATGTAACTGATATGAGTTTTATGTTTGCTTTTTGTAATGCTTCATCATTAGATGTTAGTAGTTTTGATACAAGAAATGTGACTAGAATGAATTCAATGTTTTATAGTACTAAAATTCCTACATTAGATCTTTCTAGCTTTGATACTAGTAATGTAACTGATACTAAATGGATGTTTTCAGGAGCGGCTGCTACGACTGGTTATGGAAAAACTCAAGCTGATTGTGATAGATTAAATGCTAGTAGTGATAAGCCAGCTGGATTAGTATTTGTTGTTAAGGGAAGTTAGAGATGTTTCTCTTTCTTTTTTTTAGATTTTATATTATAATTAGTGTGTTGTTTTGGAGGTTAATATGATTACTATAAAAAGTGAACGTGAAATTGAATTAATGAGGCATGCTGGTATGTTAGTATCTAAGATGCATCAATTTATTAAACCTTATATTAAAGCAGGTATTTCTACTTATGAACTAGATCAACTTTGTGAGAAGTTTATTTTAGATAATGATGCGGTTCCTACTTGTAAGGGATTTGAAGGATATCCAAATGCGTTATGTACTAGTATTAATAGTGTAGTAGTACATGGTATTCCTCATAAAGAAGATATTTTAAAAGACGGAGATATTATAACTATTGATGTGGTTATTGGATATAAAGGTTATCAAGGAGATGCGGCTTGGACATATGCTGTAGGTGAAGTTGATTCTGATAAGAAATATTTGATGGAACATACTGAAAAAGCATTATTAGAAGGGTTAAAGATGGTTAAACCTGGTAATAGAATAGGTGATATATCAAATGCTGTACAAACATATGCTGAAGAACATAATTTAGGTGTTGTTCGTGAATTATGTGGGCATGGTATTGGGAAAGAAATGCATGAAGATCCAGAAGTACCTAACTTTGGTATTCCAAATACTGGTCCTAGATTAAAACCTGGAATGGTAATATGTATTGAACCTATGCTTACTTTTGGAAAAAGAGATGTATATTTACTTGATGATGAATGGACAGTAGTTACTCAAGATGATAGCCCAGCTGCTCATTATGAACATACTGTTTTAGTTACTGAAGATGGTTATGAAGTATTAACTCCTAGATTAGATTAACGTAAAATTATTATTTTTTACGTTTTTTTATTTATAAGAATTTGAATTTGTTGTAAACTATAATTGGTGATAGTATGAATAAGTGTATCTTGTTTTTAATAAATGGTTTAGGTATTGAAAAAAGAGGTAGTTATAGTATTTCTATCGATCAATGTATGCCAAGACTCTCAAGAATAAAGGAAACTAGTTTTTTTACTACTGCAGTTACTTCATCATTAGAGTATCGTGAAGCTTATCAAAGATTCTTTTTAGGGGATACTAATAATATAGAATTTGATTATATTAAAAATAATATAGTTAATGATAGTATTGTTAATAATCCTTGTTATCATTCTATTTCTAATTTATTAAAAAGTAATGATGGTAAATTTCATATTTTTATTGAACCTACTTCTGAAGGGATAATTGAAGAGGTAAATGAATTTTTATCAAAGTTTGATTTAAGTAATAAAAAAGTATATTTACATTTACTTCTTACTCAACAAACTACAAGTGATTATGCTAGTATTATTAAGATTACTAATTATATTAAATATCATATTTTTAGTAATGTAAGAATTGGTTTTATTATAGGTAAGGAATACTTCAGTGAAAATCTTGATAGAAAAGAATTAGATTTTAATAAGAAAATGTTCTTTTATTGTACATGTGAAAGATGGACTGATACTGAAAAGAAGTTTAATTTTTTAAGAGATGCTAATGTAAAGCCTAGTATGGTTGAAGGATTCTGTGTTACTAATGAGTGCTTTTTTACGAAAGATGATGTATTTATGTTTTTTAATACTAAAAGAACTTCTTATGATAAATTTATTGATGGATTTTATTATAATTGGAAAGAGGTATTTAAAGTAGATAATCCTGTAATTCCTATTTTTTCATTAATACAATTAGATAGTAAGATAAATATTCCTTATTTTAGTCAAAGTATAGGTTATGATTATTCTCTTGCTAATTTACTTAGTAAGTATAATAAAAAAGCTTTAATTATTTCTAAAGAAGAAAATATTAGTTTAGTTAATTTTTTTGCGAATGGTTTAGTTTATAAAAACAGTCCAAATATTAGTTTTATGAAAATAGTTGATGGATTCTATGAAGATATGAATAATATAGTTAATATAATTGAAAATGGTGGTTATGATTTAATTATATTTGATTATCATATGGATGTATCTAAAACGATTAATGATTTAAAGAATCAGTTAAGTCATATAGATGTTGTATTAGGAAATATTGGTGGTGTGTGTCAAAACAAATATTCTTTAATTATTAGTAGTTTATATGGACTTAAGAAGACTTTACCTTTAGCTGATTATAATAATGAATTAGTTACAATTGATTATGAGATGCAAATACCTATATTTTTCTTTGATTATAGATATCCTAGAAGTAAATATGTTTTAGTTCCAGGAGAGACTAATTATATTCTTAATACTTGTATTAGTTTAATTGAACCAAATTGTGGCTTATATTCTTTAGTTAGAACTAAGGGTTTATTAAATAATTTGTTTGGAAAGAAATAAAGATTTATTCTAAATTTATAAAACATAAAAGAAAAGACTATGTTCTTTTCTTTTATAATGATATAATGATTTTAGGAGATGATTATTATGAAAAAAGGTTTATTAACTTGTTTAATTACTACCGTTTTATATTCTCTAGTTGTTTATTACTTGATGTATCCATGTTTAAATATTCATAGTTTTGGTTTTTGGATGTTTGTCATGAGTATTATATTTGTATTTAGTTTGGTATATTCTATTGTTTGTGTTGGAAATGGAATAAGTAAATTATTTAATAAGAAGGGTGAAACTCTTAGTATTAAAGGAGTATTTTCTTTAGTATTAATTCCAGTTATTTTACTTGGAATTATCATTATTAATTTTATATTGTCACCTTTGTTTAATTCACGTCAATATTATAAAAGAATTAATGTTGTAGATGGTGATTTTTCTACTGAGATTAAAGAAGTTGATTTTAATAAATTACCATTACTTGATAGAGATTCTTCACTAAAGATTGGTGATAGAACTATGGGTCAAATGAGTGAGTTAGTTTCTCAATTTGATGTTAGTGATCAATATACACAAATTAATTATTTAAATGAGATTGTTCGTGTTACTCCTTTGGAATATAGTAGTTTAGTTAAATGGATTACTAATAGAGGAAAAGGAATTAAGGGGTATATTACAGTTAATTCTACTAATGGAAGTGCTAAACTTATTAAATTAGATAAAGGTATGAAGTATGCTCCTAGTGCATATTTTAATGAAAATTTATATCGTAAATTACAATTTTCTTATCCAACATTTTATTTTGATAGTGTAAATTTTGAAATTGATAATGAAGGTAATCCTTATTGGATAGCTTCTGTTACTAAGTTTGTTGGTGTTGGTTTAAGACGTGATATTCAAGGTGTTGTTATATTTAATCCTGTTAATGGTAAGAGTAAGTATTATCCAGTTGATAAAGTACCAACTTGGGTTGATCATGTTTATGAAGCTGATTTAGTTTTAGAGCAAGTTTCTGATTGGGGTCGTTATAAAAATGGTTTCTTGAATTCTATTATTACACAAAAAGGTGTTGTAGAAACTACAAGTGGTTATAATTATTTGGCTCAAGATAATGATATTTATTTATATACCGGAATTACTTCTGTTATTAGTGATGAGTCTAATATTGGTTTTATTCTTACAAATATGCGTACTAAAGAGACTAAATTTTATAATGTCGCAGGAGCTGAAGAATATAGTGCGATGGAGTCTGCTAAGGGACAAGTTCAACAAATGAGATATAATTCTACTTTCCCATTACTTATAAATCTTAATGGTAGACCTACTTATTTAGTTAGTTTAAAAGATGATGCTGGTTTAGTTAAGATGTATGCTTTTGTGGATGTTGTTGATTATCAAAAAGTAGTTGTTACTGATAGTAGTGAAGGTATTAAAAAAGCTAGTGAAAATTATTTAAACGAAGTAGGAGAAGATGTTGTTACTGATTTAATAGAAAAAGCTGTTAGAGTTAATAATTTGAAAACAGTATTAATTGATGGAAATACTTATTATTATTTTAATGATGATGAAGGTTATAAATATAGAGTAAGTATTAAAGTAGATAAAAATAAACTTCCATTTATTAGTGATGGTAATTCAATCCTTGTTCGTTATAAAAAGAATAGTGATGTTATCAACGTAGTAGAAGTTGTTATTGAATAATTGACTAATTTAGTCAATTTTTCTTTATTAATATTGTTTGCTATTTTTCATTTATAATAGTAGAATTATTAGTAGGGTATTGGAGGATAATATGAGATTGTTTAAGAATTTATTTACTAAATTATTTAAAAAGAAAAATAATAATACTCCATGGTTGGATTATTATTCTAGAGAAGAGAGAAAAATAAAGTTTACTAATAAATCTATTTATAATTATCTACTTGAAGAGGTTGGGGAAGATAAAGATTTTATAGCATTAAATTATTTTAATAATAGAATTAGTTATAATGAGTTTTTTGATAATATTAATGTATGTAGTAGAGCTTTACGTAGTTTTGGTGTTAAAGAGGGGGATGTTGTTACTATATGTTTACCTAATATGCCTGAAGCTTTATATGCTTTTTATGCTTGTAATAAAATAGGGGCTATTGCTGATATGGTACATCCTTTAAGTAGTCCTGAACAGATTAAGTTTTATTTAAGGGAGAATAAGAGTAGATTTTTATTTTTAGTTGATTTTAATTATGATAAATTTAAAGATGTTATTTCTGAGACATTAGTTTATAAGACTATATTAGTATCTCCTAAATTAAGTATGCCTTTAGGATTAAGTATTGGTTATACTTTAACTAGAAGTATTAAAACTAAAAGACCTTTTTTTGATAGGGATTATATGAGTTATAAGGATTTTATGTTAAAGGGAGTTACTTATACTAAGGATTATTCTTGTGATATGAAAAAGAATGATGTTGCCCTAATATTACATAGTGGTGGTACTACTGGTACTCCTAAGGGTATTATGATTAGTAATTATAGTTTTAATGCTTTAGCTCAACAGAGTGCTGTTAATGTTATTGATGTTAGACCTAAAGATAAGATTGTTACTATACTTCCTATATTTCATGGATTTGGATTAGGGGTTTGTATTCATACACCTTTATGTTTAAAAGTAGAAACTATTTTAATGCCTGAATATGATGCGAATAGATTTTATAAGATTTGGAAGAATGATAAACCACATGTTATACTTGGTGTTCCTACTTTATGGGAAGGAATGATGAGTAATAAAAAGTTTGATGATGTTGATATGAGTCAATTGAAATATATAATAAGTGGGGGAGATTATTTATCTGTTAATCAGGAAACTAAGATTAATAATTTTTTACATAAACATGGGGCTCATGTTAATATTATGAAAGGTTATGGTATGACTGAGTCTGTTGCGGCTACTTGTTATACATTTCCTGGGACTAATGAACCTGGTAGTATTGGAATCCCAATGGTTGGAAATACTTATAAAATTTGTGATGTTGAAACTTCAGAAGAGGTTGAACTTGGAGTTGAGGGTGAAATATGTGTTAATGGACCTACTTTAATGACTGGGTATTTAAATAATCCAATTGAAACTAAACAAGTTCTTAGAAAACATAAAGATGGAAAAATTTGGTTACATACTGGAGATATTGGTTATATTTCTTCTAATGGAATTGTTTATTATACACAAAGATTAAAGAGAATGATTATTGTATCTGGATTTAATGTTTATCCAGCAATGATTGAAAAGGTATTAGAGAGCCATGAGGCTGTTAAAAAGGCTTGTGTTATAGGAATACCTCATCCATATAAAATGCATGTTCCTAAGGCTTTTATTATACTTAGAGAAGGATATAAAGATAGTTTTTCTTTAAGAAAAGAATTAAAAGAAATGTGTAAGAAGCAATTAGCTGTTTATTCTGTACCTAAAGAATTTGAGTTTAGAAAAGATTTTCCTAAAACTATGTATAGTAAAATTGATTATAAAAAACTTGAAGAAGAAGAAAAAGAAAAAACAAATTAGTTTTTTCTTTTTAATTTAATAATTTAGTAATTATAATTATAATAATACCAAGGAAAATACCTAAGAGTGTAGTTCTCTTTTTATTATATGCTAGTGATTCTGGTATTAGTTCTGTTAGTGATAAATTAATCATTATTCCAGCAGTTATTCCTAAAATCATGGATAGAAATAAGTTATTTGTAATTCTTTTTAAAAATAAATGAGCAAATATTGCACCTAGTAATTCTGAAAAACCTGATACTAATGTATAAATAAAGGCTTTTAATTTATTATTAGTAGAATAATATATTGGTATTGCGATGGCGATTCCTTCAGGGATATTATGAAGAGCAATTCCAATTGATAAAGTAATTCCTAGTTTTAGATTATTATTTGTTGTTAAGTAGGTTATTATTCCTTCGGGTATATTATGTAGAATGATGGCGATGAGTGAAATAATACCTAATTTATATAGATTAGAGTAGTTATTATTTCCTACTTTTTTGTTTGTAATATTGGATATTATAATACCTATATTAATGGCTATTAATACTATTATTATATTTTTAAAATCTATTGTTTTTAAATAGTAGAATGATTCTGGTATTAGGGAAAATAGTGATATTAGAATCATTACTGATGCGGAAAAAGAGATACTAAATGGTATTATATTATTCTGATTATTTTCAGGTAAATATATTGGTAAAAAACCTATTATTGTTGATAATCCAGCAAGAGTTGGAATTATAAGAGATAAATTATTATTCATACTAAATTATATTTAATAATAAGTAAAAATATGTTATAATTATGCTGATTTGGGGTGATAGTATGAATTATAATTTAGAGATGGAAAAGCAGATGTCTTCTATAGAAGAGGGAAGTACTTTGTTATTACATGCTTGTTGTGCTCCTTGTTCTACGGCATGTTTAGAAAGACTTGCTAATTTTTTTCGAGTAGTTATTTTTTATTATAATCCTAATATTACGGAAAAAGATGAATATGATAAAAGAATTGAAGAGATAAAAAAATTAATATATTTAATTAATCCTAAATATAAAGTTGAACTAATAGAAGGTAATTATGAACCTGAGTTATGGTTTTCTATGGCTAAGGGATTAGAAAATGAAAAAGAGCGAGGAAGACGCTGTTATAAGTGTTATAAATTAAGACTTGAAGAGACTGCAAAGGTTGCATCTAAATTAAATATTCCATATTTTTGTACTACTCTTACTTTATCTCCTCATAAAAATAGTGATTGGATAAATGAAATAGGTTCATTATTAGATATAGAATATGAAAGTACTTATTTATATTCTGATTTTAAGAAAAAAGAAGGTTATAAAAGAAGTATAGAGTTATCTCGTAAGTATGATTTATATAGACAAGATTATTGTGGATGCATTTATTCTAAGAAATAATTATTTACTAAAAGCATAGAATATATTATAATTTTTTTAGAGGATGTGGAGATTATGAAATATTATTGTATAGGGATTAAAGGTACTGGAATGTCTACTTTAGCACAAATTTTATATGATTTAGGTAATGATGTTTCTGGGTATGATGATGCCCAAGAATATAAATTTACTCAAAAAGGTTTAGAAGAGAGACATATACCAATTTATTATGATCAAAATCATCAAATTGATCCTGATACTGTTGTTACTTATAGTAGGGCTTTTAGTGAAGATCATAAAGAAATTAAAAGAGTTAAAGAATTAGGCTTAAAAATAGTTAAATATAATGAATTATTAGGTGAAGTTATTTCAATGTTTCATTCTATTGGTGTTAGTGGTACTCATGGAAAGACAACAACTTCTTCAATAATTCGTCATATATTAGAATCTGATGGTGGCTGTAATTACTTCATAGGTGCAGGAGATGGTTATGCTACTTTAGATAATAAGTATTTTGTTGTTGAATCTGATGAATTTAATCGTCATTTTACTGCTTATCATCCTATGTATTCTGTAATTACTAATATTGAAGAAGAACATATGGAATGTTATAAAGATATTGATGATATACGTAATACTTTTGAAATATTTGCTAATCAAACTAGTAAATTAGTTGTTGCTAATGGAGATAATCAAGAAGTTAGAAAGATTAATTATACAACTAATGTTTTGTTCTTTGGATTTAATTTTAATAATGATTGTGTAATTAAAAATTTAAAATTATTAGATACTGGATGTAGTTTTGATTTATTTGTTAATGAAGAGTTATATGGTAGTTTTGAAATACCTCTTTATGGAAAACATATGGTTTTAGATGCAGTTGCGGCTATTCTTATCTGTCGTGAGTTGGAAATTCCTAAAGAAAAAATCTATGAAGCGTTACGTACTTTTAAAAATGCTAAGAGAAGATTTGCTGTTGATAAAATTGCAAATACTATTATTATTGATGATTATGCACATCATCCTACAGAGATTGAAGCTACTATGAATGCTGTTAGACAAAAATATCCAGATAAACGAATGGTAGTAGTATTTAAACCAAATACTTATTCTCGTACAGTTGATTTTTTAGATGCTTTTGTTAATGTACTTAGTAAAGCAGATCGTGTATTTTTAACTGAAATAGATTCAAATCGTGAAAAGCAAGAAGATTATCCTGGAGTTACATCTCACTTGATTATAGATAAAATTGAAGGTGCTGATATTATAAGCGAAGAGACTATTTCTAAATTAGGTGATGAACTAGATTCTGTTATTTGTTTCTTTAGTTGTGCATATGTTGATCACTTAATAGATGCACTAAAAAAATATATTGCAGGACTTCCTAGAGAAGATTTATAATCTTCTTTTTTAGTTATATTGGTGGTGAGGTAATTGAATAGATTATTTAAAAGTATAATAATTATTTTGTTGTATATTTTATTTGTTATTTTAAATATTCATTATTCTTTATTTAATTATATTTTAGTTATTATAGTTAGTATTTTATTAGTAGTTTTATTTTTAGTTTATTTAAAGACTAATAAAAATATATTATTTTATATATTAGTAATATTACTTAGTTTATTTATAATACATTATTTATATAATAAAGAGTTATTTAAAGAGATTAATTTTTCTAAAAATGATTATTATGTTATTGAAGGAAATGGTTCTAATAACAAACTAGGAATATTTGAATATGATAAGTTTGATAATAATAATCTTTTAAAAGAATATAGTGTTTCTAAGTATAATGATATGATGAGTCTTTTTAATGATATAGAAAATGGTAATATTTCTTCAGCTTTAATTAATTCTAAGTATTATGATTGTTATAATAATAAAGAAATTATTAATAAAGATAATTATAAGATAATTAATACAGTAAAATATATTGATAATTATATTTCTATGAATAATGATATTAAAAAGAGTTATACTATATTTGTAGAAGGTATTAATTCTAAATATGAAATTATGTATGCGAGAGTCATTAGTATTAATTTAGAAACTAATAAGCTTGCTGTTATACAAATACCAAGTGATTATTATATTGAATTATATTCTATTTTGAAAAGAGAAAAATTAGAGTATTTAAATTATTATAATAGGGATATTATTGAGAGTAATTTAACTTCTTTATTTAATGTTGATATTGATTATATTGTAGAGTTTAATGTTGATGAATTATTAAGTTATTTTTCTTCTAATATTAAATATTGTTTTAAAGATAATTATAATTCTTCTAAATTATCTTATGGCAAGGGATGTCATAATTTTAAAGCTTCTAGTTTTTCAGATATTATTTCTTATGAATATTCATTAGAAAGTGATATATGGGATTATTTTATTACTAATTATAATTTAAATAAGAGAAAACTATTAAAATTACCAATTAAGACTGATATATCAAAAAATGTATTTATTGATTTTGTTAGAAGTGATTTTAAGTATAAAAAGAAAAATATAAGTTTTTATAAATTAGAGGGTTTAACTGGTCATGATAGGGTTTTATCTTCTAATAAATATGAATGGATAGAGTATCCTAATTATGATAGTGTATCTACTGCAACTAGTAAAATGAAGAGTATTCTAGAAATAGATAATTGATTTTTCTTGAATTATTATTATAAATATGTTAAATTATTAATGTATTTATATGGCCTGTTGGTGAAGAGGCTTAACACATTACCCTCTCAAGGTAACATTCACGGATTCGAATTCCGTACAGGCTACCAAGTGAATTAAAAGACTATTTAGTCTTTTTTTTGTTTAATTTAAAAAAATCTGTAAATAATAATAGTGGGAGGATTTATTATGAGTCAAAAAGAATTATTATATTTAGATGATGCTTATTGTCATGAAACAGCTTTATTAAAAGTACTTGAAGATACTCAGAGTAGATTAGAAGACGAAGATTTAGTTGATTTCATTGATGATGAGATTAAAAATCATCAAGATATGCAAAAGAAATTATTAAAAGTATTGGAGGATATTAAAGATGAATGATCAATATTTAATGGAGAACTATTTACTTTTATTAAAAAGTTGTGTTGAAGTATATGTACATGGTACATTAGAAGCTAGTACCCCTGAAGTTAGAAAAGTATTAAAATATTGTTTAGATTATACTATGTCGATGCAAGAAGATGTTTACAATGAAATGAGTGATAGAGGATACTATAATGTTGAAAATGTATCTAGTAGTGCTATTGAAAAGGTTATAAATAAACTTAATAGTTGTGATTAAATGTAAATAGAGATATTTACATTTTTTCTTTATGTAGTATACTTTTAATGAGGTGTTTTGATGAGAGAAGATATTGATGAAGTTATTTCTAAAGAGTTAGATAATACTAAACTAAGTATAGAAAGTTATTATGATACTGATGATAATATAGATAAGTTAGTTAGTAAACAGAATAATGATATTAAGAATAAAAAAGATGATGGAAAAAAAGAAGAGTAATCTTCTTTTTTTGTATTGAAAAAATCTTGATTTTATTATAAAATTTTATAGTAGGATAGGTGATTAGGATGAATAATAATAATCAAGTAAATAATCAAAATATTAATCAAGTTAATAATACTAATACAGGTATGTATTATCAAAATAATAATGTTGTTTATCCACCTGTTAATAATGTACAGCCTCAAACTCAACCTGTTAATTATCAACCAATAAGTCCTAATCAAGAGATTAAGCCTCCTGAAAAAAAGAGTAATTCGGTCGTTTACTTATTAATATTTATTATAGTATTACTTGGTGGGGCATTATTTTTTATCTCTAGTAGTAATAGTAAAGTAATTGAAAATTTAAAGTATAGTTGTAGTCCTGTATATGAAACAGAAAAGACTGAATTAGATGTTAATTCTACTTTAGTACAAGAATTATATAGTAAAGTTAAAACTTCTTCAAAAGAAGATTTTGCGTCTAATACTTTTGATGATGAATATAAATTATATCTTGCATATAGACAAATATTAGAATCTGAAAAATATGTATCTAATTGTAGTTTGTATGATAATAATAAGAAAGAGTATTATTCTTGTGTTGAGAGTAAAGATTTTGTACCTAGAGCATTTAAAAAAGATGTTTTAGTACGTGAATATAAAAGATTATTTGGAGAAGACAGTTCTTTTAATTTAAATGATATTAGCTTAGGATATTCTTGTTTTGGAGGATTTCAATATATAAGTTCAAGAGATGAATATGTTGAAGGTGAATGTAGTATAAGAAAGAATTCTTCTTATGAAGTTACTAAGGAATTAAAGAAGGCTACTTCTACTTTGAATGTTGTTGTTTTAGAAGAAGAAGTTAATTATTATGAAAATGAAAAAACAGATGTTCCTAAACATTTAAGAAGTGGTAAGTATACTTATACTTTTAAATTAGATATGAATTATAATTATGTTTTAGTTGATAGAACATTTGAACCTAAGTATTAGGAGGATTTATGGATATTAAGTGTGTTGTAGTTGGTTATTTAGATGAAAATTGTTATGTATTATCTAAGAATGGTAATTGTTTAATTGTTGATCCTGGAGACAATTATAATAAAATTAGAGAACAAATAGGGGATAATAAAGTACTTGGTGTATTAATTACTCATTCTCATGCAGATCATATTGGAGCTTTAAGGAATTTTCTTACTAAAAGAAGTATTAAAATCTTTAAAAGAAGTAATTTAGAAGAGAAAGAATATAGTATTGGAGATTTTAAATTTAGTGTTATACATACTCCAGGTCATTCTAAAGATTCTGTAACATTTTATTTTGAAGAAGATAATTGTATGTTTATAGGAGACTTTATATTTAAAGATAGTATTGGTAGAGTAGATTTACCTGGTGGAAGCAATGCGGAAATGAGTAAAAGTATTTCTAAAATATTAAAGTATGATGATAAAATCACTTTATATCCTGGACATGGTGATTCTACTACATTAGGTAATGAAAGAAAAAACAATCCATATTTAAAATAGGTGAGGTAATTGAAAAAAATAGTTAGAAAAAGACAACTATTAAATAATAAATTAGTACTAAATATAATATTAGTACTTTTTATGTTTTTAACTATCGGATATTCTACACTTTCTACTAATTTAAATATAAATGGTAATTTAAATATTAAAAAGTATTATGAACCAACTTTATATAACGTTTTAGCAAAAGAAGCAGAAACAGGAGGATTAGCTAAGAAGTATAATGGAGAACATCATGATTCATTTACAGAAGATCCATCAAAAGATATATATCATTGGTATGCAGCAAATGATACACAAGGTACACAAATACTTGATAAAAATAATGTTATATTTGCAGGACATTGTTGGCAAATGATTAGAACAACCGATACTGGTGGAGTAAAAATGATCTACAATGGGGAAGCAGAAAACAATCAGTGCCTTAATACAAGAGGCAATCATGTAGGATATGCATCTAGAACAAGTCAGAATCTTGCATCTAATTATTGGTATGGTACTGATTATACTTATTATAGTGCAAATAAAACATTTAAAGTTAGTGGAACTACTGAAGAAGCTACTTGGAATGCTTCAACAGGACCAGGACTCGTTGGAAAATATACTTGTAAGAATACAAGCGTGGATGGAACTTGTGAAACTCTTTATTTAGTTGAATCGTATAATAATACGTCAAACGCATTTGTTTTACCCTTAAACTCAAATTCCCATTATTCAGAATTTGGTAGAGTACAATATAATGTAAGCAAAAATTCTCCCACTTTTGTTGGATACATGTACGGAGATGTTTATTCTTATGGTTCAACAAATTCAATAATCAAATTGAATATTTCTTCAACTGAGACTTTGTTATACACAAAATCTTTAAGCACATCTTATTGGTATGCTGATTCTATAGAGTATAAAAATACTAGTGAACGTTATTATAATTATATTTTAAAAGATCCTTTTAAAGTTTCTTCAACAAACGATTATAATAATTTGACTGGAAAATACACACTTTTTAATTCATCTGAAACTTCTTTAAATCCTAACAATGGTTATTATATTGCTGGTGTATCTGGATCTACTGCTTATTATAAATCTTTAGGTGGTGGGAATACATTGATTTCCTCTTATGAACCTTTGCTATTTGGTGATTCTATCATTGATAATGGTGATGGTTCTTATACATTAAGTAACGTAACATCAGTTACATATAGTGATTGGGTATCTAATTATTCTATTTATAAAAATAAATATACTTGTGGTACAAATAATACGACTTGTTCAAATCTGAGATATACTATAGCTACAACATCTAAAGACTATACCTACATAAATGCGGGTGAGAAGATAATGATTGGAAAGACAAGAAACGGATTAACTCTTACGGATACGATATTAGTTAGAACAGATGAATGGTTTAATAATTATAGTAGTTATAGTGATTATAAATACACATGTAATACTGATAGTGCTACGTGTACAGAGGCAACACTTAGATTAATTATTGGATATACCGCTACTGGATATAACTATGCACCAAATCATTATTATGGTAGTAGTGTAACATGGGATGGAACCAATTATACATTGGTAGATCCTATAGGAATAGAAAACTATAATAATCTAAACAATCTATCCACACATCATTATATGTGCGTATCAAACGGATTAAAGACATGTTCAACAGTAGCTTATGTGTTTTATTATACCGGAACTGGCGCAATGAGTTATATAGCATTAAAAGATGGAGTTACATCAGTTGACAAAGTACTTGAGGATATGTTTACAAAAAACACCACAAATTCTACAGTAAAAAGTGGAGTAGATGCGTGGTACAAACATACGCTGCTTTCCTATGATGAATATATAGAAGACACAATATTCTGTAATGATAGATCAATCAGCTCTCTTGGTGGATGGAATCCTAATGGTGGAATGACAAATGAAAATCTACAGTTTAAAGAATATGATGTAACAAGTGATATAAGTTGCACAAACCGGGCAGATCAATTTAGTGTATCCAATAATTCTGCTAAATTAACTTATAAAGTGGGATTAATGACAGTTCCAGAAATGAATATACTAAACAATCCAAATGCACGTAAAACAGGACAATATTTTTTGCTAGCTACCGCTTATTATACAAGCTCTGTTAATTCTTATGTACGAGGTATACGTGCTGTTGGGACTATGCTATATAGCCAAGTTGTTGATCCAAATGGTGTACGTCCTTCAATATCCTTAATACCGGAAATAGAGTATTCTTCTGGTGATGGAAGTATGGCTAATCCTTATATTGTTGATACTGGTGGTAATTAGAAGTAATGTTTTACTTCTTTTTCTTTTTATGATATTATATAGTACTTGAAGAGGTGGTTTGCTTGAAGATTTGGTCTAAGGTTATAATTAAGGATAAAAATAAAGATGTAGAACTTATTTCTAAATCTTTTACTAATTATTTATATGGATATGGTCCAATACTTGATTTATGTCGTAAGTATAATATTTCTTTAGAAGATAGAAAATTATTAGATCAATTTACGGCTAATAGAATTAGTGGTTTACTAATGCTTTATTTATCACGTGATTTTGATCGTATTAATGATATTGCGAATAAATACAATATACAAGCTTCTACAGTTAATGAAATTACTCCAGAGATAGAAGGATATATAGACAAATAAAAACATCCGTTAGGATGCTTTTTTTTACATATAGAATAAGGCACTTATAAAACCAGCTATAGTTGCAAGTAACATTATTATGGCAGTAATTTTAATTGTTTTTTCACTCATTTTATTCACCTCGCTACTATTATTATAAATTATTTGTTTAATTTTGTAAATTCGTTTTAACATTTTTACTAATTATTCATCATATATTTAAATAGAGTAGGTGGCTTAATGATTAAGTTATTTAATAAAAATAAGATTTTATTCTTTTTAATTATTTCTATTATTTTAGTATTTATTATTAGTTTAATATTGTATTTTACTGTAGATAAAAAATATATTTTAGATATTAATAATAGAATTATAAGTTATATTAAAAATACTTCAAGTGTAAAATTTAATTTAAAATCTTTATATAAGAATTTATTTAATAATATTTCTTATAATTTTATTATCTGGTTTTTAGGTGTTTCTATTATTGGTATTTTCTTCTTACTATTTCTTTTTTATTTAAATTGTTTTGTTTCTTTATTTGAAATAATTAGTTTGTTTTCATATTATAAATTTAGTAATATTTTATTTACCATTACTTATTCTCTTTATAATATAGTTAATTTAGTTATAATTACTATAATTTATTATTATGCAATTACTTATAGTATTATTTTATTTAAATACTTATTTTTAAAAAAAGATTATTCTATTCAAGTTATTACTAGAAGGTATTTAAAGATACTTATATTCTTATTAATATATAGTTTTATTCAAAGTATTATTGATATATATCTATTTCCTAATCTTATTAGATTTATAATTACTTAAAACTTGAGAATGTGTCAATTTACACTTGATATTTTACACTATTAGAAATATAATAGATATAGGAGGGTAGTAATATGAATGAATTAAATACCGTATTAACTGAATTAGGAATTAGTAAAGTAAGATTAGCTAAGTATTTGGGTGTTTCTAGACAAATGCTTTATAATTATTTAGCAATTGATGATATTAAGAATTGGCCTAAAGAAAAGGCTGCAAAACTACTTAGTTTATTAAATATAGATGATATTAGTGAACTTAGTAATATTAAAATTAATGGTGAATATATAATTGAAGTTGAAAATAGATTAAATGAAAGTGTTAAGGAAAATACTAGTAAGGAAGTACTTGCTGATTTAAAAGGATTTAATAAGAAGGAACAAGAATTACTATCTGATATTATTAATTTATTAAAGAATAAATTATCAAGTGATAAAACTAAAGATACGTTTAATGCTTATGTTTATTTATATCATTTTATTCAATCAATGGAAACTACTGAGGAGTTAAAATATATTTTAGCTTTTATGTCTAAAACATTAGGTTTTACTGATCCAATGGAGTTTTATTTTAATAAGGAAAAACAATTTGTATTTGAAAGTATTATGTTCAGTGCAATGACTTTATATAATAATGGTGGATCTTCTAAGGTTAGATTAGCTGAATCTCATAAACGTTTTGTTCAAAATATCGAGCAAAAGAAGGAAGAAAAGTTATCTCGTACACAGGAACTTAATACAGTTAGAATTCAAGCTTTACAAGAACTTGGATATACTGAGATAAATGAAGATAATGCTAAAGATGTATTTGAAAAGATTGCGGAGATTCAATCTCGAAAAGTTTAATTAAATAGGGGAGTAGAGGGATAACTTAATGTTATCTCTTTTTTATACTTTACTTTTTAGTATTATATTTATGTTTAATATATTTTATTATAATAAAAGTATTTTAATAATATATAAATAATAGTATTTAATGAATAAAAAAAGACTTATAAAATGATTATTTAAGTCTTATTTATTTTGTTTAATTTTATTATATTTTTTCTTTTGGGGAAGTGGTTTATTTAAAGAGAAGACTACTTCCTATAATTGATATTATGTTAACTTCTATATAGAATTAGTTTGTTTTTAATACTTCCCTACTATTATTTCATTTCTATAATTATATTTTATCATATTATTTAAATAATTATAAAATATATTTAATTAATAATATTAATAGTTTTATTTTTAAAATTATTTTTTATTTATATTATTAATATTTTATCTAAATATATATTGTATATATATTTATATTTATACTCTATTATATAGTAGGATGCATTTTAAGCGATTTATCTCTATTTAGGTGGGTAATTCTCTATCTTATTTTATTGTAGGATATTTGAGGTTAATTTTAAGCGATTTATCTTTAATTAGATGGGTTATTATGCATCTAATTTTATTTTAGAATATTTCTTGAATGATTGCTAATAATAGTAATAAGGAGGATTATATGGGATTTAAGTGTAATATTAAGGATATTTATAATAATAAGGATAAAGATATTGAATTATTAGATAATAATAAGGAAGAGGGGAAGTATCCTACTAAAATTAACTATGATTACTCCACTTTTAATTTTTATAATTCTAGTAGTATTATTAGTGATAATGTTTATGAAATATCTTCTGAATTAGATTATTATGATGAAAATGAAAAAGAGTTGGATATTATCTAACTCTTTTATTCTAATTCATTTAGAATGCTTTCCCCTATTTCTGGAAGCTCAATATCAAAGTTTTCAGCAATTGTTGCACCTATATTGGCTAAAGTATTAAATTGTTTTAATCTTTTTGGTTCTTTAAAATTTCTACTATATAGAATTACTGGTAGATTTTCTCTTGTATGATCATTACCTTGGAATGTTGGATCATTTCCATGATCAGCTGTAATGATTAGTAAATCATCAATATCTAATTTATTTAATATAATAGGTATATCTACGTCTAAATCTTCTATTGCCCTACTATACCCTTCTACATCTCTTTTATGACCATATAGAGAATCAAAATCACTTAAATTAACCATACATAATCCAGTGAAGTTTTTATCTATTATTTCAGTAAATTTATTTATAGCTTCACTATTATTAGTAGCTTTTATCATTTTATTAATTCCTTGTCCATCAAAGATATCATTTATTTTACCTATTCCAATGACATTATAATTATTTTCATTTAGACTATCTAAAATAGTTTTCTTTGGTGGTTTAATAGCGTAATCTTTTCTTCCACTATTAATTAGTTTATATTTTCCTTTTGTACCATTAAATGGTCTTGCGATTATTCTAGCTATTCGATAATCTTCTTTTAGAGTTAAGGCTCTAATACGCTCACAGTATTCATGAAGTGTTGGTATTGGAATACAATCTTCATGAGCTGCCACTTGTAGATCAGAGTCAGCAGATGTATAAATAATTAAAGAACCATAGTTATATTGTCTTTCACCTAATTCTTGAATAATTGAATCATCGTTACAGCATTTATTCCCAATAACACTTCTTCCAGTTAATTCTTCTATTCCTGCTAGTATGTCATAAGTAAATCCTTGATTAAATGTTTTAAATGGTATATCATTTTTTAAGCCAACCATTTCATAGTGCCCATTTAGGGTATCTTTTCCAGCATTAATTGGTTTAGCTATTGTATAATATGCTTCGACATTAGGATTTTCACTCATATTTAAAGTATCTAAAAAACCTATTTTCTTTAAATTGGGAATAAAAGGATTACATCTTTCTACAATGTGTCCTAGGGTATTGGCCCCATTATCTTTAAATTCAATTGCATCAGTTGTCTCCCCTACTCCTAATGAGTCTAGAACCATTAAAAAAATTCTTTTAAATTTCATATGCTTACTCCTTTGTACTTCTTGTATGATATTTATTATAATCTTCTATTACTTTTTCATCACTTACTTTAGTATATATCTTAGTAGTTGAAATATCTGAGTGACCTAGTAGTTCTTGAATACTTCTTAAATCTGCTCCCCTATTTACTAGATGAGTTGCGAAACTATGTCTTAGTGTATGGGGTGATATATTAGGATTTAGACCTTTTTCTTTTAAAATATTCTTTAAATTTTTAAAAAAACCTTGTCTAGTCATACCACTTCCATGATTATTTAGAAATAATTTTTGGGTTGACTTTCCTTTTAATAGATTATTTCTTACATTTAAATATTCAGTTAAATAATGAAGTGAATATTCCCCTACTGGAATATCTCTTTCTTTACTTCCTTTTCCTGAAACTCTTATTAAACAATTAGTTAAGTCTATATCATTTATTTCTAAATTAACTAATTCGCTTACTCTAAGCCCACAACCATACATTAATTCTAGCATAGCTTTATTTCGATAGTCAAATGGTGTATCTAACTTAATATCTAATAATTTATCTATATCTTCAATACTTAGAGCTTTTGGAAGGGCTTTTTTTAATTTTGGTCTTTCGATAAACTCAGAAGTATTTTCTTTAACTATTTTTTCTTTTAGGGCATAAGAATGGAAATTTTTAATTACAGTTAAATTATGGGCTATTGTTGTTTCTTCTTCATTATATCTTTCTTTTATAAAGTCTTTGATATCATCACTTTTAATATCTTCTACTTTATATATTTTTCTTTTATTTAAAAATTCTTTATATATTTCTAAATCATTCTTATAAGATAATTTAGTTTTATCAGATAAGCCTTTTTCAAATATACAGTAATTTAAAAAATCTTTAATACATTCTTCAATTTCCATAATATCACCATCTTTAGTATATTAAATTTTCGTGAAAATATCAAATTTCTAGATTTTAATCATATATAGACTTTTTTAGATTATTTTTATAAAATATATATGGTGATATTTATGAGTAAACCGTTAGCTTTAAAGTTAGCTCCTAAAAGTTTAGATGATGTTATTGGACAAAGACATTTAATTGGTAAGGGTAAAATTCTTACTAATTTAGTTAAAAACAAGAAGCTTTTTTCAATGATATTGTATGGTAAACCTGGTATTGGTAAAACAAGTATTGCGAATGCTTTAGTTAATGATTTAGGTGTTAGATATCGATTTTTAAATGCTGTTGTTAATACGAAGAAGGATTTAGATGTTGTTATTGAGGAAGCCAAAATGTATGGTGAAATTGTTCTTATTATGGATGAAATACATCGATTAAATAAAGATAAACAGGATGTATTACTTCCTCAATTAGAAAGTGGTTTAATTACTTTAATTGGTATGACTACATCTAATCCATATCATTCGATAAATCCAGCTATTAGAAGTAGATGTCAATTATTTGAATTAAAGGAATTGGATACTGATGATATAATAAAAGGTCTTAAAAGAGCTATAAAGCATGAAGATTTAGAAGGTATTGAAATTGATGATAAAACTATTTCTTTTATTGTGACATTATCTAGTAATGATTTAAGATATGCATACAATTTATTAGAAATAGCTTATTACTCTAGTGATTCTAAAAAGATTACTATTGATAAAATCAAAAGTATAAATAATAAACCTGTTTTTTTCTCAGATAAAAATGGTGATGGGCATTATGATGTATTGAGTGGTTTACAGAAATCTATTCGTGGAAGTGATGTTGATGCATCCCTTCATTATCTAGCAAGACTTATTATGGAAGGTGATTTAGACAGTATTTATCGCCGTTTAAGTGTTATTGCTTATGAAGATATTGGTTTAGCTAATCCGGCCATTGGACCTAGGTTAGATGCCGCAATAAATGCCTGTGAGCGTGTTGGATTACCTGAAGGAAGAATTCCTCTTGGAGAAATTGTTTGTGAAATGGCCCTTTCACCAAAAAGTAATACTTCACATGTTGCCTTAGATTTAGCTTTAGAAGATATTGAAAAGGGAAATACTGGTAATTTACCGAGTCATATAAAGACCGATGCGAAAGATTATCTATATCCTCATGATTATCCTGGAAGTTTTGTTGTCCAACAATATTTACCAGATAAAATAAAAAATAAAAAATATTATAAACCTAAAGATATTGGATATGAGAAAACAGTTAAAGAAATTTATGAGAAATTAGAAGCTATAAAAAATAAAAAATAGTATTTATATACTATTTTTTTAAATATTTATAATAAATGTTTGTATTTGTAATATTGGATTAACATCAGTTGTTTTTAGTTTTAAATCTATATCACTTAGTTCTTTCATTAGATTTAGTAGATCTTTTTCTTTATAATATCTAGTTAATTCTTTTGTTTTCTTTATTCGATAATCTGACTTTTCTCCTAGTAATTCTGCTATTTCTTTATTAGAAAGATTTCTATTCTCTAGTATTTTTACTTGATATATTATTCTTATTTGACTTCCAAGTAAACCTATTATACTTATAGGTTCTATATTATAATTTAATAGTTCTTGAAATTTTTCTAAAGCTTCTTTTTTATTTCTTTCTCCAATACTTCTAGTGAATGAAAATACTAAATCTTTTGAATCTGGTAATTTCTTAATTACTAGTTTTTTTATATCTTCAGTAGTTATTATCTTTTCTTCTACTTTGTAATCTTTTAATTTATTTAATTCTTGTTTTAATTTAGTTATATCATCTAAACAATATTCTTTTAAAAGATTAGTTGCTTTTAGATCAATTTTATAATCTTTTAAATTATCTTTTATATATTTATTAATATCTATATCTGTATTAATAATATTACATTTATCTTTTAATTCTTTAGTTAGTTTTAATGTATTGTTTAGTTTTTTACTAGTTATTATTAGATAATTATTTGGATTTGGATCTTTTAAGTATTTTATTAAATGATTTACTTCTTCTTTTGCCTCATCTATTTTTAATGAGTCGATATTTTTAATTATTATGACTTTTAAAGAAGAAAACAAACTATATGTATCTAGATCTTCTAGAGCATTTGCTAAGCTTGTTTCTTCTAAGTCATAGGTATTTACTATTGTATTATCAATGTTTTCTTTTTTTAATAGTTCTTTTATTTTATCATTAGTAATTGTTTGATCTATATTTTCTATTAAATAATTATGCATTTTCTTTAATGGCCTTTTCTATTATTGACTCTAAATCATTAGATGATTTATTAGACTTTGCTCCTCCTTGAGCAAATGTCTTACTTCCTCCTCCATTACCTCCTAATACTACTGAAATATCTTTAATTAGTTTTCCAGCTTCTACATTTGAATTTGATTTAATAATTATATTTAATGAGTCATCATCTTTTTTATTAACTATTACAACAAGGGCGTTTGTTATTTCATTTATTAGTGTATCAGCTATACTTTTTAAGATATTTACATCTTTATTTTCAGTAATTTTTATAAGATATTTTAATGAATTATATTCTTTTATATTTTCTCTATAAGTATCTAAGTTATTTAATGATTGCTTTTCTTTTAAGTTATAATATGTTTTTTCTAATTTTTTTACTTCATCATGAATATATTGTAATTCATTCTTTTTATAGATTATATCTTTGTAACTTGTTGGTTTATCATTATTAACATCGACATTAAAGTCTAATCTGATTCCTATTTTTTTAGCTTCAGCATCTATTTCTTTAGCCTTAAGTAATAGTTTTATTATTTCATCATTGTATGGTTTAATTTGTTCAAATAGTATTTGTTCTAATCTTTCACCTGTTGTTGCTTCTATTCTATAGACATTACTTCCTTTTGATTCACATGAATATATAGCAAGTGGTCCTATTTCACTTGTATTTGTTGTATGAGTTCCACCGCATAGTTCTAGTGATTTTCCTATTTTAACAACTCTTACCATGTCTTTATATTTTTCTCCAAATAAAGCCATTGCGCCTAGTTGTTTAGCTTTTTCTAAAGGAAGAGTTTCAGTTGATACAATTAAATTTTCTTTTATCATATTATTTATAAAGTTTTCTACTTCTATTATTTTATCATCAGTCATTTTACCTGAATAATTGAAGTCAAATCTTACTTTATCTTGATCTACATAGCTTCCTGCTTGATGTATTTCTTTTGATATAACTTGTTGTAATGCATATTGCAATATATGACAACTTGAATGATTAGTTTCTATTCTCTTACGTCTTTCTTTATCGATTATAAGCTCGCATTCATCGCCTTTTGTTATTACACCATCAAGAAGTCTAACTTGATGAATATGTTGGCCATTTGGGGCTTTAAATACGTCTACAACTCTTGCTTTAAAGTTTTTACCTATAATCATACCAGTATCACTAACTTGTCCTCCACTTTCAGCATAAAAACAAGTTCTTTCAGTAGCTATAAAAGTATCATGATCAACACTTTCTATTTCAGAGTCTTTTGTAAATATAGCATCAACTTTACTTTTTAATCTATATATTCCATAAACAAATTCACTTTTATTTTTATATTTTAATAATACTTCTTTTTGAGAAGCCATATTACTCTTATTCTTAGCATTTTTCTTTGCTAGATTTTTCTGTTTTTCCATACATTCAGTAAATTCTTCTTTGGATACTGTAAAACCTACATCTTGTAAATATTCTTCAGTTAATTCAAATGGGAATCCATATGTATCATATAATTTAAATGCTTCTTCTCCTGATATTTTACTATCTTTAGCATTACTAATTAATTCTTTTAATCTTCTTTCTCCAGCTTCTAATGTTTTTAAGAATAATTTTTCTTCTTCTAAAACAGTTGTTTCTATTTGAGCTCTTTTATCTTTTAGATATGGATATGCATTACTCATTACATCAACTACATCTGATACAATTTTATACATAAATGGACATTCAATATTTAGATTTTTTCCAAATCTTACACTTCTTCTTAATAATCTTCTTAGAACATATCCACGTCCTACATTTTCAAAAGTTGCTCCATCAGCAATCGCAAAGGTAATTGCTCTTATGTGATCTGCTATTATTTTAAATTCTTTTTGACCACAATATTCGTATTTTGCTAACTGTTCAATATGTTTAATTATTGGTGCAAATAAATCTGTTTCAAAATTACTATCAACATTTTGAAAGATACAACACCATCTCTCTAGACCAGCTCCAGTATCGATATTTTTACTTGGTAGTTCTTTATAGTCTTTTCTATCTACTCCTTCTTTAGAATTAAATTGAGAGAAGACGTTATTCCATATTTCGACATATCTTTCTTGATCTTCATCTTTTTTAAACTTTTCTAAGGCGTTGTGATCAGGATCATATTTTTCTCCTCTATCAAAAAATATTTCAGAGTCTGGACCACATGGACCTTCCCCTATTTCCCAAAAGTTTCCCTCTAAGGGAATTATATGATCTGCACTTAAACCATTATTTAACCATACTTCTTTAGCTTTTTCGTCATCAGTATAAACGGTTACATAAATTAGATCTTTATCTATACCAAAGTATTCTTCGCTTGTTAGTAGTTCATAAGCAAAGTTTATAGCTTCTTCTTTAAAATAATCACCTACACTAAAATTTCCCATCATTTCAAAGAATGTTTGATGTCTTTTAGTAATTCCTACGTTTTCTATATCATTGGTTCTTATACATTTTTGAATATTTACTATTCTTCTAGATGAAGGTACTTCTGTTCCATCAAAATATTTTTTTAAGGGAGTTACTCCAGCATTTACCCATAATAGACTATCATCATTTATAGGTACTAATGGAGCACTTTCAAATTTTTTATGATTCTTTTTTTCAAAGAATTCAAACCATTTATTTCTTATTTCATCATGAGTCATATATTTCATTATTACACATCCATTTCTTTAAGTATTTCTTCTAATTGTTTTATTGTCTCATCTTTTGATTTATTATTTAATATATAATAATCGGCATAGGCAATTGGACCACCTTTATATAAGTTTTCTATTTCTGTAATATCTCTATATTTTATAGCTTCATTATCAAATGGTCTATCTTCTCTTTTAGATACTCTATCATATCTTATATTTTTATTTACAACTACACAGATTAGTTTCAAATTATCATATTTTTCAATTAAATATTTATATTCATACCATGAATACAATCCATCTAAGACAATATCATAATCTTCTATATTAGCTTTTATTTCTGGTTCTATTAACTTGGCATAACAGTCATTTCCATATTCTTTTCTTAGTTTTTCTCTAAATTCTTTCTCACTTTTGCCATCTTCTGTTCTTTCTATACCTTGTTCTTCCATTAACTTGTAAGTTATTCCTCCAAAATATAGTTTTTTCCAACCTAGATTTTCTAAGTAATCAGTTATTACACTTTTACCTGATCCACTCATTCCTACAATCGCGACAAGTTTTTTCATATTTGTTATGCCTCCCTATTATTAAAATTCTTCTTTTTCTTCGTTTCTTACTAATTCCATTGCTTGTTCTTTTAATGTAAGTAAATCTTTATTTTCTATTACATAATCAAACTCATCATATTTATCTATTTCATTTTCTGTTATATGATTTTTTTCTTCTTCAGTTAATTCATCTTTGTAATTATGTCTTTCTAATTTTATTGTAGTGACATCGTTATATCTTTTTTTGATATTTTTAAATTCATCTATCATTCTAGCATCAACTATGATAAAAGCATCGAAAAATGTTTCTAGAATTTCTATATCTTCAAATAATCTATTTAGTAGGAAATCTTTTTTCCCTAATTTATTTTTTATAATATCTGTTCCCATTTTTTGTAAGAATTCACGTGGTTTTTTATCTTCTTTTTCATTCCATGAAAAATAGTTTCTTGCATAGGCATATAATGGTTCAGTTATATGCATTACACAAGGTTTATAGCCATAGTCTTTTAATTCTTCTTTTAAAAATTCTCCAAATGTATTTTTACCACTTTTTGCCTTTCCCCCGATTACAAATATTTTCATTTTTATTCTCCTTCTTAAACAAATAAAAGACCTTTATTAGGAGGACATATTATGCCCGGTACCATCCTATATCGGTCTTAATTTTTATAACGGTATTTACCGATAAAACTACAAAAGTAGCTTCTAATAGATCTAATGTTAATTCACACCAAACATTAACTCTCTTTAAATAGATTACTATTATACTCATCTTTTTTCAAACGTTTTATAATTGTACTATCTTAGCATTTTCTTTTTTACCAATGAAATTATATCTTTCATTAAAGAATGTAAATAGTACTTTTAATGTTGCGATTACCGGTGTTGCGATAACCATACCTAATATACCAAAGAAATGTTGGAAAATCAATAACCCAATCATTATTGTTACAGGATGTAGTTGCATTGTATGTCCCATAATTAGTGGTTGATAGAAATTATTTTCAAGTAATTGAACTACAAGTATTGAAATTATTACACAAATTCCTGTTATAGGTGAGATTGTAAATCCTACAATAATTGCTGGTATTGCTCCAATATATGGTCCAAAATATGGAATTATATCGGTAATAGCACAGAATAGCGCAAATACTATTGGTGCTTCCATTCCAGCTAATGTTAGGCCGATTGTTTGGGTTATGAATACCAAAAACATTACTAATAATAAACCTTGTATGTAATTTCTAAGTGATGTATTAATTCGGTGAGTTAATTCTTTATATCCATCTTTAGCATTTTCTGGTAATAGACCATAGATTGTTCTATTGAATTTATCAAAGTCATATAATAGATAAAATCCAATCATAAGTCCTAAGATAAAGTTTACACCTGCATTAAATATTACTTTACCAACATTAAAGATATAAGTTGGAATATCTGCACTAATCTTAGCTCCAAAATCAGTGATATTATTTGCTATTTCATTTTTCAAATTATTAATGTTTATAAAGTTTCCTGTGTCTGTTTTTTTAATAAAGTTCATCACAAAATTAGAAATATCTTGGAATATATCAGGAGCTCTAGTTATAAAGCTTTTTATTTGGCTTAATAGTTGTGGTACAAAGATATAGGCTATTAAAAATAAAACTCCTAGTAATAGTACATATGCAATTAAGCTTCCTAATAGTCTTGGAACTTTCTTTTTTTGGAGATTAGTTACTAAAGGATCAAATGCCCAAGCTATTAATATTCCAATAAATATTGGTGATATTACTACTAATAAATCTCCTAGAATTTTTAATAGTTTCCATTCTTTTATTAGATATGTTGATAATAGAATTATTGCGATAATTGCCATGAAATAACCAATATTTATAATTTTTTTACTTGTTTTTAATATCTGATTAAGACTAGTAATATCTATTTCTTTATCTTTAATTATTTTTCTAAACATTGTATTCATCTCCTAGTTTTAATTATACCATGTTATTATTTTTTTTAAACGATATTTTAAAAAAAACTAAAATTTAGTATAATAAAAATGGTGATTTTATGAAATCAGTTAGTAAGATTATTTCTAATCAGTTGATTGTTAAGAATTCTAAGTTTATTTGTATTTTGTATCCTTTAAATGATTTGAATGATTTTAATAAGTATATGATGGAAGTAAAAGAATACTATCCTAAGGCTAGTCATTATTGCTACGCATATATTTATAATGATATTTATTTATCATCTGATGATGGAGAACCTAGTGGTACTGCCGGTAGACCAATTTTAAATGTCTTACAAAAAGAAGATTTAACTAATGTGTTGTGTGTTGTTGTTAGATATTTTGGGGGTATTAAATTAGGTGCTGGTGGTTTAGTACGCGCTTATACTAAAAGTGTTTCTTCTACTTTAGAAATTAGTGATGTTGTGGAATTAGAAAAGGGTTATAAAATCAGATTAGAGTTTGAGTATGATGAGGCAAGTGACATTTCTTACTTATTAGGTGATTCTGATATTACTGATAAATCTTTTACTGATAAGGTTGTTTATATTTGTCTAGTATCAGAGAATACATTTTTGAAACTAAATAAATATAAAACTGAAATACTTGAAAAGGTATTAATAAAAAAGAGTTAAATACTCTTTTTTTATGTTTCTACTAAGTTTTTTAATCTTTTAATTACTTTTTTTTCTATTCTAGAAATATATGATTGAGATATTCCCATTAGTTCTGCTACTTCTTTTTGAGTGTATTCATCTTTTCCAAATAAACCATATCTTAAAATCATAATTTTTTGATCTCTTTCTTTTAGTTTTAATATTTCATTTATTAATAAATTCTTATTATCTTTATATTCTATATCTTTTGTAATAGCATCTTTATCAGTACCAATTATGTCTTCTAGATGTAATTCATTTCCATCACTATCATAAGTTAATGCTTGATCAATACTTACTTCTTGTTTTATTTTTTTATTTTTTCTTAAATACATTAGTATTTCATTATCTATACAACGAGAGGCATATGTGGCGAGTTTAATATTTTTATCTAGACTAAATGTATTAATTGCTTTTATGAGACCAATTGATCCTATACTTACTAAGTCTTCTAAATCTATATTAGTACTTTCATATTTTTTAGCTAAGAATACTACTAATCTTAAATTGTGTTCTATTAGTTTTTCTTTAGCTTTATTATCCCCCTCTTCTTTTAATTTTACATACTTTTCTTCTTCTTCTTTACTTAATGGTTCTGGTAGTGCATCTGTTTTTCCTACATAAAATATATTATTTACTTTTTTTAATAAACTTATTATTTTTTTTATTATTAACATATAATCTCCTTTATCTTGTTTGGTAATATACAATTTATATTTTTCATTTTAATTTTATCTTTTACTAGTCCAATTAAACAGTTATTTATTTCTTGTTCTTCTATTATTATTTTGTCTGGTTTAAAACAGGTTATTATTCCACTTGAATCTATTGTATTATATGGTACATATATTATTTTATTTGGTTTTATTTCTAGATTTACTAATATTATTGGTTTATTATTTATGGGGGATGATAATCTATTTCCAGAGTCAATAAAGCCAGTTAGGTTATATTCTTTATGTTTATAATAGATTTTTACATCGTATTTATTCTTTTCTATTAGTTTGTAATTATTCCATTCTGTTATAAATGTTTTAATAATAATTGGTGTTATTACTATAAGTATTATGAAATAAAAATCTTTTATCTTAGTTAAATCTAATAAGTATATTGATCCTGCTAATGTGATACTTATTAAGTAGAAATAAAAGGTATTTTTAAGTACTTCTTTTTTACCAAAACTAGTTAGATTCATTAGTATACTTATAAATATTTTTATTATTATTAGTTTTATATTAGTAATATTTATAAATAAAAAAATGGTTGTACTTGAACCAAGTATACTTCCTAGTAATAATCTTTTATTTTTATTCTTTCTATTTAGAAGTCTTTTTGTTCCATATAAAATCATATAATCTAATAAGAAATTTACTATAAATATTAGTTCTATATACATTTTAATCACCATGATTAGTATATAAAAATAAAACGACTTTTCTTGTCGTTTTATTGTTAGATTTTTCTTTTTTTTAAGAATATTTTAAATATATATGATAGGAAAAACATCATTATAATTACAAATGCCCATTTAAGTATGGTATTTAATAAATCTCCTGAATGGGTATATTTGTTTATTATCGCAAACATATTTTCTGGAAAATATTTTCTAATTAATCCTGCCACATCTCTTAGACCTATATTATCTCTTAAGAATGTAAGTATTCTTAGAGATATTTCTATTATAGCCATTAAAAAGACAAATGACTGAAATCTATTAAAAAACATTACTACTAATATTATTAACCCTACTAATACAATTAGATCTATATACATAAATACACTTCCTATTCTAATTGTATTTTATCATATATCATTTATTTATACAATTATAAAGATTAAGAAATTATTTTATCTCCTTTTTCTAACATACTTGTGATAAAGATACCAAAGCCTTTTGTTGGATCTTCAATTACTACATAGTTTACTACTCCAATTATTTTGTTATTTTGAATAATTGGTGATCCACTCATACCTTGAATTATTCCTCCTGTTTTAGATAATAATTCTTCATCTTTTATTTCAAAAAGAATATTTTTTGTTGAGTCTTGTTCATCAATTGATAAGATATTTATTTTGTAATCTTGTACAGTGTCTTTTTCAATAGAAGTTCTAATAAAGGCTTCTCCTTTTCTAATGTCTTCTTTTTTAGAAACTTCCATAGTATTATTCATATCTATTTCTTTATTATATATTCCAAAGATTCCTTCACTTTCATTTAATTTTATATCACCTATTATTTCTTGTTTGTTTATGATAGCTTTCTTTTCTCCGGGACTATTTATTTCACTTTTTCTTATATTGTTTGTTTCTGCTTTATAAATATTGCCATCTTTAATATCAAATCTTTTACTTGATTCTTTTTCTATTATATCGTGACCGAGGGACGCGAATACTTTTGTTTCTGGATCAATATATGATAATGTTCCTACACCAATTATTTGATTTTTTACATATAATCCTGTTTTATAGGTATTATCTTCATATACTATATTACTTTCTATAGTTTTTTCTTCTTTACCTCTTATTATTTTAAAGATGTTTTTATTATCACTTAAATAACTATTTAGGGTATTTATATCATCTATTTTATTATTGTTTAATTCGATTATTTGGTCTCCTATTTGAAAACCTGATTTTTTTCCGATAAATTCATTGTTTACTTTATAAAATCCTACAACATATACTCCTTTTGAATTTATTTCGATACCAATTGTTTTTCCTCCTACTATGATGTTATTTGAATATGCATATATTTGTATTGGGAACAATAATATTACTAGAAGGAATGTAATTATTCTTTTCATTTTTTCACCTCAATTATATTTTGTCTTAATTTGTCTAATCTATACGTAAAATTATGTCGTTTTCTTTGACTATATTATTAAACTCATGTATATTTATAATAGAGGTGTTAATATGGATGATATGTTAAATGTTCCAACTTTTACGAATGATAAAGATGATTTGAAAATAATGAAGACTGCTTCTTTAAATAAAAAGAGTGGTACTATAAGTGGTAAAAAGAAGTTATCTCGAAAGGAAGTACTAAGAAGAATTAAATATGCTTCTTCTGTTGTTTTAGTTTCAGCTGGTATTAATATGGCTGGAAACATGATTTCTGAGACAGCTGATAATTTAACTTTGAGATATGCTGAAAATGATTTTTGGGATGAAGCAATAGAACCAAATACACATAAAACTGATGATGGTCAACATTTTTATTATGATTATTCTGAAATTGGTGATTACGTTGAGAATATGGATGATAAATTAGAGGGTGTTTACTTTCTTGAGAAGAATATGAGTGCTCATGTTGATGAGGTATTACAATATACTTCATTTGAAAATTTGGAAAATGCAATTGAAGCATCTGGTTATGAAAACTTAGATGAATTTATGGATTATTATAAGAAACAAGTACTTTTAAATATTGAGTCTGATAAGGTTAAAGAAAATAACTCAATTGGAGGTAAATAATGGAAAAAGAATTAGATGTTGTTACTATTGATGGGGTTAATTATTTGATATTAGAAAAAATTGATTATAATGATAATTCTTATGTATATTTATCTAATGTTATGGATATGAATGATACTCTTATTAAAAAAATAGATAAAAATGATTCAAAAGTAGTTGTTCCTTTAGATGATGAAAATGAATTTGAATTAGCTTGTAATTTATTTTTAAAATTTATGTTAGATAGATAAAAAGATATAACAAATTGATATGAACCCCGTTTCTTGGACATAGGAAACGAGGTTTTTTATATGACTAAAATAAGTTATGAAGATAAAGTAAATATTTATACTAGAATAAAAAATGGAGAGTCACCACAAAGAATATCAAAAGAATATTCAATGAGATATGATAAAATACGATATTTAATTAGATTAATCGATATACATGGATTTGAAATATTAAGAACCACAAAAAATAAAAATTATAAAATTTATGAAAAGGAAGAAATGATTAATAGAGTTTTATTGGGGGGTGAATCTATTTTATCTGTTTCTGCGGATGAAGGGCTATTAAGTACTGGAACATTAAACGATTGGATTAAAAAATATAAAGAAATGGGTTATAATATAGTTGAACGAAAGAGAGGTCGTCCGACTATGCCAAAAGTAACAAAAAAAAACAAAAATGAAACAGATAAAGAAAAAATTAAAAGATTAGAAGAAGAGAATTTATATTTGAAAGCTGAACTTGAATACTCAAAAAAATTGAGAGCCGTTGTTCAAGCAAGGAAGAATCAACAACAGAAGAAAAAGTAAGTGTTGTAAGTGAACTTCGGCTAATATATCCATTAATGATTCTTCTAAAGGTATCAGGATTAGCTAAATCAGTATATTATTACACCTTATCTAAAATAGATAAAGATGATAAAAACAAAGAAATAATTGATAAAATAAAAGAAATATTTATTAATAATAAATAACGATATGGATATCGCAGAATTACATTAGATCTTAGAAATCAAGGTTATAATGTTAATCATAAAAAAGTTTATAGATTAATGGTTAAATTAGGTTTAAAACCACTAAAAAGAACCAAAAGAAAATATTCTTCTTATAAGGGAACTGTTGGTAAGATAGCTGATAATTTAATTGAAAGAGAATTCAATGCAGATAAACCTAATCAAAAATGGTATACAGATGTTACTGAATTTAATCTTCGTGGAGAAAAATGTTATTTATCTCCAATATTAGATGGATTTAATGGAGAAGTAATATCATATAAT
>JAFVEF010000046.1 GCA_017478105.1 Bacilli bacterium | reverse complement strand
CTTTTCATTTTTAGTATTAAGATACATTTCTTGATAACTTGACCACATATTATTTCACCTCCTTTTCAAGTTACATATTATACTACAAAACAAAAATACATAGTGATTTAGGGGGTCACTATGTATTGTATAAAATTATATTGTGAATTATACTTAATTGAAATGAATTATTTATTATGATAAACTAATAATAGGTGAGAATATGGAAATAAAGAATAAGAAAAGTTTAATATATGTTGTTTTAGTTTTTATAGTTTTTTTAGTATTAGGAACTATTGCTTATTTTACATCTACTGATACTTTAGAAAATATATTTTTAAGTGTACTTATAAAACAGTAACTACAGAAGTATTTACATCTCCAACTAATTGGACTCCAGGAGATGAAACTCCTAAGACAATAACTACTAAAAATGAAGGAACTATTCCTGTAAGAGTAAGGGTTAAATTAGATGAATCATGGACAAGTAAAAATAATGATTCCTTAGATTTAGATTATAACAATGAAAGAGTTGCGATAATTAATTTAGATAATGAAGAAGATTGGATACTAAAAGATGGATATTATTACTATCTTCAAGAATTAGCTCCTGGAGAGAGCACTACATCATTACTTAAAAGTGTAATATTTAATCCAAACATACAGGCAGACGTCGTGTGTTCTTTCTCTAACGGGGCAAGCACCTGTGAATCTACTGGAGATGGTTATGATGGCGCAACTTATCAATTAAATATAACAACAGAAACAGTCCAAGCTAATAAATACCAAGAGGTTTGGGAGTCTATTCCAATAATGTATGATTATGTTGGAGATAACCCATGTACTTATGAGGGAGAATTAGTACCAGGTGCTGAATATGTAAATGGTCAATACACTTACAGATATAGACAAGAATCGTTAGGTACAAGTTGGGAAAACATATCTGATAATGGCTGGGGAGTTAAATTAACTGATACTAATTCAACAGTTCCAGTAACTTCTACATTATGTACTAGTATTAATAATAAACCAATTGTATCAATGAGTGGAACATTTTATGAAAGCCAAGCTGAATCTATAGATTTAAGTAGTTTTGATACAAGTAATGTTACTAATATGCGTGGTATGTTTAGTAAAAGCCAAACTGGAAATCTAAATTTAAGTAGCTTTGATACAAGTAAAGTTACTAATATGCAATCCATGTTTGCATTAACTAAAGTATCAACTTTAGATTTAAGTAACTTTGATACAAGTAATGTTACTAATATGAGACACATGTTTAGCTTAAGTAATTTAAGCAATTTGAATGTAAGCAGTTTTGATACAAGTAATGTTACTGATATGACGTCTATGTTTCAAATATGTAAGATACCAGTTTTAGATTTAAGTAGTTTTGATACTAGTAAAGTTACAAGTATGAAAAGTATGTTTATGGGTCAGGTAGGTAATCCTACAATTACTGAAAGAATAATTGGAATAGAAAATTTTGATACTTCAAATGTCACCGATATGCAAGGAATGTTTCAACGATGCGAATTTTTAGAAAATTTAGATTTATCAAATTGGGATACATCTAATGTTATAACGATGCATGGGTTATTCATATGCTGTAGTTCTTTGGAAAATCTTAATTTATCAAATTGGAATACAAGTAATTTAGAGAATACGAGAGGAATGTTTCAAGGCTGCACAAGTCTTACTTCTTTAGATTTGAGTAGTTTTGATACGAGCAAAGTTGTTAATATGAGAGGTATGTTTCAAGATTGCAATCAACTACAAACCATATATGTAAGTAATAAATGGAATACTAATGCTGTTGATGATTCAATTGGCATGTTTATGAATTGTACAAGTTTAAACGGATTTGATTCCACTAAAACTGATGTGAGCATGGCAACTACTAATGGTGGATATTTAACTTTAAAAACTGTTTAATAAAAGAATAATGTCTAAATAACAGATTGTTATAGAATTAATACTGGCGGTTATAAATCATAAGGTTTGACAGTTGTTGTAAAGAATGGTTAAAAAGTGATATAAACATCACTTTTTTCTTTTATTTGTGATATTATTATTATAGAAGGGATAATGTTATGAAGAAAATAATAAAGTATATAGACAAACCATTATTTATAACTACAGTATTATTATTTATCATGGGACTAATCATGGTCTTTTCAGCATCTAATGTTACAGCATATATGTCTCATGCAGTAAGCCCTTATAATTATTTTCTTAAACAAGGAATATTCTTACTCATTGGTTTTGTAATGTTCTTAGTAATGATTAAATTTAATACTAAATCGTATGGTATATTTTCTTGGGGATTATTACTTATATCTATAGCTAGTTTAGTAATATTACTTTTAATAGGAACAGCTAAAAATAGGGCAATAAGTTGGTTTGATTTAGGTTTTTTTAGTATTCAACCATCTGAATTTGTTAAAGTAATTACCATTGTCTTTTTAGCTAACTACTATGATACTAATTCTAAAAGATTAAATACTTGGGGAGGAAGTCTATTCCCAATAGGTATTTGTGCAATAGTAGCAGGTTTAATTTTCATTCAACCTGATTTAGGAACAACAATTATTTACTGTGCAATAGTTGGAATTATATTTATATCAGTTCCAATCCAAAAAGAAATTAAGTATAAAACTGCCTTTGGAATAATTGGACTTATTGCCTTTGGAGCCTTAGTCTTATTTGGAAGTGGAAAAGGTGTTCTTTTAGAAAGACAACTTCAAAGATTTGATTTTTCTAATCCGTGTGAAAAAATATTAGATACAGGTAATCAAGTATGTAACTGTTATATTGCGATTAATAATGGTGGCCTAACTGGAGTAGGTCTTGGAAATTCAACTCAAAAATATTTGTATTTACCAGAACCATATACTGATTTTATATTCGCAATTATTGTAGAAGAATTAGGAGTAATAACAGGAGTTTTCTTAATACTAGTTTATATCTTTGTTTTATATAGAATACTAGTTATTGGTAGAAGAAGTCCAAATAATAGAGGAGCAGTTCTTTGCTATGGGGTGGCAGCATATATATTTTTACATATTGCCATAAATTTACTAGGTATTATGGGATTAATGCCTATGACAGGAGTACCTCTACCTTTTATGAGTTATGGTGGTAGTTTCACAATCTGTTTAATTGCTGCTTTAACTATAGTTCAAAGAGTAAGTATAGAAAATAATATAATAAAAGAAAGAAGTAAATAAAAATGCCTAATATAACTATACATGAAAAAATCGGATATGAATTATCTAAAGAATTAAATACTAATTCTTATAATTACTATCTAGGATTATTATCTCCAGATACACCAAATTTAAATGGATTTGGTCCAAAAGAAGAAAGATGGGCATCTCATGTTCGAAGAAAAGATTTAAATGAATGGAGAAATAGTTTAAAAAACTTTTATCATAATAACAAAGATAAGTATAATAAAGATTTTTTATTAGGATATATAATCCATATATTAACAGATATAATTTTTGATGATTATTTCTATCGTGATATTAGAAAAGAAATTATTAAGGATTATGGTTGTGATAAAGATAGTGCTCATAAAATAATGCGTAAGGATATGGATAAATATTATTTTAAAGAATTTGAGGATATAAAAGACATTCTTAGTAGTAGTAATAATTCTTATGATATATTAAATAATACTAAAGAAAATATTTTAAAATGGAAAAATAAAAATATTGAAATAAATATTCTTGAGGATACTTCCGAATATATAAATGAAAAAATATTAGTTGAATTAAAAAATATAATTCTAAAAGAATTAAAGCAATATCAATAAATATTGCTTTTTTTAATATTTTATTGTAATATATAGGTGTTTTAAAGGGGAGAGTCCAAATGGATATAGATATCGATGATATTAAAGGACTAAAAAGAATATTAGAAGCTGATATAAAAAAATCTTCAAATGTTTTTATAATAGGACATAATAGTCCTGATTTTGATTCAATTGGTTCATGCATAGGATTATCAATGATTGCGAAAACATTTAAAAAACCAACATATATTATTGTTAATGACGAGGATGCTAAAATAGAACCAGGTGTCAAGAAAATAATAGATGACAATAAAGAAGATTTTAATATTATAAAAAATAATGAGTTTCTAAATAAGAAGAATAATAATTCATTATTAATTGTCACTGATGTTAATAAGGATTATATGGTATCTGTTAAAGATTATTTAGAAGATATTAATAATATCATAGTTATTGATCATCATATGAAAGATGAAAAAACTATTAAAAATTCTAAGAAATTTATCAATTTAAATTCCTCAAGTGCCTGTGAAATAGTCACAAGATTATTAGGATATTTTAAAATTAAATATTCAACTGAAATTGCGAATTATTTACTTGCCGGAATAAGTTTAGATACTAAAAGATTTAAGCATAATACTACTGCTAAAACACATGATGTTGCTGAAAAATTAATTGATCATGGTGCAGATATAGATTATGTTAATAAATTATTTTTAGAAGAATTTGAAAGTTATTGTAAAATTAGTAATTTAATCATAAATGGAACAACAATTAAAAAATATAGTGAAAATCTATTATCACCAATTCAAGTATCTTTCACATTAAATAGAAATCAACCTAAAGCAATTTATTTAAAAGAAGATTATGCTAAAGCTGCAGATCGTATGATGAAATTTAATGGTATTGATGCTGCTTTTACATTAGGATATGTTGATGAAAAAACAATTCATATATCTGCCCGTAGTGGAAAAAGAGTTGATGTCGGAAAAATAATGGAAGAAGTTTATGGTGGTGGAAATGCCCAAAATGCTGGTGGTAGAGTAGAATCAGATAATATTTTTGAAATAGAAGAAGAACTTATGAATAAAGTATATTTAGGAATATCTGATAAAGAAGATATAATTGATGAACCACCTGTTATTAAAATTAAACAAATAAAAAGGAAATAATATATTTTTAAAGAAAAGTTAAAAGCTTTTCTTTTTTTTTCGAATAATTAATTTGGAGGTGGTATTATTACATTTTGGTATAGAAATAGAAAAATAATTATTATAGTTGTAATTATCATATTAATAGTATTTGGAATAGGTGGATATAGTGCATATATTTATTTAAAACAACCAAAAAAAGTAAAAAAAGAAGTAGTTATAGAAAAAACAAAACCTTTAGAAAAACAAATAAAAGAAGAAATTTATAAAGTAGATATAAAAGGTGAAATAATATCTCCAGGAATTTATTCTCTAAAGAAAGATTCTCGTATTATTGATGTTATAGGAGAAGCAGGAGGATTAACTGATAATGCAGATACATCAGTAATTAATCTAAGTAAGAAAATAGTAGATGAGATGGTTATAATTATTTATAGTAAAGAACAAGTTCAAGACTTTAAAAAAACAAAAGAAATCGAAAAACAAGTAATAGAAAAATGTCAAAAAGAATCAGAAGATGCTCTTTCAAATGATGCTTGTATAACTACTAATGAAACTACTAGTAATTCTAAAATATCTATAAATAATGCTACAGTAGAAGATTTTCAATCTCTTCCTGGAATAGGTTCTAAAAAAGCTCAAGATATTATTGATTATCGTAATCAAAATGGACCTTTTCAAGCTATCGAAGATTTATTAAAAATACCTGGAATAGGAGATAGTTTATTTGCTCAAATTAAGGAAAATATTACTCTGTAATTATTTATATTATTTGATATTATTATTAGCTATATTTTATTGTACTGTAGTAATAAATACAAATAAAATAGATCTAAATAAAAATACTTTTAAAGGAACTATTACTAAAATAATAAAAAAAGATAATGACATTATTTATACTAATAATAATTTAATAGTTTATCTTAATAAAAAAAATAAATTTAAAGTAGGGGACAATATACTAATAAAAGGAAGTATTATCAATACTTTAAACAATACTATTTATATTAAACCATCTAGTATTAAATATTTATCTACAAGTCCTAATATTATATATTTTATTAAAAGACTACTTATAAAAAGATTAAAAAATAACTCGTATTTGTACACATTTATATTAGGAGATAAATCATATATAAATAGTATTGTAAAAAGAAGTTATCAAGAAAATGGAATAAGTCATTTATTCGCCATAAGTGGAATGCACATATCTCTACTTTCAAGTATTATAAATAAAATATTAAAAAGAACTAGTATTCAAGAAGAAACAATTTTTAAAATAACTAGTCTTTTCTTATTATTATATCTATTTATAGTAGGATTATCTCCTTCTATATTAAGAGGAGTATTATTTTATATTTTATTTACTACAAATAACATATACTATTTTTATATAAAAAAGATTAATCTATTCTTTTTGATAGTATCTATTTCATTATTTATAAATCCATATTCTATTTTTGATATAGGATATCAGTATTCATATTTAATAAGTTTTTCACTATTATTAAACAATAACTATCTTAAATCAAATAATTATTTTATCTCATTATTTAAAGTATCTATATTATCAAGTATTGTAAGTTTACCAATTTCACTTTATCATTTTTATCAAATAAACATACTAAGTACTATATATAATTTATTTTTTGTACCACTTGTCTCAATAATAGTATTTCCTTTTTCTTTAATAGTAGTATTATTCCCTATAACAGAACCAATATATAATGAAGTAATAAAAGTATTAGAAAAAACATCATTATTTTTAGTAAATATAAATATAGGAAAACTTATCTTTAAGAAAGTAAATATAATTATATATTTAATATATATATTTTAATAATTATCTTATTTTTTATTTTTAGAAAAAAGATAATATTAGGGATTCTTATCTTTATACTAATATTTCATTATCATCTTCCTTGTTTTATGAACTACTTTATAAAATATATAGATGTTGGCCAAGGAGATTGTACATTAATTCATCTTAATAATAAAAATATAATGATTGACACTGGAGGAAAAGCCAATAATGATTTAGTTCTTTTATATAAAATAATAAATGAATTAAAAAAAGAAGGTATAAAAAAAATTGATTATCTAATCAGTTCACATGGAGATTTCGATCATATAGGAGAAGCTATTAACTTAGTAGAAAACTTTAAAGTAGAAAAAGTAATCTTTAATTGTGGATCATATAATGATTTAGAAAATGAATTAATTAAAGTATTAGACAAGAAAAAAATTAAATATTATTCATGTATTAAAGAATTAAATATAGATAATAACAAATTATATTTTTTACAAACAAAAGAATATGATAATGAAAATGATAATAGTAATGTTATTTATACAGAACTTGATGGCTATAAATTTATATTTATGGGCGATGCTTCTACAAGTACTGAAAAAGAAATAATGGATAAATATAATTTACCAGATATAGATGTATTAAAAATAGGACATCATGGATCTAAGACAAGTAGTAGTCAAGAATTTATAAATAAGATTCAACCTAAATATTCCATTATTAGTGTCGGAAAGAATAATCGTTATGGACACCCAAATAAAGAAGTATTGGATAATTTAAAAGATACAAAAATATATAGAACAGACGAGGATGGTAGTATTATGTTCAATATTAAAAACAATAAATTAAAGATAGAGACATGTACACCATAGGAAGTAGCAATATGAATTATTATAATGAGATAAAAAACAAAATAATAGATAATGAAATATATTCAAGAGTAAAGGATTACTCTAAAGAAAGACATAAAGTTGTTACATATTTTGAAATAGGTAAATTATTAAATGAAGCTGGTGGAAAATACGGAGATAATATTATAGATGAATACTCTAAAAAGTTAGTTACTGAAGTTGGTAAAAAATATAATCGTAGAACTTTATTTAGAATGAAACAGTTCTATAATATGTTTAAAGATGAAAAAGTGTCCACATTGTGGACACAATTAACATGGAGCCATTTAAGATTATTATTCAATTTAGAAATTGATTCAATTAATTATTATATCCAAATTATTATCGATAATCATTTATCAGTTAGAGAATTAGAATTTAAAATCAAATCTAATGAATATGAAAGATTGCCTATTGAAACTAAAAATAAGCTAATAGTTGATGATAAAATTGAAGTAAAAGATCTAGTACCTAATCCTATTATAATTAGAAATAGGAATAATATCGAAATAATTAATGAAAAAGCATTACACCATTTAATATTGGAAGATATAGAATCATTTATGAAAGAACTTGGTAATTCGTTTAGTTTTATTGGTAGTGAATATAAAATTAAAATAGGTGATAGAAATCATTATATTGATTTATTACTATTCAATATAAAATACAATTGTTATGTCGTTGTTGAATTAAAAGTAACGGAGTTTAAAGTAGAATATATTTCACAGGTTCAAAAATATATGAATTACATAGATAAAAATATCAAAGAAGTAAGTAATAATGATACTATAGGAATAATAATATGTAAAAGAGAAAACAAGTTTGTAATAGAATATTGTTCAGATGAAAGAATTGCTGTGAGAGTTTATGAATTAGTGTGATATAATATATATTGGTGTGATTTATGAAATTAAAAGAAGTAATAAATGCAAATTTTAAATTTTTAGATTCAAGCGAAAGTAAATGTTATTTTGATAATGATAGATTATATAAAATTTTCAAAAGCAATATTGATGTTGAATCAAGGATAGAAGTAATTAAAATATTCTTAAATAATAATATTCAAGGATGCCCACAATTGCATGAATTTATATATGATTGTGACAAAATTGTAGGATATTCAATGGAATATTATAAAAAAATTATTCCTTTTTCTGGTAAAATGAGATTTGAATTTGTTAAGAAAAAGTGTTTAGAATTATTATACTTATATATGCAGCTTAAAGATAGATATGATTTATGCTATGCTGATTTTCACAATGGAAATGTGTGTATTAACAATTCTTCCATTTTATTATTAGATGTGGATAGTTGTTTAATAGGGAAAAATATTAATGAAAATATAACAGATAAATACTTGCTTGATTATATTTTGAGTGTTATTTATAACGTATCGTTTTTTGATTGTGAAATTTATTTTACACAAGAAGAACGAAAAACAATTAGAGATGAACTTTATAAAAACGACGGTGATATAATCAAAATAGTGAAAGATATAGAACAATTTGTTTCAACTGTTACAAAAAGTGATGTAAAAAAAGTATTAAAAAGGATACCATACAATATTAAAAATCGTTAAAGAATTATCAATTGGATAGTTCTTTTTATTTGACAAAATCCGTATGCATAAACTTACATCACCACATGGAGACTTTGATCATAGGGTAAAGCAATTAATTTGGGAAATAATTTCAAAGTAGAGAAAGTTATATTTAATTGTGGACCATATAATGATTTAGAGAGTAAATTGATAAAAGTATTAGATAAAAAGAATACATAAAATATGATATAATAGTTATAGGATGTGGTTATGTGGAAAATATGAATTTAGAAAATGTTCATAAAAGATTAACAGAAAGGATTAAAAAATATATTGAATTAATCAAAAAAGAATATAGTGCATATATGCCTATTGAAGTTTTACAGCGTTTAAATAATATAGATGATTACAGCCAAATATTAAAAATATATGATTATGGTGAAGTCAGTGCTTACGCTAGTGAAAAAAATATAAAAATGCCACTTTGTGCTGATAAGTTATTAACTATAGCAAGTAAAGTTCCTGGGTATGGTATTAATAAGAAACATAAACCATATAATGAAGAAAATATTATTATTAATAATAACACCTTTTTAACATATATCATGCATGTATTTATTAGCGGTACAAATGCTGAAGAATATTATGAGGATTTATTACTGCACGAAACTATGCACTTTTGCGGAAGTGATGGTGCGAGTGTATTAAAGGAAGGAATTAATGAACTTCTTACGAGAATGCTTGCGCAAAAATACAATCTCAAGACTAGTTCATGTGGTTACCCTAAAGAAGTAAAACTAGCCTATGATTTAATGAATTGTTTTGGTGATAATATAATTATTAGATTAGCTTTTATAAAAGGTTTTGAAAATGAATTGAATTTTATAAAGGAAAACTTAGGAGATGATGCAGCTAATCTATATTTTCAAGTGTGCAATATAGCTGAGAAAGAATTCAAAGAAAAATATTATTCACATATGCCTGAATTCTCTGGAGCAATTGGAATTGCAAAAAAAGTATTATTTTATAAAAGAATAGATTATACAAATGTTCATCAAATGATTGATAATTACGCTAATTCTTTAAGTGATAATAATGAATTTAAACATAGATAAATAAGTGCTTTAGAACTATAACAATAGTTCTTTTTATTTGCATAAATCCGTATGTATAAACGTATATCACCACATGGAGATTTCGATCATATAGGAGAAGCTATTAACTTAGTAGAAAGCTTCAAAGCAGAAAAAGTAATCTTTAATTGTGGATCTTACAATGAATTAGAAAAAGAAAATAAGAAACTAAAAGAATAGATGGAAATATGATATAATATTTCCAGGTGATGAAAAAATGATAATAATTAATGACAAAAAATATGATAATGTATTAAAAAAAGTATCATTTGGTGAATACAGTGTAATGCAAGATGGTAAAAAAAGAAATGGAATGGCTCCCTTTATATCTTTTAATTGTGACAATATTCTTTTAGGAATAGAAACTAATTATGATAAGAAGTGGTTAGAGGAATTAAAAATAAATGATAAGCAAGATATTAGTAAGTACGTTACTGATATTCCATATGAAGATGAAAAAGGATGGGTTTCTCTCATTTTAGGAAAAGATAAGTGTTTTATTACTAAAGTTAAGAATAATGTATTTACTATTGAACTTAAATGTGAAGCAGATGAATGTAGTGAACATTATAGTATTATAATAAATGAAGATGTAGAAATTAGTTTTTAGGTGATATTAATTTGAAAAAGATTAATTATACTGATAAATTGTATTTTATAAGCGAAGAATTTGTAAAAGATAATATTCTATTTCCTCGAATACCCAATAATTATTTTACTAAATATGGTTTTGAGGATAATACACGCAAAAGAGTTTGTTTTTGTAAAACAATAGAAAAATGTTTAATGGCTTTATCAAAAAATTGTAAAGATCTAATTTTTAATGTTTATGAAGTCAATGATATAACGAAATATCAAGTTTACAAACCAGATGTAAGTGAAGTACCAGATAGTATAATAACAGAAGAATTATGGATCTTAACACCGGTGAAATTAAAATTCATTGGAAAAATTAAATGTACTAATTCAGTTGAAAATGATGGTCATATTTTTAAATATGGTGATAAAATGGCTATATTATATGACTGGCAATATGAAAAGATTTAATATATAAAAATATTGAAGTATCAATTAAGAAATTAATTGATGCTTTTTATTAAAATATATATTTATGAATAATTATATTTAATAATTTTAGTATAGAACAAATGATATTAATTGATAAAAACATGGTGTAAATAAACTGAAAATTTAAAACTAGAAAAAATATTATGATATAATATATATGGTGATATAAAATGGATTTACTTAAGAAAATACTTGAATGTGAAGAAAAAGATGTAGATATGTATATTGAACAAGCAATATTAGAGGCCAATACCAATGCAGAAAAAGTCGAAAAACTAGGCTTTCTAGACTATGGTAAATCATATAGTATTCATAAGGGGTTTATCCCACTAAAAGCTCGTATAAAATACTCTAATTTATCAATAGAAGACTATGGAATGGAAACCACAGATTTTATCTATGAGTTTGCCCATTTCATAAGAAAGTATAAAATCAATAGTAGTAAATCATTCATATATAATCTTGAATATTTTGTCAATAGCTACTTTGGTTATCCTGGAAAAATGAATAGAGAAACTATTTTTAATGACATTGCTTGGAATACAACTACAACTGATGAAGAATATTTCAAAGCATTAGAAAATAATAAAATTGGTGATTTAAAAGGAACAGGAGCAGCAGAGTGTACAGAAAAAGGTGCCTTAGTTCAACAAATATTGAGTATTTTTGGAATAGAGTCTTATTATTGTATGGGCTGTGTTGAATGGAAAGATAGTCAAGAACCGCATTGTTTTAATATAGTTAAGAGAAAAAAAGATTATGCTTTAGTAGATTATAGTATTCCAATAGCTTCATATAATGAAAATGACAAAATAAATGCATACTATCCTTTTGTAGGAGTATTAACAAATGAAGAATTCATAGACTTTATAAATAATGGAACAATTAAATCATTTGATGATTATTATATGAAAAATAGACAAGAAGAAAAAAATGGAAGCCAAAGAATATATGTTGTAGGAAAATATGAGATTGAAAAAGATAATAAAAATGGTATAAGGTTATAATTTATCTCTAATTGAAAATACTTTTGATAGATTACTCAGTCTAGTAACAATAGAAGAGGATAGAATAAAATATTCTTATGACAAATTACTAAATTATTCTAAAAAAATAGATATTGAATTATACAATGATTATAAAAAAATATATAAAGAATTTTTTTCAGAAGAAACAGTAAAAGTATTAAAATACTAGACTTTTCAGTTAAAAAAAGATAAAATCTAACTATGAAGTGGTGATGTTATGAAAAAAGCAAATACAATATATGATTTTGATAATATAAAATTAACACAATCATTTCAAGAAGCTTGTAGTGATAAAGAGTTTAAAGAATACATAGATAAATTAAATATTAAAGAAGATATCTTAGAAGAATATACATCTTTACTTATGGATACATTCGAAGAATATAAAAATTGTAAGAATTGTCCTGGATTAGAAAAATGTCCTAACTTAATGAAAGGATATGTATATACTCCTAATAAAGATGGTAAAATGATATCTTTTTCATATAATGAATGTAAATTATTAAAGAAACAAGAAAAAAATGATGCTTATAAAAAGAATCTTGATATTTATGATATGCCTATTATGATTAAAGAAGCATCACTTAAAAACATCTATAAAGATGATAAGGCAAGAGTTCCGATAATTAAATATTTTAAAGAGTTTATGGATAACTATAATAATGAAAAAAAACCTAAAGGAATTTATTTAACTGGATCTTTTGGTTCTGGAAAAACATACTTAATAGCATCATTATTTAATGAAATGGCTAAAAAGAATATAAAGAGTATAATGATATACTTTCCAGATTTTTTAGTTAGCTTAAAATCATCTTTTAAAACAAATTATGGTGAATTATTTAATGAAATAAAAAAAATACCTTTACTTTTACTAGATGATATAGGTTCAGAAAACGTTAGTAATTGGTCAAGAGATGAAGTCTTAGGTCCAATTCTTCAATATAGAATGGATAATTGTCTACCAACATTTTTTACATCAAACTTAACATTAGAAGAATTAGAAAATAACTTATCTCTAACCCAATCAGGAGTAGATAAAGTAAAAGCCAGAAGAATTATTGAAAGAATAAAACAATTAACTGTACCACTTTCTTTAATCAGTAAAAATAGAAGGGATTAACAATATGAAGAATATCGAAAAACAATTAACAAATTATATAAATGATAAATGCCCACTAGTAAAAGACCAAGAATTATTGTCATATAAGAATGTTAATGAATTAGTTGATATTCTTTTTTCAGTTATAAATAAAGAATTAGATACTACATTGGGAGAAAAAAGTCTAAATAAAATCAGAATACTATTAGATAAAGTAGTATTACTATTATCTAATAGTGACCAAGTAGATAGAAAAATAGTTTCGAGAAAATTAAATAAAATAGATTCAAAAATGAATACTATTTTAATAGAAAAAAAAGAAAAGTTTAAAAATAAATCAAAAATACAAAAAGAATTTAAAAAGACAAGTAGTAGAATAATAGACATTGAAAAAATACTAGAAGAGAAAGATACTAAACCTTATGATTTAATAATGTACTTAGTAGAAGAAGTTAAAGATACTACTTATATAGAATACTCTTTTCTAAAAATGCCTAGTCTTATAAATGTTAAAGACAAAGATGATAATACCCTTTATTATAATATTATTAAAAAATATATTAATTCATTAGTAATAGATAATTATGAAGATAGTCTTTATTATAATAATATTTTATCTTTATTAAATACTAATAATAATTTTAGATTATCTGAAAAAGAAAGAAGAAAATGTATAGATTATATCTATAAAGAAATTGATCATATAAAAGTTAATAAAAAAAGAATAAATAATACTAAAGAAAAAGTATCAGAAATAAATCAATTATTAGATATAATAAAAAAAGATTATAAAGAAAAAGATAAAATGAATAGAATAGCAAAAAAATATAATATAAATGTTTATTTTGATGAATCTATTCAAGATAATTTAAAGTTAGTAAAAGAATCTAAAATAGGGCAAATGACAGATAGAGAAGTAATAGATGACTATATAATAACAATAGATAAAGAAAGTGCTATAGAAATTGATGATGCCCTAAGTTGTAAAAGATTAGCTAATGGTAATTATTTATTAGGTGTCCACATTGCTTCTGTATTATCGTATTTTGATTATGACTCAGATATTGTTAGGGAAGCTTTAAACAGAATAAAATCTATTTATTTATCTCATAAATATCAAGAAAAAGATGATGATTTTAATAGAACAATTCCTTTATTCCCATATGATTTTTCTGCCAAAATAGCATCATTAGTACCAAATGAAAAAAAACTTACTCGTAGTTATATTTTTGAAATAGATAAAAATGGAAATATTGTAGATGAAGAATTTAAAAAGACTATTATCACTAGTAATAATAAAACTACTTATAGAGAAATAGATTACATAATAAATAATGATATTGATAATAAAGAATTAAAAGAAACAGTAGATAACTTATATAAAGTTGCTAATATACTTGATAAAAAATATTCACCAAAAGAAATATATGAACAAATAAAAGAAAGTACTGATGATTATTCTGATTTAAGAGTAAAAAGAATTGGTGCAGAAAAAATTGTCTATCATGCTATGTTATTGACAGGAAATAGAGTAGCTGAATTCTTTAATAGAAATAATTATCCTTGTCTATATAGAGTTCATGAAGTAAATGAAGATAATGAATTAAAAATAAGATCAATGATAGATAGTTTAATAGAAACATATGGTGGAGAAGAATTTAAAAAATTGTATCAATTATTGGAAGGTATTTATCCAAAAGGCTGGTATGCTAAAGAAGGATCTCATGAAGGTTTAGGAATAGAACATTACTGTCACTGTACTTCTGGATTAAGAAGAGCAGCTGATATAGTTGTAGAGCATGCTCTTGAAGTTTGTTATGATAAATCACCAACAAAACAAGAATTAGAAGAATTAGAAAAAGAAATAGAAAAAAGAGCCAATTTAATAAACTCTAAACAAGATCCTATAGAATGGTTTGTTAAAGATTATAAACGTTCATTTCAAAAAAGAAGATAAAATAATTGAAAAATAATAAATAAAGTGATATAGTATTTAGAGAAATACGAAGACGAAGGACACGATTATTATTATCTTTTTTTAGAGAATTCGTGGTTGGTGTAAACGAATAAAAGAAATAATAGTTACTACCTTTCGAGTAGAATTATCAAATGTAATTCCGGATAACCCGTTAGAAAAGAAAGTAAAACAAAGGATGGTACCGTGCTAAAGCACTCCTGTACTGTTCTTTTTTTATTTAAAAAGGAGGAAAATATGAAAATAGAAGTATTAAACCATGCCTCAGTAAAATTATCAGATGATTTAATTATTTATTTTGATCCCTATGATATAAAAAGAGCATATCATGATGCCGACTATATTTTTATAACACATGATCATTACGATCACTATGATCTAGAATCTATTAAAAAAGTATCTAAAGAAACAACCAAGATTATAGCCCCAACATGTCTAAAAAGTATTGATCCATATTTAGTAGTAGAACCAAATAATGAATATAATTTAGATAATAAAATATATTTTGAAACAATCCCATCATACAACATTGGCAAGCAATATCATCCTAAAGAAAAGAACTATGTTGGTTTTAATATTCTTTTCAAAGGAAAAACTTATTATGTAATGGGAGATACAGATGTAACTGAAGAAAATAAAAAAGTAGTAACAGATGTTTGTTTTGTACCAATAGGTGGAACATATACCATGAACTATCAAGAAGCAGCAAATTACATCAATAAAATAAAACCTAAAGTGGCTATTCCAATTCACTATGGAAAGGTTGCAGGTGACATTAAAGATGCTGATAAATTTAAAAAACTAGTTTCAAATGAAATTGATGTTCAAATACTAATAAATCCTTTAAATGATATCTCAACCGATGAATTGAAGGATGAAGCAATAAGAAAATTATATGTCGTCAAAAAAGCAAAAGATGAAAGAGTAATAGAACAAGCAAAAAAAGAACATAAAATGTTAATTAGAGAAATTGCTAGAAGAAAAATAATTGAAGAGGAGAATGAAAATGATAAACATAAAAGAAAATAAAGAATTAAATGTTAAAAACCACTCATGTGCCCACTTAATGGCTCAAGCTGTAAAGCATTTATATCCAAACGCTAAGTTTTGGGTTGGACCTGTAATTGAAGAAGGTTTTTATTATGATATTGATTTAGGAGATGTTACCTTAACAGATGAAGATTTACCTAAAATAGAACATGAAATGAAGAAAATAGCTAAAGATGGTAAGAGAATTATCCGTGAAGAATTAACCAAAGAAGAAGCTTTAAAAAAATTTGGAGATGATCCATACAAAGTTGATTTAATAAGTAGAATGGATGAAGAAGAAACTGTAATATCTTGCTATACTCAAGGTGATTTTACTGATCTTTGTCGTGGACCTCATGTTGAAAGTGTAAAAGAATTAAAATATTTTAAACTATTAAAAGTATCAGGAGCATATTGGAAAGGTGATTCTAAAAACAAAATGCTTCAAAGAATTTATGGTATCTGCTTTAATAATGAAGAAGATTTAGAAGCTCATTTAAAAGAATTACAAGAAGCAAAAGAAAGAGATCACCGAAAAATAGGTAAAGAACAAGAAATATTTATGTCTCATGAATTAGTAGGAGCAGGAATGCCTCTATGGTTACCAAATGGGGCTATTATTCGTAAAAACTTAGAAAATTATATCTATGAAAAAGAACAAAAACTAGGTTATCAACATGTATATACTCCATGTGTTGGAACAGTTGATTTATATAAAACTTCTGGACACTGGGATCACTATAAAGAAAATATGTTCCCAATGATGAAAGTTGATGATGAAGAATTTGTATTACGTCCAATGAATTGTCCACATCACATGTTAGTTTATAAAAATAAAATGCATTCTTATAGAGATTTACCAATTAGAATAGGTGAGTTCGCAACTGATTTCCGTTATGAAGCAAGTGGAGCAGTAAAAGGTCTAGAAAGAGTAAGATGTATGTGTCAAAATGATGCCCATTTATTCGTAAGACCAGATCAAATTGGGGAAGAGTTTAAAAAAGTTGTTAATTTAATATTAGATGTTTATAAAGACTTTGGGTTAAAGAATTATAAATTCCGTTTATCATTAAGAGATAAAGAAGATAAAGAAAAATATTTTGATGATGATGAAATGTGGAATGAAGCTGAAAAAAAATTAAGAGAAGTTTTAGACGATTTAGGTGTAGAATACTTTGAAGCAATTGGAGAAGCCGCTTTCTATGGACCAAAATTAGATGTTGAAGTAAAACCAGCAGTAGGGCCTGAAGTAACTCTATCAACTTGTCAATTAGATTTCTTACTTCCAAGAAGATTTGAATTAAACTATATTGACTCCAATGGAGAAAAACAAGTACCAGTTGTACTTCATAGAGCAATATTTGGAACATTTGACCGTTTTACAGCTTTTATCATTGAAGAAACAAAAGGTGCTTTCCCAACATGGCTTGCACCAACACAAGCAGCTGTTGTTCCAGTAAATTCTGAATTTCAAAGTGACTATGGAAAAGAGATTAAAGAATTACTTGAAAAAGAAGGAATTCGTGTCATACTAGATGATCGTAATGAAAAGTTAGGATATCGACTAAGAGAAGCTCAAACTAAGAAAATTCCTTATACACTAATTCTTGGTGATCAAGAAAAAGAAAATAAAACAATAAGTTACAGATTATTTGGTAAAAAAGAAACAACTACTTTAAAAATAGAAGAATTTATAAACAAATTAAAAGATGAAATAAAAAATAAAAAGAATTATTAATATCTTTAAATCGTATGAAGATTATAAGAACAATAATAGTCTAAAGACACTAGTTAAACAGACAGTTACTCCATCACAAGAAGAATTACAAGATGTTATTCCTAGTCTAAATAAATATGCTTATACTTTTAAAGGACTAAATAAAAAACTTGTACCAGTAAGTGTTAAAACAGAGCAAGAATAATTGCTCTGTTTCTTTATAAACTTGACTATTTCGCCTAAATATTATATAATACAGCACTTGAAGGAGGGGTAGTATGAGTAGTACAAGAACATATGAAGATTTAAATGATATTTATAAAAGATTTATATCACAAGATTTTATTAATTTTAAAAGTGTAGATGAATTAGCAAACTACTTAGAAAGTTACATTAAAGGAATTGGTGATGATTTATTTAAAATTGAATTAATGAAATATACAAATAATCCTTTAGAAGATTATTTTAAAGCAAGCCAAGAAAAATATACTAATATGAAAAATGCTTTAAATAGAAATAATTTTATTGAAATGGAAAGATTATTATCATTTTCACTAATCTTTGATTCAGAACATTTATTCTCTATTGATCATGGAAATTTACCTAATAAAGATTATTATACAATTGAAAATAAATTCATAAATGATAAAATAGCTGAATTAAATAAAGAAAACAAAGTAGAAATAGTTAAAAAAATGTGCTAATATAGAAAAGTATAGGTGGTGATTCTCTTGAACAATGATATAGCTAATACAATTAGATCTAAAGTAGACATTGTTGATATCATCGGTGAGAGAATCCCATTAGTCGCAAAAGGGAAAAACTTCTTTGGGGTTTGCCCTTTTCATGATGATACAAACCCATCTATGTCAGTATCTAGAGAAAAGCAAATATATACCTGTTTTTCTTGTCATGCAACAGGAAATGTCTTTACATTTTTAATGAATTATGAACACATGGATTTTAAAGAAGTATTAAAATACCTAGGGGATCGTGTAGGTATAAATACTGGTAATATTAAGATTACAAATAAGACTAATAAATATACTAAATTATATGAAGCTTATAATCTTTCAGTAAAATATTTTCAAAATAATTTAAATAGTTCTTATGGAACTAAAGCCAAAGAATATTTAATAGATAGAAAAATAGATGAAAATGCTATTAAGGAATTTGAAATAGGACTTTCCTTAGATACCAAAGATGATTTAACTAGACTTTTACAAAAAAAAGATTATGATTTAGTAACTCTTAATAGAATAGGATTATCTAGCGATAATCATGATATATATAATGATAGAATAATGTTTCCTTTATATGATATAAATGGAAGATGTGTTGCATTTAGTGGAAGAATTTATAAAAACGTTGATCAAAATAAATATTTAAATACTAAAGAAACAGAAATTTTTAAAAAAGGTGAGCTTTTATATCATTATCATATAGCTAAAGAAGAATGTCGTATTAAAAAAAGCGTTATCATAATGGAAGGATTCATGGATGTTATAAGAGCAAGTACTGTAGGAGTAAAAAATACTGTTGCCTTAATGGGAACAGCTCTTACTAAAGAGCAAATAAATCTTATCAAAAGACTTTCCAATAATATAATATTGTGTCTAGATGGTGATGATCCAGGACAACATGCAACCCTATCAATAGGAGAAGCTTTATTAGAAAATAATATTGAAGCAAAAGTAATAGTCTTACCAAATCCAGAAGATCCTGATAGTTACATCTTAAAAAATGGTAAAGATAGTTTCATATCGTTAATAGAAAATGCTGTAAACTTTACAGATTATAAATTAAGAAGATTAAAAGATAATGTAAACTTCACATCTACTGAAGAAACTAGTAAATATATCAATTCAGTAATTGAAGAGACAAGTAAAATTAATGATGAAATAGAAAGAGAAGTTATCCTAAAAAGACTTGCAAAAGAATTCGATATAGGTTATAATACACTGGAAATGCGATTAAATAGGCTACTTCAAAAAAAGCCTAAAAAAGAGCAAGTTATTATACCTAAAAGGATAGTAGAAAAGAAGGATAAGTATAGAAAAGCTTTTGAACAGTTATTTTACTTTATGTTAAATAATGATTGGGTTATTACACGAGTAGAAAATGAAAGACTAATCTTTCCAGAAGAAGTAATGCGAAGTACTTGTAGTGAAATAATCTATTATTATAAAAAATATGGAAGTATAAATGAAGCAGATTTTTATACCTACATACAAGATAAAGAAAAAATACAAAATTTTCTAAATTCTGTTTTAGCAGGTAATTATAATGAGAAGACTACTGAAGAGGAGTTAGTTGAATATTTCGAAGTAATAAAAGAATATAGTAAAAACCAAGAAATAAAAAGACTCACTAATTTAATGAAAAAAGAAATAGATCCATTAGAACAAGCTAAAATAACGGAAAAGATTAGAAAGCTAAGGCTAAGGTTAGGAGATAATTAGTATGGTTAATGAAATTAAAACTCTTGATGAACGAAAAGAAAAATTACTTACATTAGGTAAAAAACAAGGATTCATAACTTATGAACAACTAGCTGAACAATTAAAAGGATTAGAAGTTGATAGTGACACATTAGATGAATTATATAACTTTCTAGTAGAAGAAAATATTGATATAGTTTCTGAAGATGGTACAGATGATGCATCAGCTGAAGAAATCAGTGAAGACATGTCTGTTGAAAACTTGACACTAACTAAAGATGTAAAAATAAATGATCCAGTTAGAATGTATTTAAAAGAAATAGGTAGAATTAATCTATTAACTTCAGATGAAGAATTTGAATATGCTAAAAGAGCAGAAGCTGGAGATGAAGAAGCCAAGAGATTACTTGCTGAATCTAACTTACGTTTAGTTGTAAGTATTGCTAAAAGATATGTAGGACGTGGAATGTTATTTCTTGATTTAATTCAAGAAGGTAATATTGGTCTAATGAAAGCAGTCGATAAATTTGATCCAACAAAAGGATATAAGTTTTCTACATATGCAACATGGTGGATTAGACAAGCAATCACGAGAGCTATAGCTGATCAAGCAAGAACTATTCGTGTACCTGTACACATGGTAGAAACAATAAATAAACTCGCAAGAGTTCAACGTCAATTGACTCAAGAATTAAATAGAGAACCAACTGATGAAGAAATTGCTAAAAAATTAGGAATCACAGTAGAAAAAGTAAGAGAAGTATATAAGATTTCTCAAGATCCAGTATCTTTAGAAACTCCAATTGGTGAAGAAGATGATTCACACTTAGGAGATTTCATAAAAGATGAAAGAACAATGGGACCAGAAGAATACGCAACAGTAGAAATGTTAAAAGAAGAACTACGTGGCGTTTTACAAACTTTAACTGAAAGAGAAGAAAAAGTATTACGTCTTAGATTTGGTCTAGATGATGGTCAATGCCGTACCCTAGAAGAAGTAGGACAAATATTTGGAGTAACTCGTGAACGTATTCGTCAAATAGAAGCTAAAGCATTAAGAAAACTAAGACACCCATCTCGTTCTCGTAAACTAAAGGATTTCCTAACAGACTAATGAAAATTAATCAAAGACTTAAGACAATAGGAGATTTAGTGGAAGCTAACTCCTTTTGTTTAGATGTAGGTTGTGATCATGCATTACTAGATATCTATCTTGTAAAACAAAACAAGAATATAAAGACAATTGCTTCTGACATAAAAAAAGGTCCTCTTGAACATGCTAAAGAAAACATAATAAAAGAAAAATTAGAAAAAGAAATAGAAACAAAACTAGGACCAGGATTAAAAACCTACAATGAAAAAGTAGATACAATTATTGTTTCTGGAATGGGTGGAAGAAATATAATTGGAATATTAAAAGAAGATAAAAATGTTTTAAAAAAAATAAAAACAATTATTTTAAGTCCTAATAATTACCAAGAAGATGTAAAAAAATATCTTTGTAAAAATGGTTTTTATATAGAAAATGAAGAATTTGTAAAAGATAATAAGATAATATATCAAATAATAATCTTTAAAAAAGGAAAAAGAAAATATACAAAAAAAGAATATTTCTTTGGACCAGTATTTTTATTAAAAAAAGGACCTTTATTTAGAGAATACTATGAAAGAGAATTAAAACAAAGAGAAATTCTTATTAGTATGTTACCAAAAAAATACAAATATAAAAGATATATTATTAAAAAAGAAATAAAAATGATTGAAAATGAAATAGAAGACTAGTAATTAGTTTTCTTTTGTTTTATAATTAAATTATAAATATCGAGGTGTAATATGACTAAAAGAACTATTAAATGGTTATTTATACTAGTAATCTGTTTAATGTTTGAAAATGTTTACGCAACAGATTCTATTTATTCTATAAATAAAAATACGGATGAAAAATTATTTTTTATAAAGGAAAGTTTAAATAAAAACAATGAGAATAATGGATTCGTAGTAGGTGGTACATATCTTAAAGAAATAATAGAAGCAGATTCTAAAACTATAGAAGATTACCAAGTAATGATTGTTAATTATAAGAAAGATGGAAGAATTAAATGGAATTATGATTATGGATTATCTTCCCAAGATTCTCTTTATTTTTTAGAGTATTCCTATGATGAGAATAATAACGTAGATGGTTATTTGATAGGTTTATCTAAATCTTATAATGTCTTAGAAACTACTCAACCTATAAATCAAATAGTATTTCAAAAATTAGATAAAGAAGGTAACCTACTTTGGGAGAAAGATTCAAATTTATTTGATTGTAATATAAATAAGATTGTATCTACAAATAATAATGGTCAAATAGAATATTTAATTATCGCAACCCTTGATAAAGAAAATAAAAGTATTATTGGAAAATATGATAAAGAATTAAACTTAATATGGACAAAAGATATTATTAAGAATGAATTAAAAACAAACTTAATAGATATTATGCCAATATATAATAATGCTACATTGATAGGTTATTCTGCTATTAAAGAGTATTATGAAAATGATTCTATAAAAAAAGAACTTATAAAATTAGATACTGAAGGTAATGAAGTAAAAGTAATAAATGATTCTCTAGAAAAATATGAAGTAGTAAAACTTCAAGAATCAACTAATGGATTTATATTATATGGTATAACTAATGAAGTTAAAATAGATAATGGAAAAACTAGTTATTTTATAATAAATTATAATATAGACGATGAAGAAGTATGGGAAACAGTAGGTGATGTTCCTCTAGATGAATCTAATATTGTTTATTTAATTACTAGTAAAGAAAAAGAACTAAATCAGTATTATTTGATGTATAACAGAAAAGAAGCAAAAACAGAAGTTGTTCAAATAGATACAGATGGTACAATAAATAAAAAGATTAAAAAGATTAATAATGATTATTATGATATCAATAATTTCTATTTTAAAGATGATATTATTTATCTAATAGGTCAGATTAATTGTCCTAAAGATGATACCTGTGAATATGATAATAATTCTTTATTCTTAGTAAGTGATGAAGATAAAGTAATTGAAGTAAAAGAAAATGATTCCACAACAATACTAATCATAATTACAATAATAGTATCAGTACTAATGAGTGGAATATATCTAAAAAAAAGAAAGAAGTCTAAGT
>JAFVEF010000045.1 GCA_017478105.1 Bacilli bacterium | reverse complement strand
CTTTTCATTTTTAGTATTAAGATACATTTCTTGATAACTTGACCACATATTATTTCACCTCCTTTTCAAGTTACATATTATACTACAAAACAAAAATACATAGTGATTTAGGGGGTCACTATGTATTGTATAAAATTATATGAAGTAAAATCATTTATATTTACATTTTTATTTCATAGAAAAAAGAGCTATTTAGCTCCTTCTACTTGGTATGAATCAGTTACTACAAAGAAAACACTAGGATCTATTGCTTTTATCCCCTCAGTTAACTTGTAGTAATCTCTTGATGGTACCACTGTTAACATTACATCTTTTTGATGGTTTAAAAAGCCACCTTTTACTTCAAATATTGTCACTGTATGATTTAATTGTTTAATAATATACTCTTTTATTTCTTTATCTTTATCAGTTATTATATAAAATGCTTTATTATTAGATATTCCTAATAGAACTCTATCAAGAACTATACTATTTATATATAAGAATATAATTGCATATAAGGCACTTGTTATTCCAAAGAAAGAAGCTCCTATTCCTACAATTATGGTATTCATTATAAAACTTGATTTAACAATTGGGTATTTAAATTTTTCAAATAATATCTGCGAAATAATTGGAAGGCCTCCACTACTATAACCACTTTTATACATTAAACCATTAGAAATACCATTTAATACTCCTGCGAAAACTATAAGGACAAGTATATCTGTTTTATCGAATGAAAGATTTTTCACTAGTAATGATACTACTTCTACTAATAATGGATAGGCTAGACAAGCAATAACTGTTCCTCTAGTTTTTTCTCTTCCTAAATACATGTAACTTAGTATTAGACAAGCAATTGAAATCAAAAGAATTATTATTGCTGGATTATAATCATATAAATAATAAGTTAATGTTGCGATACCATTTGTTCCTCCTGTTACTAAGTTAAGAGGAAGTAGAAAAATATTATAAACAAAAGCACTTATTATAAGAGAACATGTAATTAGAATAATTCTATATAATTTTTTATTTCTCATTTAAATTCCCTCCAAATACCTCATAAGTATCGACAATTATATAAAAGGCATTTTTATCTATCTTATCAATATCTTCTTTTAATTGATAGTAATATCTTGTTGGTAGAACTGTTAATAGGACGTTTTCATCTTCTCTTTTGAAGCCACCTTTTGCTTTAAGTGAAGTAACTTGATATTTCAATTGATTCATTATGAATTCTTTTATTTTCTCTTCTTTATTTGTAACTATAAAGAAAGCTTTACTATCAGATATTCCTAAAACTACTCTATCTGAAATATAACTTAATAAATATATTAAAATTATAGAATATAGCATATTGTTAATACCTATGAATAATCCTGAAGATAAAGCTATTAATCCATCAACAAAGATAATGCTTTTTCCAACACTAATTTTGAAATACTTGGCATTTATATGATTTATTGTATCTGTACCACCAATTGTATAGCCTGCTTTAAATACTAGTCCAATTCCAAAACCAAATAATAATCCACCAAATAGTGTTGATAAAAGCATATTAGAGGTGTCTACTTGAAGATAGACATTTAAGTTTTCTGTTAGGCGAACAAATAACGGGAATATAATGGATCCTAAGACAGTATTTCTTGTTTTTTCTTTTCCTAGAAATATATAGCTAATTATTAGTAGGAATATATTAGTTACAAATATAAAAGTCGAATTATTTATACCAAATAAATTATTTATTATTATAGCAAGTCCTGTTGTTCCTCCTGGAATAAGGTTATTTGGGGCAATAAAAATATTATATGATATGGATATTATAAAACAGCCAAGCAAAAACTGTAAAAATCTTTTAATATATGATTTTTTTTGAATATAGTTAAGTATGTTATCTTTTTCTATTAGCATTATATCCCTCTTTTTAAATTCTCTTCTATAAATATATCGATGTCACCATCTAATACTTTTTCCACATTGCTTGTTTCAGTATTTGTTCTATGGTCTTTAACCATTGAATATGGATGAAGAACATAACTTCTTATTTGAGAACCAAATTCAATGTTTTTTTGTTCTCCTTTAATGTTATTTAATTCTTTTTCTTGTTCTTCGATTTTCTTTAATAACAATTTGTTTTTTAATACTTTTAATGCCTGTTCTTTATTTTGAATTTGACTTCTTTCGTTTTGACAAGTTACTACTATTTTAGTTGGAAGATGTGTTATTCTTACGGCAGAGTCTGTTGTGTTAACACTTTGTCCACCAGCCCCAGACGAATGATAAACATCTATTTTTAAATCTTTTTCATCAATTTCAACTGTGGTGTCTTGATCAATTTCAGGGGTTATTTCAACTGAAGCAAAAGAAGTATGTCTTCTATTGTTTGAATCAAAAGGAGAAAGTCTAACTAATCTGTGGACACCCTTTTCATTTTTTAAATAACCATATGCATTATAGCCTTTAACTTCTAGTGATACACTTTTTATACCAGCTTCATCACCAGGTTGATAATCTAATAATTGAACTTTATAGTTGTTTTTTTCACACCATCTTAGATACATTCTGTATAGCATGTTAGCCCAATCACATGATTCAGTACCACCAGCACCAGGATGGATTTCTAAAATACAGTCATTCTTATCATAAGGACCATTTAATAATACTAGAATATTTATATTTTCTAAATCATTCGCAATTTGTTCTGAATCTTTTTCTAACTCTAGTATAGTTTCTTCATCATTTTCTATATCTAAAAATTCTATATTAGTTAGTATTTTATCATAGAGATTATTAACTTTAGATACTAGATCTTTTTTAGTATTTAATTCTTTAATTATTTTTTCAGCATTTTGTCGATCTTGCCAAAAAGTTGGTTCTTTTGTTTTTTCTTCAAGATCATTTATTTCTTGCTCTTTAGTTGGTAAGTCAAAGTATCCTCCTAATTTCTTCTATTTTTTCTTTAGACTTTATTAGTTTTTCTTTTAATTCTCTAATTTCCATAATTATCTCCTTTATTAGTGTTTACTAAATTATAATCTTTATTCTCGCCTATATTTTATCATACTTTTTATATAAATGGTATTTTTTTAAAATTAATACATATATTATTATTGAGGAAGGTTCACTATAATGTGAAGATCCTCTGTATATAGATTAAGAAGCTGATTTCAGCTTCTTTTTTTTATTATTATTTTTGAGTTGATAATACATTTATATAAATATAAAGCTCTTAAAATTAATACTGTTTTGGAGCTAATACTTTCATTTTCATCTTTTTAATCTCATCTGTAAATGGAGAATTATCTTGATTTAAATCATGAATGTTTTCTAAAGCATCTTTCCTATTTACTAATTCTTCTTGGAGAAAGTTAATTTCTTCTTCTGTTGTATTAAGCATGAAATTAAACCAGCGATTAATTTCTGGATTATTACCAGTTTTCCAATCAAAATGATCTAAATCAAAATAAATACTGTCTATACATTTATTATAATCATTTTTGTAATTATAAATACCTGGTGATATATTTAATGGACTAATTTTTAAATTTGAACCTTTTATCCTATTTATTGAATCAGTAAACTTCATATTATGAAGCATTCTTGCAGTTCTTCCATTTCCATCTTCAAAGGGATGAATGCGTAAAAATAATAATTGGACTAAGGCACTTTTTATAAAAGGATTAGAATGCGTTACTGAGAATGAATTATCTTTATAAAACTTAATAAAATCATCCATGAATCTTTTAATATCTTTTGGTTCTACTCCATACCAATAAATATCTTTATAATACTTCTTTCCCTCTATTTCTACTGTTTTTAGAGAATCATCATTTGTTTCACGATATGTTCCTATTGGCATTTCAGTAGTTCTATAGTCACTTAGGCCATCTTTCTTTAATACAAATTTATGTAATTCTTTTATCCTGGTATGATTAATCGATAACTTATCAAAAAACATATTATGGGAATTAATCTCCAAGGGGTGTACTATATGATTTTCTATTATATTACTGTATTTTATTTCTTTTTCAAAACAACTACATAAAAATAGTGTTATTGCAAGTTCATCATAATTCATTAATGATTCTAAGTACTCATCAAATAATTTATTGACATATTCCATATGATCTAGGGTACTTGGTTCAAATACAATATTGTTTATATATTCTTTTATAGAAAAGTACTCTACTCTATTTAAATTTCTTCCATCTTTTGGTCCCATAATATTCCTTCTTTCAATAGTGTTTTATTATACCATTATTTTTCTAAAAGAAAAGAAAAAAAGACTAAAAGTCTTTATTAGATATTCTTTTTTGTTTAAATTTATCTACTGTCATTTCCATATTATAGACAGTAAAATATGAAGATGATTTGTGTGTATCTACTATTTTAGCATTTCTTGATAACCAAAAATCTATAGTTTCATTACTACATATGAAGAGAGTTTTTTCAATATTATTCTTTCTTAATATTTCAATTGAATTATTTACTAATTCTGTTGCGATACCTAGTTTCTGATATTTAGGATGTGTTTCTATTAAATCAATTTTACCTATAGTTTTGTTGTTGCTTTTTTCTAATGATGTAATTTGAAATGATAATACTTTTTCTTTATATATTGATAATAATACCAGTAAATTATTAGAATTTAATTCTTCATTATTATATTCTTTTAATTTTACTTTTTCTTTTATTTCATTAAAACTAACTGGTTCTTTTAATTTATCATATTTACTAAATAGACTATTAAAATATAGTATTTCTTGATTGTTGTTATTGTTACATATAAATGGTTTTACTGTCATGTTATTTCATCTCCACTACTTGTATTATTTTTTCTGTATAATTATTAAACACCCATTGTCATAGTTTCTGGTAATGTACTTCCACCATCAATTACTATATTTTGAGCTGTTATATAACTTGATTCTTGACTTGCGAGGAAAGCTGCTAGTTCACCTAATTCTTCTATATTTCCTAATCTTTTCATAGGAATAGCATTGGCAATTCCATCTATTACTGATTCTGGATTATCTGGATTAGATATTTTTGACATTTTTTCAACCATAGGTGTTCTTATATAACCTGGAAGGATTGCGTTTACTCTGATATCATCTTCTACTACTTCAGCTGCTAATCCCTTAGTAAATCCTTGAATAGCAGATTTTGTTGTAGCATAAGCAACTTCTCCACTATCAGCAACCATAGGGCCTGTAACACTTGATAAGTTTATAATAGATGCTTTTCTATTTTTCATATATGGTAGACATGCTTGAGTAACATTCCATGTTCCTTTAATGTTTATATCAAAATGATAATCTCTATCTTCATCACTCATTTCTTCAAATTTAACTAATTTGCAGACACCAGCATTATTAACTAAAACATCAATATTATGATATTTTTCTATTACTTTTTGAACACATTCTTTTACTTTTTCTTTGTCTCTTATATCTACTACATAACCACTTACATTTTGATTATTTAATTCATTTATAGTTTTATCTAATTGATCAGAATAATCAAATATAACTACTTTGGCACCATATTTAAGAAATACTTTGACTATTCCTAAACCATTTCCCATAGCTCCACCTGTTACGATTGCGACTTTTCCATCTAATTTCATATTTTCTCCTTTATTAATTATTTCTTTCTTATTCATTATATCAAAATATTTTTATATTTAATATAAAAAAGATCTAATTAGATCTTTATATTATTATTTTTTTTGTATTCTTTTAATCACTTGTATCTACATCTAGAGTTATTTCTATTTCATAATCTTTATATTTATTTTGTACTTCATCATATATTTTTTTGTATACTTCTTCTCTATTTTTTAATTTGAAATCTATAATTATATCAAAACTAATTCTTTTTTCTTTTTCATCTATATAGAAGCCATGCATTTGAAGTATTCCTTTATTTGAAAAGACTATTTTAGTAATATCTTTTTTTATGTTCATAACTTTTTTATCTTTTGTATTAATTGAGTATACTCCTATTGTATGTAATATAACACCATATTTTTTTAGAATCATTTTAGATATTTTTCTTGATAATCTATCAATATCAGCGACTGTTAATGTATCAGCAACTTCTATATGAATTGATCCTAAATATTTATCTGGACCATAGTCATTTAATACTAAATCATATGCTCCTTGGATTTCTTCTTCTTTTGTAATATCTCTTTTTATTGATTTAGCTAGATTACTCTCTATTCTTACACCAAGTATATTGTTGACGGATTCTTTAATTAAATCAAATCCTGATTTAATAATAAATAGAGATAGTAATATACCTACATATGCTTCAATACTTATTTTAAATAGTAAATAAATTATAGCTGATGCTAATACTGAGATAGATAGAATAGCATCATTAAAGGCATCTGAACCACTTGCAACTAAAGAATCAGAGTTAACTTCTTTTCCTTTTTTCTTAACATATATTCCTAATATAAACTTTACTATAATAGCTGATACTAAAATTACTAAAGTGATCAGAGAGTAATCTGATGCTTCTGGATGAATTATTTTTTTTATTGATTCAACTAGCGAAGTAATTCCAGCATATAAGACTATTGCAGATACAATAAATGAAGTCATGTACTCTATTCTTCCATAACCATATGGATGATTTTTATCAGGAGCTTTTCCTGCTAGTTTTGTTCCTACTATAGTTATAATACTAGATAAGGCATCACTTAAGTTATTTACTGCATCTGAGATTATTGCGATTGAATTTGCAAGTAATCCAACGAATGCTTTAAATGATGCAAGAATTATATTTGAAATTATACTTATTATGCTTGTTTTAACTACAACTTTTTCTCTTGTGTTTTCCATTTTATCCCTCGTTATTTTAGTTTTCTTTGATAGTGAATTTTTTTATTATCACTAAATGATCCTGATGAAAATGCTTCTTGTGGTACTTCTTTTTTATATTCTACTTTCAAGTAAACTGTTTTACTAGAATTAGCTTTTATGATATTAGAATTATCACTAGATGAGATACTATAATCAATATAGTCTGATTCAATACTTAAGCTTTTATTATTTAATTGAAAATCATCACTTGAATCATTTTTAACTAATACTTTATATTGAATATAATAAAAATTATCGATTTCTATTACTCAATCCACTATTTGAATAGTTCATGTTTTCGACTTCTTCTTTTGTACGAAAAGAATCTTGTCCTAGCATTTCATATCCAATATTTAATAATTCATCAATTGAATTATATATTTCATCTGATCTTCCTTCAACAATCAAAGAATCAGTAGGACTAGATAGTCCTGAAGATACAGGAATATAATCTAGATTCATACTATAATCTTGATCATAACCGTTTTGAACATTTAATCTTCTAACACCATTATCTAAAATGTTTTCTCCATAAAATTTACAATATTTTTTAAATTCTTCATATACTTCTAATTGATTAACTTCATTATCTATTTCCATTTTCATATTTTTTCCTCCTAATTATATTCTATCATATTTATATTGTTGTTTCATTATTCTTTAAGTTTTATTTAAACTTTATACTAACAATTATAGAGTTTTCTTCTTTTTTTAATTTGATAATTTATTAGTAATTATACTTTTTTGTAATTATCAAAATCACTTGCTAATATTTTTATCACATCACCAGTTCCTACTTTGATTATATCATTCATCTTACTAAAATTTAATAAGTATGTGTTGTTATAATCGTATAACTTACTCCTAAATTGCAAAAAAGTTATGTCCAATTTTCTGACATCGTATTTTAACTTACCTAAAAGTTTATCTAAAAAAATTTATTTAACACATATTAATATCTTAATATTCTAATCATTCTATTTCTTTAAACTTTTGTAAGTATCTAATATTATATCTCTTAATAATTCTTGATTATCCACATCATCTACAAGATACATTGGCTTAGCTCCATTGTATGGGATTGCTTCTTGCATATTATATTTTTTATTATTATCTACTATTTTTACAAGTAATCTATCATCATAAATACCACCAAATAATACTCCATTATAATAAAGCAAATATTCTCCCATCATAGACTTACAAGTTATATTATCTAATAAGTTTAATTGTTCTAAAACAAAAT
>JAFVEF010000044.1 GCA_017478105.1 Bacilli bacterium | reverse complement strand
TGGATATTATTTTACAATACAACAAGATTAAAGTCAAAAGTTAAGAAAAAGAGGAAAACTTACACAAAAAGAGAAAAATAATTTTCTCTTTTTAATTACTGTCTTTTTTTATTGTGTCTCCTAAATGGGGTTCACATCATTTATTCAATCTTTTGTTTTTAGTCTTTAGGCTAATTTTTCTCCACATTTACTGCAGAACTTATCTCCTTCTTTAACAGGAGCTCCACATTTAGGACAGAATGCTGTAGCTTCTTCTTTCTTTCCTTGTAAATCTTGTTGTGAAACACCTTGATTTTGGAATGCTCCAGCAGCAGCTCCACCAACCATTCCACCACTAGCCATATTCATCATTCCAACACCCATCATGCCTGCAGCAGCACCATTTTGGTTGTTAGCAGCATCTTGAACAGCTCTTCCATAAGAACCAACAAGTGTACCTTGTTGCATATAGCTGTTTGAAGAAAGTTCATAGTTATCAATTTTCTTTTCACTTTCATCATCTAAAGTAACAGATTCAACTACAAATCCTACTAAACTAATTCCACGATCTCTAATTGGTTGATCAAACACATTTTCATCCATTGCTTTTTTAATTTCATCAGCTGAACTAGGTAATTCAAGTACAGGAACTTTATGTGTCTCTTTTCCTAATTCATTTAATACTTTTTGGAAAGCTCCAACTACTTCACTTCTCATTTGTTCAACAATTTCATCTTTACGATACTCTTTACTAGTACCAGCAATATTACTCATAAACTTAGAAAAATCAGTAATCTTAAATGTATACTTACCAAAACATTTAACTTCAACACGAAGTGGTGTCATTGTACCAGTCATTTGATTTGGTATTGGATGAGACCAATCTTGGAATGGTACAGGTGCAGGTGTTCCAAACTTATTATCAATTATTTCTTTAGCATTGATATAAAATACAGCTTGCTCTTTATTAACTCCTCCACCATATGTAAAACGAGTCCACATTTCTTTAAACACTTCACCAAATTGTCCAGCAAAGAATGAAGGAGAAGTACTCTTATCAAAAGTATACATTCCTTCTTCACAAGTAGCATCTAATACTTTACCATTTTCAAATATAACTGCAACTTGTCCAGGAGCAACTTGAATTGCACTATCCTTTGAAATAATACCATTAGGAGTAGTAACTTTTCTCATCAAAACGTCATTTCCTAAATCTTCACAACGAATATACTCTTTCCATTGATCATGTAAAGTTCCAGCAGTAGAACCAACAATAGCTTTTATTAAACCCATAATAATCTCCTATCTATAAATTTATTAATTTTATTATACTATAATAATTTAAAAAGTAAAAGTTTTATTTATTATCAATTACTTCATCACTTATCGTCTTAATCATATATGTATCTTTATTAATACTATCATCATACATATTAAATCTTATAAACTTTTTAGAATTTAATTTCCCAAGTAATAGTAAAACTATAATCAAACTACTAGTAACACTTAAAATAATAATTTCAACTAAAGGAATTTTATCAACAATTTTCCCATCATCAGAAATAACTGCATTATTATTAACTCCTCTATTATAATAATCAGAAACTTTCATAATATATTCAACTATTCCCTTATAATAATTATCATTTTTCATCGTATTATAAACATATTTCAAAATACCCTTTATTCTAGCATCAGTATATATCTTAAAAGCTTTCCCATTCTTCTTACCACTATTAGACATAAACACTTCGTATTTATCCCCATTTATATGTAAAATAAATATAATACCATCATCTAAAAAGTCATTATAATCATAAAAATTATAACTATAATTAGCAATATCAAATCCTAATAAATCATCCGTTATAACAACAATATTTTCCATCTTAGAATACTTATAATAAGTATTTAATAATTTCTTAATCTCTTTTTCTTCTTTCTTACTTAGTATTCCACAAAAATCATATATTTTATCTTTAGTATCAATAGAAGGAGTTTTTAATATATCTTCTATATTATTTTCTCCTACAGTAATATCTTTAGGTACTAATGGTTCATCAATAGTTCTTTCTTTAGTATTAACTAAACAAAAACAATTAGGAATAACTAAGAAAAAAGAAAATATAATTATAATCAAATATTTAACTAATTTCATAATCTCCTCCTAAACAATAAGTAAACATAATCCAAAAATTACTATCATTATAATAATAAATAAGAATAATAATCTTATCTTACTAAATGGTAATTCAATATAACTCTTCCCAGTATCTCCATTCATAATATAATAATAATTTTTATTTTTATATATTATTTCTAAATAATAAATAGGAAGATATACATCCTTTTCAAGTATCTCAGTTACTAAATCATTACTAGTTTCAGTGACCTTATTCTTATCTATAGATTCTAGAGAACTCTTTTTACTTTTATCAATCAATCTCTTTTTAATTTTATCTATATTAATATCTAAATCTTCCACTAACGATAATTCTGAAAAAGTTGTTTCTATATAATTATTAGAATAAGGATATAAGTATTTAAAATAATTATCTATAACTTTAGACTTAGAGAATAATAAATTATTATAATCAATATTTATTTCTTTTATAATCTGATGAGTACTATTATTATCTAAATATGTATAGGTAATATTACCCATAACTTTTATATCTATTTTTTTAAAAGGAACATAGTATTTTTGAATTTTAGATATTGTATCTTTTTTCTTAAAAAAAGATGGTACTAAAAAATTATATTTAACTTTCTTCTTATAATCATTAACTGCATCATCAATTTGTTTATTAAAAGTAATTATCATATAATCACATCCTAATAATATTTTATCATAATAAAAGAAATAGTAAAAATACTATTTCTTATTAATTTCTATCTTAGTCTTTCCACCCATATAAGGTTGTAATACTTTAGGTATTTTAATACTTCCATCTTCTTGATAATTATTTTCAACTAAAGCAATTAATCCACGTGGAGTAGCAACAACAGTATTATTTAATGTATGTAAATAATATGTTCCTTTTTCTCCTTTTTCTCTAATACCTAAACGTCTAGCTTGAGCATCTCCTAAATTAGAACAGCTAGCAACTTCAAAATATTTCTTTTGTCTAGGACTCCAAGCTTCAATATCACAAGATTTAACTTTTAGATCTGCTAAATCTCCACTACAACATTCTAATTGTCTAACTGGTATATCAAAATTTCTAAATATTTCAACAGTTAACTTCCACATTTTATTATACCAGTCCATAGAATCTTCCGGTTCACATATAACAATCATTTCTTGTTTTTCAAATTGATGAACACGATATAGTCCTCTTTCCTCTAATCCATGGCTTCCACCCTCTTTTCTAAAACAAGGTGAATAACTAGTCATATGTATAGGTAATTCTTCTTTTTTAATAATTTGATCTTTAAATTTACCTATCATTGAATGTTCTGAAGTACCAATTAAGTATAAATCCTCTCCTTCAATTTTATACATCATTGCTTCCATTTCAGGAAAAGACATAACTCCAGTAACAACATCAGCATGAATCATAAATGGTGGTATAGCATATGTAAATCCATGATCAATCATAAAATCTCTAGCATAAGCAATCATTGCCTCATGAAGTCTCGCAATATCACCTAAAAGATAATAAAATCCTTGTCCAGAAGTTCTTCCAGCTGCATCTTTATCCATTCCACATAATCTCTCAATTATATCAGCATGATATGGTATTTCATATTCAGGAACTACTGGCTCTCCAAATTTTTCAACTTCAACATTCTCACTATCATCACGACCAATTGGAACACTTTCATCTATAATTTGCGGAATAACCATCATCTTATCTTTTATTTCCTTAGAAAGATTAACTTGTTCTTCTTCCAATTTTTCAATTTCCAAAGAGTTTTTAGAAATCTCTTCTTTAATCTTCATTGCTTCATCTTTTTTTCCATCTTTCATTAGTTTGCCAATTTCGCCACTTAACTTGTTCTTTTCGGCTTTTAAATTATCTGCCTTAACTTGAACTTCACGAACCCTTTTATCAAGTTCAAAAACCTCATCAACTAATGGTAATTTTTCATCTTGAAATTTCTTTTTTATATTATCCTTTACTAAATCTTTATTTTCTCTTATTAATTTAATATCTATCATTTAATACTCCTCCTTAAATAACTTATTATATACATTTTTATACAATATTTTTTCCACATCTTCCTGTTGAAATTTTAATGATAATAATTTTGTAAGTTCATCTTTTATTCTATCATATTTAAAAGTCATTGGACCAAAATCTTCATTAAATAAATCTAATGCAAAAGTCATATCATCACTACTTACTCCAACATTATCAATTCCCATAATATCTACCGCATGCATAACATGTTCTAAATACTTTTCTTTTCCTTCATCACCAACAAAAACACTATAACCAACTAATCCTAATATTCCATCAACACTTTTTAATGCTTTTAGTTGTGAATCATCTAAATTCCTTTCATGATTATATACATCAAAACAATTAGAATGACTCGCAATTACTTTTACCATTTTTCCTTTTTCTTTTTCACTTTTTATTAACTCAATAGTATCATAAAAAGTTTTTTTATTCATATGACTTAAATCAATTGATATTCCTAAATCAATTGCTTTAATTAAAAACTCTCTACCTAAATCAGTAAGTCCATAATCCCCTCTATTACCTGAACCATATTTATTAGGTTCATTCCATACTAATAATATATTTCTAAGTCCAAGATTATATAAATCTTCTAATTCACCAACATCTTCAATATAATCACAACCTTCTATACTGAAAACACAATTACAATTAGGTAAATATTTATTAAACAATAATGTACTTTTCATAAACATAGAAAAAACATCAATCTCTTTATCACCTAATTCTTTTCTCATCTCTTCCTTACTCATATAATAAAGGTTCGCAATAACACCCGAGACATTACTAAAATTAAAATTCTTAATCCATTCTTCTAAATAATCATATCTATTATGTAGTTCACAATAATACATAATAGATAATAAATCTTGATGCATATCAATCATTTAATCATCTCCTAAAAAAAAAGAATAATACCACAAGGAGTGCTAAAAGCACGGTACCATCCTTTATTTATCTTAATTACATAACGGTATTAACCGGACATAAGTCATCTATAGAGTAGATAAATAAGCATTCATAATCGTTTTCACCAACCACGAATTCTCTAAATATGAATAATCTTATTATTAGTTCTAATTATCGATTTCTTTTATTATATTAAAAATTATTAATTATTACAAGCTATTTTCCAACATCACATAAATTAAAACTCTTATAATCAACCAATAATCTATCAAATTTCTTAACAGTATTATTATTTATATTTTCATATAAAGTCTCATCAAATCCATAAGTACCATCAGTCATCGTAATATAAAAACTAGGCTTACTATTTGTAATATTAACTCTAATAAAAGCTTCTATACTATCATTCATTAAATAAAAAGGAATAAATACTCTCTTACCTAAATCAGGATAATAAAAATAATAATCTCCATTTTCTTTATTAAAAGAAACACCATCACAACTTATAAAACTTCTATTTATACCATTCTTTATCTTAGTAACAATCTGTTTAGAAGCTATTTTATAATAAACATTTTTGCTTTTCTTAACATCATTACCAAGTGACATAAAATAAGTCCAAAAAGTAGAAACAAATCCTAAAACAATAAAGAAACATGCAACTTTTGAAAATAATCTTTTTTTCTTATAACTTTTTTCTAAAAAAGTAGATTCAACTTTATCAACATAAATATTACCATCTAAACTATGACTACCAAATCCCATAACAGGAATCATTATAGGAAAAAGAAGTACACATAACAATCCATTATATTTAAATCTAATCCCTAATTTATAAATCATTACTAGTAATAATATTTGTCCAATAATTGGAATAACTGTAATTAAACCAAACCATTTATTTTTAAAAACAATTTCAGATAAAAGCATACAATTATAGATAGGAATAATACCACTATACCATTTCCTATTACATTTCATTGCGATTAGTTGTAATGAATACAATAATACATAGAAATAAGAAACAACCATTATAATAAGAGGGTAATGCATATTAATAAAATCACTAACTGTTTTAAAATTATTAATATAAGCATGATAAAAAATTAAACCTAAACTGCCTATATATAAAAATATATTAATTAAAAAACATAAAGTAAAATTACCCATATTATTTCCAATTAAAACACTAGTAGAATGTTTGTTTGTATTAAGATTTACTCCACCTTGTCCAATATTATAAGAAGCTTGATTACTCTGAATATAAGGCATCATATTTTTATTAGCTTCATGTTCAGGATTTAGATTTCCACAATTCATACAGTACCTAGAATTACTATTCATCTCTGCACCACATCTAGAACAATAAATTTTTCCATCATTATTCATATAATCACATCCTAAGAGTATTTTATCACAGGAAATAAAAATTATCACTAAAAAAGAAGCTATTTATTTAGCTTCTACTATTAACTTAATCGCAGTTCTTTCTTCACCATCAATGGATATATCTTGAAAGGCTGGAATACAAACTAAATTTTTTCCACTAGGTGCTATAAAACCTCGTGCAATCGCAATTGCTTTAATTGCTTGATTAAGTGCCCCAGCTCCTACTGCTTGTACTTCAACTCTACCCATTTCTCGAAATACATTAGCCAATGCTCCTGCAACGCTATTAGGATTAGATTTACTGCTTACTTTTAAAGTTTCCATATTATTCCTCTCTTTCTAATTAATAATATGAAAAAGAAATAATAATATACTATTAATCTTCACTATACCAAGTAGTTACTATTTCATGTTTATCTATTTCTACTCCATCTTTAAAAGTATGTAAAAATGTCCTATAACCTCTTTGTCCTATTCTAACAGATTCTGTTGTATATTCTTTTCCTTCTTTAGCATCATGATTAGACCAAAACTCAACATGAGCCGTAGATCCAACAGAATAAGCTTTTATATATATTGGATATTTATATGTATTTCTAAATTGCATATCAACACACCAACCACCACTATAACTAGCAACAGTTGCGTCTAGTCCACCAGCAACATATAAACTTTTCTTTTTATGAGGATATCTCTTAACAATCTCCAATCCCCCAAGTAAAGCTGCATTATAAGTAGTAGTAGCTATTTGACAAACACCATTACCTACAAATTCATAATAAAACACATATCCTGCTTTATTAAAAGGTCCCGCTTTATTACAATAACTAAATACTTCTCCTGGTTCTACAACACTACCATTTATATAACCTAAAGCTACATTTAAATTAATATTTCTAAGATAAGTATCAGGTACAAATGGTGTTTCAAAAGATGAAGTTAAAGTATCAATACTACTGTAACTAGGATTACCATATGGTTCTGTATAATCACCAGTTAATTCAATTACTTTTTTAAAATCATAATTATTAGAAAAAACATCAGTAATAATATCTATACTCTTATTAACATCTAAAGAAAAACCTTTTATACCACTAACATATTTAACACCCTCACTAGTATCAAAATAACCATTCACAACCGCTACATCAACACTAGATTTGATAACATTTAAATAATTAACTAACTGATCATTATTTATACTATAGTAAAAAGAATAATCATTTCTCCTCTTACCATTAATACTAGAAATCTTTTTAGTAATACCCAATTTCTTTTGACCATTTTTTATATTATCCAAAGTTTTATCTTTATCAACAACTACACCTAAATCTTTTAAAGAATACTCATACTCATTATCATTTATTTTAAACTTAACTTTTTTAGATAAAACATAATCACTGTGATAATCAATTATATCACCAGCATTCAAATAAGTGTTGTTAGATAACTCAATACCTTCAATAAAACTATTAGGTAATATTATATTATTATATTTCTTCAAAGATGAATAATTTAAAAACAACAATCCCAAATAAGCAATAATAACCCCTATTAAGATAAGAATCAAAACAACTAATTTTTCATTTTTATCGATACTTATTCTTTTCATCCAATCATTCCATAACTTTTCTAATTATTTTAAATAATCTTTTATAACCATCCTCATTCAAATTAACCCCATCATCAGTATAATCATCATTTAATTTATCATCAACTACTAATTCTTTATAAACATCTAAATAATTAACTTTTAATTCATCACACAACCTTTTCAATTGACTATTAAAAGTAGATATATCATTTGCTTCAAATTCTTCTTTTATTAAATCTGAATTAAACTCTTCTATACTATCATTTATTGGTAATAATGATAAAACATATATATCACAATAAGGTCTATTGTTTTTAACCCCATTTATTATCTCTTTATAGTTATCAATCATCTCATCAATAGATCCACCATTAGTAATATCATAATTACCTAAAGATATAAATAATATAGAAGGATTATAAATATATATTTTATTATTTAAATCATCCTTTATTTTATCTAAAGAATAATCTTTTTCATTCATAAAAACTTTAGGATAATAAAATTCATCTAAATTTAAATCAGTTAAACTATAGTCACCTAAAAATAATACATTGTCGTCAATCATCTTTTCTTTTTCTTGTTTTTCTTTCTCAACAGTTTCATTCTTATTAGCTTGTTTTTTTACATCTTTTTTAGATTTATTAAAACCAGTTGAAAAGACTATATAAATACATAATCCAAGTATAGTTAAAGTAAGCCAAAACAAAGTGATTACTTTTAAAACATTAAAGATACTAGAATTATCCCCAGTACTTTTTAATATCTTATCTTTAGTTTTTTTACTTGCTTTTTTCTCGACTCTTCCTTCTAAAAAACTAGTATCTAAAGAATCAGAATCATTTAATCTTTCTTCATCAATTCTTATTCTAGTAGTATTATCTAATTCACGAGTATCTTCTAAATTATTTTTAAAATTATTCTTAGTATTTTTCTTCTTATTTTTAATTACTCTTGAATTATCTAAATTCTTATAAGGTTTACTTTTTCTAGCCATATTAACACCGTCCAATTATACAATTACATTATAACAAAAAAAGTATCTAAAAAAAAGATACTTTTAAAAAACACCAGTAATTATATTTTTTAATGAAGAAACATAATAATCAAATAAACTCATCATTGAAACATCACTATTACTAATGATATTACTAGAAGATACTATCTTTTTATCAAGTAAAGCATCAACTCTACCTAATACATCACCCTTTTTTATTGGAAGCTTAATATCATAGTATTTTTCTTTTATTGTATAATTATTATTTTTATCAAAATCTTCTATTGTAACTAAAGCTTTATCTAAAATACCAATTGTATAATTAGGTTTACCCTTTTTAAAACTAATCTTTTTAATAACATCTCCTTGATTCTTTAATTTCTTTATTTTAACATTTGAAAATCCATAATCCATTAATTCTATAGCTTCTTTATTTCTTACTTTACTATCTTTTTCCCCTAATATTATTCCAATAAGTCTTATATCTCCTCTTTTAGACGTTGTTGCGATACAATAACCTGCATCATCTGTATGACCTGTTTTTAATCCATCAGTTCCATCATATTGACGAATTAATTTATTAGTATTAACTAACCAAAACTTTCTTGAAGTACCTTTTCTTAAATAATCTTCATAGATTGAAGAATAGTTTAATATCTCTGGATAATTTGTAACCAATTCTTTCGCAATCATTGCCATATCATAAGCACTAGAATAATGATTTTTACTATCTAGTCCTGTACAATTTTCAAAATGAGTATTTTTAAGTCCTAATCTTTCAACTTCTTTATTCATTCTTTCAACAAACTTTTCTTCACTACCACTAATATACTCAGCCATCGCAACTGTCGCATCATTCCCAGAAGCTACACTAATACCTTTCAAAAGATCAGAAACACTCATCTTCTCACCTTCTTCAAGAAATATTTGACTACCACCCATACCTGAAGCATTACGACTAGCTGTAACTATATCATCTAAGCTAATTTTTTTACTTCGTAATTCCTTTAAAATAATTATTTGCGCAACCATCTTCGTCATCGAAGCAACACTCAAACGATCATTCACATTCTTTTCATATAATACCTTACCAGTTGATGCCTCTATCAACAACCCACTTTTACTATTAGGTATTAACTCCTGGGCAAAAGCATTTATTGGAAACAAGAAAAAAACTATTATAACAAAAATTTTTTTCATAATACCTCCTACATTCTATTATGAAAAAAATAATATTTTTATTCATAAAAACTATTATTTAATGATATTATAGTATTAGGAGTTAGATATGAAAAAGAAAAAAAAGAAAGTTAAAATTAAATGGAAAAATATAATTATCTTATTAGTATTTATTTTTTCTATAGTTTTCTTATCCATTAAAATACCAAAACTAATTATAAATATTTTTAAAGATACTCCTAAACAAGAAGAAAAAAAGAAACAGGAAATGAAAAAAGAAGAAAAAAAAGAAGAACCAGTTGAAGATACTAAAGATCAAAGATTAAAAGAATTAGATAATATTAATGAAAGGATTGACTACTTTAATAATTCTTACATAGATAGATATATTACTTATAAAAATAATAATCCTAATAAAGAAATAGAAAGAGTAATAATTGAAGTAAATATGAATTTAGATAAAGAAGTTTATCAAGATATTATTCCTGCCAAAAATCTCAATAATGAAAAAGTATTAGTAAACAAATACTATTATTTAGATGAAAATTATGTCCCAGAAAATTTAGAAAAAATAAATCAAAATTATGCATTATCTGGAATGAGTATGGTAAATGTTGCGAAAGAAGCCTTTGAATCTTTAGCAAAATCTGCCAAAAAAGAAGGACTTTCTATAATTGCCATGTCAACATATAGAAGTTATAACTACCAAGTTAATTTATATAATCGCTATGTTAAACAAGATGGTAAAGAAGAAGCCGATACTTATTCTGGAAGACCAGGTCATTCTGAACATCAAACCGGTCTTGCAGTAGATGTATATAATGGAAAAGAAGATTATACTAATTTTGAAAAAACAAAAGAATTTAATTGGATGCAAGAACATGCTCATGAATTTGGATTTATCTTAAGATTTCCAAAAGATAAAGAAAATGAAACTAAATATCAATATGAATCATGGCACTATCGCTATGTAGGAATAGATGCCGCTAAATACATTCATGATAAGAATATATCTTTTGAAGAATATTATGCAACAATAATAAAGGATTGGTAAAAACCAATCCTTTTAATCATATTTCTTTTTAAAATACAAATACAAATGATAAAAACAAGTATATAAAATCCATATAACTAATATAAAATTACTAATTTGTACTATCGATAATATAGTTTCATTATCATATAACTTAGTAATATCTAATAAATCAACAGCATCATAAGTTGCTAAAGCTATAAAAGACATAAAGAAAAAATATAATATACTAAAAAAACTATAATTAAATATCTTCTTAAAATTAGTTAATTTCTTACTAAATAAAGTATAAATCATCATTATAGTAACAAATAATATTATAAAGAAATATACAACAGTAGATGGAAAATATATATAATTCATTATAAGTTTTGAAAAAGAATGAATACAACTTTTAACATAAGTATTATAACTAATCAAAATACCAATAATAAAACCTATATATATATCAATCGCAGCCATCTGTATAAACTTATTTTTTCTTTTTAAATTAAATACTAATATTATAAATAAAAGAAGGCTAAGTATAAACATCTCTATTGAAAGAAAAGATGAAAATATATATTTAAATACTATTCCAAACTTTTCAAATAAAGATAAATTCATACTTATCACCTCCTAGCCAACTAACTCTGAAATATAAACAGTTTGTGTATAATCATTATTTTTAGTACACGTAATCATTGTCAAAGTAGTTTGTCCTAAATTCCTTCTTATTCTAACTATTCCATTCTTAGGGACTTCATAAATATCAACTATTCTATATTCATACCTATACCCATTATATGTAACAAAAGCACTATCACCAATATTTAATCTCCATAAATATGCAAAATATGAAATATAAGCATCTCCTGAATGAGCCATTAATATTAAATTTCCCCCATGAACATCAGGCATAGTACTTCCATTAGCCATAGTAACATTATATTGAATATTATTATAGCGATTATCTACATTATAAAAACCCCTCTTAAGACCAATTTTAGGTATCTCTAATACCCCAAAATATTTACTATAATCTACAACATAATTTGTAGGCTTTTCCTCTTCTACTTCCACATTTTCTAATACAGGAGCCTCTTCTACAACATTTTCTATTTTAACAGGTTCATCATCCATCATCGCAATTTTCATATCAGAATAAACTTCATCTCTAAGCTTTAGAAAATAATTAAAAGTAAGAAAAATAAATCCAACGAAAATAAATAAAGAGCCAATCGTTAAGACTTGGCTCTTTTTGACTCTATTGCTTAACTTGAACTGGTTTAGCATTTGCATAGATAATTCCTACACCACTTAACAATATAATAAGTCCAATGAAATATAGAATTTGAATAGCATTTTTAGCAGTATCTGGAGCACCAACTACTTCAATAGAAGTACCTTTTTCTATTTCAATTTTCTTTCCTGTAACGGTTATTACTTTTTGTAAAGCAGATCCTGAAGTAGAAACTCCAGTAAAATAATCACCATCTAATCCATTAAAATGTCCTTTGACAGAAATAGTTAAAGATTGAGCAGTAGTAGTAACACTACTTTTTGGAACTAACACTCTAAATTTTTTATCCTTTTGAACTGAAGTAGTTTGCATATCATTACCTTCAACATCTACTACTTTAGCTCCTTCAATACCATTAACATTAATATCGTAAACTAATAATTCAGAACCCTCCTCAGAACTAACTCCAAATTCAGAAGTCCAATACCAATCACCATTTAACGTTAAATCATCACTTTCTTTATTAAGATATAATTCTTTAACACCGGTTTTTGTCTTTGCTTCATCAACAACTTTTCTAACATATGAATACAAATTTGGAACAGAAACAACTTGTTCACGACTATTTTCATCTATGTAGTAAATACCTTGTGCATTTTGAATATTTGTTAGTTCATCTTCACTAAATGCGTTGTTTGCATTTGAAGGATCTGTTTCATACAAATACAACCAAATTGCTGTTTGAGCAACCCAAGTTTCTGTATAATTATTACTAACTTGATCCGGTAATATTTTTTTAGCTGCAAAATACCCACTATTTAATAAATACAATAATTTATAATCGACAATTGTATTATTTTTATTATAGGTAACTCCAGAATCAACAGAAGCCTGCTTTTCAACACAAAATACTGGTTGCTTATATTCACGATCTGCATAATACATAGGAATTTTAAAAGTACCAGTATTAGATCCCGTGGTAAAACTTCTTAAACCAACAGTATCCCATGGTCTAACATAAAATTCAAATGAATCTCCAACCTCCCCAATAGGAACAGTATAAGCATAACTAACCTTAGATTGTTGAACATTCACAACACCATATAGAGATAATGACAATACTGCTAACATTGAGAATACAAATGAAAACAATACACCGACATCAATTCTTTCCTTTCTTCTTCTTTGACTTAATCTCATATAATCACCTTACCTTATAAATACATTATAACATAAAAATAATAAAAGCAAACAGTTTTTAAAAAAAAAGAGAATAATTATTCTCTAATTTCACTCTTACTATTTACTAAAATCATACCCATACCACAAATTAAAACAATAACACCTATAAAATAAAATGTTTTAGATGAACTAATCTTAGTATCAGGAGCCCCTACTACTTCAATATTTAACTCACTAACTATATCTCTATTATTATCTGTAGGATAAATAAGTTTTTGTAAATTATTACTAGTATATTCATTTAATAACAATTCATTAAAATGACCAGTTACTTCTACTTTTAAATTTTTAACTTCATTACTAATTTCACTACTAGGTATTAAGACATAAAACTTTACACCAGCATTAACATTATCTAATTTTAACTTTTCACCATTTTCATTAACAACATTAACCCCATCAACACCACTTACTTTTATAGAATAATTTTTAAGGTTTAATGCTGCGTTACCAACAACCGTAATTACTGAAGTACGATAATACTTACCATCATTAGATTTAACTAAATCAACATCATTCTTTAATACAGCTAAACTCTTTTCATTTCTAATACCAATTGCTTCATTAACTAATGTTTCCACCTTCTTTAAGTAAGTATTACCTTCACTTGTAACTGCATCAGTATATGGAGTACTATTTCCAGTATATGTATAAGTATTACAATTTTTTAAAATATTTATTAAACTATCATCTACTTTATAAGTATTATTATCAGGATAAACAGAATCTAAATAAACCCAAATTGCTACTTGTGTTAAAAACATCTCATAATAGTCACTAGCTCCATTTAAGAATTTTTTACCACCTAAATAACTATTATTTATAATATATTGTAATCCCAAATCATTAACTGTATTTCCTTTAGAATAAATACTATTATCAACAGGATAATTAGTATTATTTTTCTCTATACTAAAAACAGGATTCTTCTTTTCTGTATCACTAAAATATATAGGAACACTAATTTTTTTAGAACTATCAGAACTATTATAAGCCTCTACATAAAAATCACTAGTTTTATGAATAGTTAACTGTGAAGGACTCTCACTAGGTACAGCATAACTAACAGTATTATTTTGAACTCCAACAACACCCAAAAAAACTAAAAGCATTATAGAAAAAACGCATAAAGCTAAAGAAAGAATATTTCTAGAACTATTATTATCATTATTATCTTGTTGATACTCTTCCATATAAATCTTTTCCATATAATCACCCTACTTTAATCATATTATAACATAAATCACTTAATAGTAAATATCTTATAATTATCTAGTTTAGGAATTTTCTTAGAGTAATAAATTGTATATAAAACATCTCCTTTTTTTACTTTATCAGAAACAGTTTTATTTAATACAATTCCTACACCATAATCTATTTTATCTTCTTTTTTTACTTTACCAGCACCTAAATCTAAAGATAATTTACCAACTTCTAAAGCATCAATTGCTTCTACTACTCCATTAGATTTTGCCTTTACTTCTAAAGTATTTTTACTAATTATTATTTTATCAATATTTCCACGTTGATATTTTACTAGATCTAAAAATTTATTATAAGCTTTTCCACTTTTTATACTATCCAACACTAATTTTTCAGCTTCATCCATAGAAATATCTAAACCCATACTTACCATATTAGTTGCGAGTAAAACACATAAATCAACAAAACCTTGATTATGACATTCACCCTTAAGTACACTTATAGCCTCTAAAACTTCTAATCCATTACCAACATTCATTCCTAGTGGAGTATTCATATCACTAATAATACATCTTACTTCTCGATTATAAACTTTACCAATCTTTATCATTAATTCTTCTAACTTTTTCGCATCACGAATATTATCAAGTAACGCTCCACTTCCAACTTTAATATCGATTAATATTTTATCAGCACCACCAGCTATTTTTTTACTCATTATGCTAGACGCAATTAAAGGAATAGAAGAAACAGTTCCAGTAACATCACGAAGAGCATATATAACTTTATCCATAGGAACTAAATCTTTTGTCTGCCCTGTAACAACAACTCCAATATCACTCACTTGTTTAATTATTTCTGAATCATCTAAATCAATTCTAAATCCTGGAATACTTTCTAACTTATCAATAGTTCCTCCAGTATAACCAAGACCTCTTCCACTCATCTTAACAACACTAACTCCTAATGAAGCAACAATAGGTGCAATAACTAAAGTTGTTTTATCACCAATTCCTCCCGTAGAATGTTTATCTACTTTATTTCCAGGAATAAATGATAAATCTAAGGTATCTCCACTATCTATAAATATCTTAGTTAAAGCAAATATTTCTTCATCACTCATACCATTTATACAAATAGCCATAAGTAAACTAGACATTTGATAATCCGCAACATCTCCATTTAAATAACCATTAAAAAAATAATCAAGTTCTTGATAGCTTAATTCTAAACCAAGTCTTTTTTTATTAATTATATCTATAATCATAAAAACTCCTTTCGGTATATATAAGAATCTCTTCTAATAAAGCCACATGCTTCATATAATTTATGTGCTTCAACTCTAAATGTTCTACTAGAAAGATCTAGATACATTACACCTTCCCTTTCACAATAATCCAATGCATAATTAACTAGCTTCTTTCCAATTCCTAATCTTCTATACTTAGAATCTACACAAACATAATCCATAAGCATATAATACTTTCCTTTTACACAATCATATACTTTTGTTAAAACTAAATACCCTAAAACATTATCATCACTTACCGCAACTAATTCAATACAATCACTATTAGCAGTACTTTTTTCCAAATTAAATGACTCAAGTAAAATTCTATTTACAGAATCATAATCTTCATCTTCATATTTTCTAACTATAACATTCATATACTCACCCTATCTAAAAGAATTATACCATATCAAATAAGAAAAAAAAAGAAACAGAAGTTTCTTATATTTTTAATAATAATCAAATTATATAATCTTCAATAATTATTCATTAAATCCGTATCAGTATTGTTTAATATATGCATTTGAGATATTGCTACTTTATTCAATTGTTCAAGTCTCATTGATTGACTTAGACCATCACTAATCAATACTGAATTTATATTTTCCAAATTAGCTAAACAAATTAATTCATTTATAGATGCATAATCCCTAATATTTCCATCTCGTTCAGGATTATTTGTTCTCCATTCTTTAGCAGTTTGACCAAATAAAGCCATATTTAATACATCTGCTTCTTCAGCATAAATATGATTAATTTGAGTTTTAGATAATTTGGTAGGTATTAAATTATTTTTAATAGCACTGGTATGTATTTTATAATTAATTTTAGATAATTCCCGTTTAGCACTCCACCCCAGCATACTTTGTTCCTCTTTCTTCAATCTTTCAAAATCTTTAATTAAAAGCAATTTAAATTTTGGACTAATCCACATTCCAAATTCAAAAGCGATATCTTTATGTGCATATGTTCCACCATATCTACCGGCTTTTGATATAATTCCCACAGCACCTGTTTTCTCAACCCATTCTTTAACACTAATCTTATAACTATTTAACCCTGCTTGACTTTTAATTATGGCGAATTCGCCATAATTAAAATTTGGATTATGAAGTTCTTCCCAAATACCTAAAAATTCTATAGTATTTCTATTTCTTAACCAATCTGTTACAAAGAAATTACCATTTTTTGATTTAAGCATATCAGTTATAGATATATAATCTTCATCATCTATTTTCACATAATTGATAACATGATTTTCTACTTTTAATTCCATAATATTTAACCTCCTAAAGAAAAAACCAGATTATTCTGTTTCTTCTGGTTTTTTACTTGATAAAAAAGTAATTTTCTCACAAATAATTTCCATTACTGTTTCTTTTTTATCATCGCTTTCTATTACTCTTGATTGAACTCTTCCTTTAACTCCAACAATATCCCCCTTACTACAATATTCTCGAGTATTTTCCGCAATAGAGTCAAACGCAACACAATCTATAAAGTCAGTATCATAAGTTCCTTCACTGTTTTTAAAACTACGAGGAATTGCTAAAGAAATAGTACAAACCTTAACTCCATTTTCACTTTTATTTACAGTAATATCTCTAGTAAGTCTACCAACTAAGATTATTTGATTGAGCATATTTCACCTCCTTCGGAAGGTATATTAGTATATTATTTTAGTATATGCAAACAGCCATTTTTCATAATTCAAACCAGTATTTTAATAAAAAAAATAAATTCCCTAAAGAATTTTATTTTTTCAAATAAAAAAAATTTATAATTAACAAAATTATAAATTTCTCTTAATTAATTGATTTAATTCAACTGCATATTCCATAGGAAGCTCTTCTCTAAATTTATCAATAAACCCAAGTATTATTAAATCCATAGCTCTCTCATGAGAAATACCCCTACTCATTAAATAAAATAAGTTTTCTTCACTTATCTTAGAAACAGTTGCTTCATGTTCAATAGAACTTAAAGTATTATCACAAGTATTAACAGGTATAGTATCACTTTTAGATTTACTATCTAATATTAAAGTATCACATTTAACATTGGCAATACTATAATCACTAGAAGAACCAATGTGGGTTTTACCACGATAAGTACTATTACCACCATTCCTTGCAATACTCTTAGATACTATATTACTCTTAGTATGTTTTCCCAAATGAATCATTCTAGCTCCGGTATCTTGAATCTGTCCCTTAGAAGCTAAACTAATAGTAATACATGTTCCTTCAGAATAATCTCCCTTTAAAATACATGCCGGATACTTCATAGTAACTTTGCTTCCAATATTCCCATCAATCCATTCCATTGTTCCAAAATCATCAACTAAAGCTCTTTTAGTAACTAAATTATAAACATTATTAGCCCAATTTTGAACAGTAGAATAACGACACTTACTACCTTTACCTACATATATTTCAACAACCGCAGCATGTAAACTGCTTTCACTATAACTAGGAGCCGTACATCCCTCTATATAATGCAAATCACTATCATCATCTACAATAATCAAAGTTCTTTCAAATTGTCCCATGTTACGACTATTAATTCTAAAATAACTCTGTAATGGTCTATCTAATTTTGTATGAGGTGGAACATAAATAAAACTACCACCACTGAAAACAGCCCCATTTAATGCCGCAAACTTATTATCGGCATTTGATACTATTTTTCCAAAATATTTTTTTACTAGTTCAGGATAATCCTTCATTGCTCTCTCAATTGATGTAAAAATAACTTTCTTTTCCTTGATTTCTTCAATCATCGAATGGTATATTACTTCACTTTCCCATTGAACTCCCATACCACCCATGTGTTCCTCAGCTTCTCTTACACCAACAGAATCCAAATCATCCACAATTGGTTTTAAAACATTATTCCAATCATCTTTAATTTTTTCATCTAAACTATCATTTTTATAATAAATTATCTTAGAAAAATCTAAATCTATTTTCGGACCAAAACTAGGCATTCCAATTTTTTTAAATTTCTTATAACTATCAATTCGATAATCTCTTACCCAATCATCTTCTTTTTTAATAGAAGAAATTGCTTTGACTTTTCTTAAATCCAAACCAACTACTTCCATAACATCACCTTATTTCTATTTCTTTAAAACATAATTTTTATCATGTGCTTCAAGATATTCTGAAAACTTTTCTTTCATTAAATAATCTTTTTTTAATCCTTTAGAATAAGACAAGAAAGCTTTAGAAATATCTCCTTTTTCTTCTAAAATATCTAACCTATCCCAAAAAAACAAAGGAGAATTAAACACATAACTTTCAATATCATCAACACTAACTTCTTTATTTTTAAATTTCTTTTCCATGTTTCCAAATTCCATTATATAACAAAGTCCATCTTTTTCTTCTCCAGACTTTAGTACTATTTTACTACCAAAATATTCACCATCTCTTGTAGTATTAGATACATTAGATCTACCATATACAGGTAATTCTAAAAATGGATTTAAAACATTATAATAACTACCATTAACTTCAGCTAAAATACAATAAGCCGAAATAGGTGGTATTTCACTTCCCTTTCCCACTTCATAATAACGATATTGAGCTAAATGAAGCTTATCTGTCTTAATTTTACTTTTCATTTTTCAATTCCTCCAACATTTTTTCAACTGCTACCAAAGGTAGTAATGCACAATTAATTCTGTTGGGTTGTTTTGAAATTTCTTCATAAACAACCAACTCCCCTATTTTATCTTTATCATAATCTTTTTCATATATCATATCTTTATAATTATTTAATATATCTTTTACTTCTTGAACACTTTTACCAATTAAGGTTTGAATCATTATAGATGTTGCTGATGTACTAATAGCACACGCTTCTCCATCAAATCTAATATCTTTAACTATACCATCCTCAATCTTCATCATAAAATTTAAATCATCAATACAGCTTTCACTATTAGTTCTAGTTTTTAAATAATTATCATCTTCAATAAGTCCTTTATTATAAGGTTCTTGATAATTATCAAGTATAATCTCTCTTCTAATATTAGGATCCATTTTACCACCTACAATACAACTTTAAATATATCTTTACTATTTTTTAATACTTCAACAAATTTATCAATTTCTTCATAAGTATTATAAAAATAAAAACTTGCTCTTACAGTATTTTTAATATTCATCTCATTCTTTAATAACTTAGCACAATGATTTCCTGCTCTAACAGCAATATTATAATGATTTAAATATACTGCAACATCTTGAGCAAAAACTCCATCTATATTAAAAGTAAATATACCACTATCACAACTTTTATTATAAACAATTAGATTAGAAATACCTTCTATCTTATCTAAGAGATATTTCTTTAATTCTACTTCATGTTTATGAATATTATTCATACCTATACTTAATAAATAACTAATTGCTTCTCCAAGTCCTATTACTTCAGCAATAGCAGGAGTACCAGCTTCAAATCTAGTAGGAACACTCTTAAGTTCATATGATGAATCATCTTCAAAGAAAGAATTCATTCCTCCTCCATAACAAAGCGGATCCATCTCTTCCAATAATTCTTTCTTAGAAACTAAAATACCAACTCCAGTAGGCCCACACATTTTATGACCTGAAAAACTTAAAAAATCAATATTGCATTTTTTAAAATCAACTTCCATATGTGGAACACTTTGTGCACCATCAACATTAAATAAAATTCCTTTTTCATGACAAAACTTGCCAATACTATAGACATCTCTTACATCCCCAACAACATTACTAACATGTGCTAGACTAATTACTTTTGTCTTAGGAGTAACACATTTAATAATATTATCTAAACTAAGAGAATAATCTTTATTCAAAGGAACATACTTAATAACTATTCCTATTTCTTCACTAAGCTTAATCCAAGGAAGAACATTAGATGCATGTTCAGCTTTATTTAATAAAACCTCATCACCTTTTTTCAAATGTCTTTTCATATATCCAAAAACAACCATATTTAAAGACATTGTTGCTCCACTTGTATAGACAACTGAACTACTATCACAATTAACTAGTTTAGAAACTAAATTTCTTACATTATCATATAATTTATTAGTAATAACACTAGCTTCATATTCACCCCTATGTATATTTGATGTATGATTTAAATAATAATCATCCATTTTATCAATAACACACTTAGGTTTCAAAGTAGTAGCCCCATTATCAAAAAATACAACCCCACTAGAAAGCATAGGAAAATCTTCTCTATTCATATATGCCCTCCTATATCTTATCAATTTCTTGTAGAAAAAGATTAACTTTTTCTAAATCAAGACTCTTACTGTTAATTAAAAATCCATTTAATAACAACTTATAAGCCTCTTTTAAACTTATTCCTCTACTCATTAAATAAAACAATTTATCATCACTAAATTTACCAATATAAGCACTATGATTACTAACAACATCATAATTGTCTATCAATAAATTAGGACATATTGTACTTTTACCATCTCTTATATTTATAATCTGATTTTCTTGATTACAAACACAACCACTAGTCTTTTTATTAACAACTCCATCGACATAATAATCAAGTTTTTTATCAAATACATTTACTCCATGATTATATAATTCACTATTAGTATTAGAAGCTTTATGATTAACTCTTATTGAAAAAGTATTATTATTATAATTAATATTACTATAATAATACTTTAAAGAAACTCCTTCTTTTACTAAATCAATTTTAACTTCACTACTTCCATCAATAGAAAAATGATAAATAATAGTATCTTCATCTATTTTATAATGATAATTATTTTTACCATTATTATCAACTACATATAATATTTTATTCAACATTATCATCTCCAGTTACTGAAGAATACCCATCTTTTTCAATTTCTAATGCTAAATTCAAATCTCCACTCTTTACAATTTTACCATCTTTAAGTATATGTACATAATCAGGTTTTAAATATTCTAATATTCTAGGATAATGAGTAATAATTAGTAAAGAGGAATCTTTATTATCTTTCATATATTTTTTTATATTACGACAAACTATTCTTAAACTATCAATATCAAGTCCAGAGTCTATCTCATCTAAAATAATATATTTAGGCTGTAACATTTTCAATTGAAGAATCTCATTCTTTTTCTTTTCTCCTCCACTAAATCCCATATTTAAAGATCTATGAAGCATATTCTTATCTAAAGAAACATCTTCTATTGCCTCTTCCATACTTTTTACAAATTTATATAAGTTAACTTTTTCTTGAGATTTAGATGACATAGCAGTTCGAATAAACTCACTATTACTTACCCCTTCAATAACAGTAGGATCCTGCATACATAAAAAAAGTCCTTTTTTTGCTCTTTCATCAACTGTTAAAGGAAGAATACTTTCTCCATCAAGTAATATATCTCCTTTATTAACTTCATAACTATAGTGTCCCATAATAACTTTAGAAAGAGTACTTTTTCCTACTCCATTAGGACCCATAATAACATGAATCTCTCCATCATTTATTTTCAAAGAAAAATTCTTTAAAATCTTTTTATCACTATCTTTTATAGATGCATATAAATTCTTTATTTCAAGCATATTATCACCTCAACAAAATCATCCTTATTTTAACACAAAATAATAATTATTACAAAAAAAATCAACTATCTGTTGATTTTTTTACGCTCTATAACTTCTTCTAGCTGATTCTCTTCTAGGACGATAATCATAATAATTATCATTTACTTCTAAAGTTTTCTTTGCTTCTTCAAGTAAACCTTTTAAATCATCTTTTCTAGAATTAACAAATTCTACTTCAGTTCTTAATGTATCAATTCTTTCTCTATAAGAATCATTAACATCAGTTAATTCTTGTAATCTACTTTCTAAATAATCTATTTCAGCATCTTTATCTTTTAGAGTTTGTTCTAATTTTTTATTCTTAACAACCAAAGTATTACGAGAACTTTCTAATACTTCTACTTTATTTTCTAAATCATTAACTTTATTCTTTAATTCACCATTTTGATCTAATAAACCTTTTAGTGAATCTTCAACATCTAACATAATATTAGAAGCATTACCTTTTTCATAACTAAAGTATTCTGGTTTTTCATCATAAACATTTTCAATCTTATCAACTGCAATATCTTCAAAATGTGTATTATCATCAACATCGAATGAAAAATCATTATTATGAACTTCTTCTACTTCTGAATTATTATTAACAGTATTATCATTATTTAAATTAAATAATTCATCTAATTCTGTTTTTTCACCATCTATATCTAATTTAACCTCTTCTTCAGCTAAATTACTATCAGTTTTTTCTTCTTGAGGAGCTTCAACTTTTTGTCCTACAACTTCTTCTTTTTCTTCCTCTACATTCTCTGGAACTACTTCATTAGCAGGTTCTTTTACTTCTTCTTTAACTTCTACTGCCTCAGAAACAGCCTCAACTGGAGTAGTCTCTTCAACTGGAGCAGCTACCTCAACAGGTGCAACTTCTTCTACAGGAACAGTCTCTTCAACTGGAGCCACTTCCTCTTTAACTTCTTCTACTTTTTCTTCTTCTACTTGAGGAATATTTTCTGCTAATTTTTCATTTTCAACTGCAACTGCATTATCAAATACCTTTTCAGGAACTTCTACTTTTTGAACATCTAAGTCATGAGATGCATTAACGTCTGAAACATTACTTTGAACCTCAGGTGTCAACATTGAATATTCAGTAATTGGAGAATCAATAGTATTTTTACTAAATAATAACTTATTTCCATCATGAGCTATAAAACTAAAAGTATCTCCATTAACTAAATTATTTCCATTTATATCAAAAACAGTAGCTTCAGAAAATAAATTATTAAAAACAAATCTACCTTCAGGGCTCATCTTTTCAGATATATTTTTCTTAATTGTATTTGAGCGATTCAATAAATCACTCGCAGCCAAAGCATCTTTTCTTAAAGATTCAGCTTCAATAACACTTTGTGTTTTTGGATTAGCTAGAATAGTTAGTAATATATCATCGTTTATATTTCTGATGGCTCTATATTCAAAATTAATAACTTCACGTCCAGATTCATCCAATACACCTACATGACTAGCTTCAACCATAGGATCAATTGCTTCTTTTAAATCAGTAGTCGCAATACGATTTCCATTCTTTAGTTGAGTATTAACGCTTTCTCCAAAGAAATAATAGGCTTTTTCTCCAACTATAGTATAAAAAACATGATAATCATCACGATTCTTATATCTAACCCTTCCATCAATTATTTGTATCTTCTTATCATCTGTCATAGAAACACCACCATATTCTACCTTAATCTATAAAATAATATAACATAGTTTACTTTATTAAACAATAGTATTTTTAAAAAAAATAGATAAAAAAAGAATAATAGTAACTCAATTGCATAATAAAAAAAAATAATATAAAATATAAATGGTGATACGATGAAAAAGCAAAATAAATTAGTACTAGAAAGAAGTATCTTTCTATTATTTGTAATAGTTTCATTTGGATTAATAATAGTAAATGAAAAAAAAGATTTAATATTATTACCCAAAATAGATAAACAATTAACAGATTATTATAATAATAAGTATAAAAAACAAAACTTATTTGAACTTAAAAACATAAAGAAAGAAAATGATTATTACTTAAAAAAAGTAGTATCAATAAATAATAAAAATCATTTTTTCTATATAAAATATCATAATAAAAAAATAACAGATACTTATAAATTAGATTATATAGAAGGTCATAGTTTATTATCAAGTAACAAAAAGAATTTAGAAAAAAAGCTTAATCCAAAAGAAGAAATAATAATAAATAAAACACTAGATAAATATACTGATACTGTAAAAGAAAAAATAATTAAAGAAGACTTTTCTAATATTAAGTTTTATAATATTAAAAAAGAACTAATAATATCTAGTTGGGATTCAAATAAAATTTATAATGAAATAACTACATTTATAGAAACAATTAAAAACAAAAACCTAAATCCCAAATATTATGAATTTATAATTATAGATAAGAATGAATTAACTAAATCAATAGATATAACTAATATTGATGAAGATTTTAATGATAAAACAATAATAGACCTAATATTAGATAAAAAAGAATTACCAAATAATATTACTATTAAATACAAGTATTTAAATGAGGAGGAATAATATGAACGATTGTATTTTTTGTAAAATAATAAATAATGAACTACCATCAAAAACTATATATGAGGATGAACTAATTAAAATAATAATGAATATAAATCCCGCAACAGATGGTCATCTACTTGTAATTCCTAAAAAACATTTAGTTAATTTATGGGATACTGATAATGATACAATTACTCATTCACTTGATGTAGTAAGAGAAAAAATTTATCCATTATTAAAAGAAAAATTAAACTGTGAAGGATTAACTCTTGCTCAAAACAATGAACTAGGTCAAGAAATTAAACATTATCATATTCACTTAATTCCAAGATATCAAAATGATGATGCTGACTACAAATATTCTAAAGATATCAAAGATATTGAAGAAATATATAGCTTATTAAAATAAAGAAAACAAAAGAAACCTTTTGTTTTTTTATTAATAACGATTATTACCACCTAGTATAATTACTAATAATATATATAAAACTACTAATATTAGAAAACCGTTTCCTAATCTATTATTTGCCCCTTCAGTAGTCATAAAACACCTCCTTAAATATGAGAACCAAGAATAATGATTAAAAGTATAAATAAAACAAGTACAATAGCACCAGATGAATATCCAGTATTAACTGTTCCACAATTAGTCATGATTATTCCTCCTTTTCATTGCTTTCATGATATTTTATGGTAAATAATGAAAATGTGTTCATATATCTATCATTTTATTGCAAGAAAAAAAATAATTTGTTATTATTTAATATGTACAGGAGGAAATTATGAAAAAAAATAATATTGTTAAAATAACAAGTGCCATTCTAGTTGTTATGCTTCTAGCGACAGGATGTGGAAAAAAGATAGAAGTTAAAAACGGATCTAAAGTAGCCGTATCAGTAAAAGGAGAAAAGTTTACCGCTACAGAATATTATGAAAAAATAAAAGAAGATAATATTTCTAAACTAATTGATATGATTGATCACAGTTTCTTAGACAAAGATTATAAAACAACAAGTGAAGAAACAGAAGAAATAAATAAACAAATTGATCAAATAAAATCATCATACGGAAGTAATGAAGATACTTATAAAGCTGTTTTAAATCAATACTTTGGAGTAGATGATGAAAATGAATTAAGAGAAAAACTAAGTCTTGAATATAAAAGAAATGAAGCAATTGAAGATTATGTTAAAGACGATTTAAAAGATGATGAAATAAAGAAATATTATAATGAAAAAGTATTTGGCGAAGTTAAAGCAAGTCATATTCTAATACCAGTAGATGTTAAAGAAGATGCTACTGATGAAGAAAAAAATAAGGCTGACGAAAAAGCCAAAAAAGAAGCTGAAAAAGTAATAAAAGAATTAAACGACGGTAAAAAATTTGCTGATCTTGCTAAAAAATATTCTAAAGATGAATCAAATGCCTCTAATGGTGGAGATTTAGGATACTTCAACTTAGATGAAATGGTAACAGAATTTAGTGATGCAGTAAAAAAATTAAAAGTAGATGAATACACTAAAGAACCAGTTAAAACAGAATTTGGATATCATATAATTTTAAAAACTGGTGAAAAAGAAAAGAAAAAATTAAAAGAAGTTAAAGACGATATTAAAGAAAAACTAATGAAAGAAAAACTAAATGATGATAAAACACTTTATTATCACACTTTAATTGCTATAAGAGAAAAGAAAAAAATATCATGGAATGATGATGGTCTAAAGAAAGCTTATGACAATTATATGAATGATTTAATTGATAAAGCCTCTCAAAACTAAAAGAGTTAATAAATTATTAACTCTTTTTCTTATTCTTCATATTTCAATCCCTTTTGATACATTTTTTCACGTATCTTTCTTTTTAATTCATCCCCACTATATTTTCTACTATATCTTTTTAATAATTTATAATATTCTTTCTTTGCCAAATCACTATCATTACCAAAAGAATAATTATTTATACAATTATTTATCAAAGAAATATCAAAACCATAGTTTTTCAAATCATTATATATTTTTTGTTTTAATACAACTCCACCCCTATTATGATTACTTCTGATTCCTTTCTCAATAAGCTTATTAATTTTTTCAATTTGAACATCATCTTCATATAAAGATATTTCTTCTTGAATAATACTACTATTAATCTTTTTCTCTAATAATTCCTTTTCTATTTTATAAGGACCTTTATTACTAGTTAATATCATAGTATTAATATAACTCTTAGTATAACTTCGATCATCTAAATATTTTTGATTTAACAACAAAGAACAAGCTTTATCTACCAAATCAGCAGGATACTCTTTTCTTAATAATAATTGTCTTAATTCATATTCACTTCTAAATCGATTCTTAATAGATTTAAGACCAACATAATAGACATCCCACTCTTGATTACATAAATCTATATCAATTAACTCCTTCTCAGTTATTTCTTTTTTCAATAATAAATTATATTTTAAAATAACCTCTTCATATAACAATAATACTTGATCATTATCTAAATAAACTTTATATCTACCGTTAGTAGCTTTTTTATATTTAATTATTTTCAAAAGAACCACCATCCATATTTATTATAACACGTATAATACTGATTAGTAAATTGATGAACTTGCTAATCATTAATTTACTAGTATAATAAATTTTACTTATTTTATAAAATAAGTAAAATTTGTACGATTGAGTTTAGGCAGATTATAACACGGGTCACTGTATCCATTTTCATGACGGCCTAGCTCTTTTCTTTTTATTATCCTAGTTTTAGAATGTGAGGATTATTTATTAATCTTATATAACATGCGTGATGAGGAGTGAGAGGTTCAAAGAGTTCAATCGTGATAAGAAAGGATGTTGCTTATGCAAAATTGTTTAGCTATTGATGTAGCTAAAGGTAAAAGTATGGTTACTCTAGTTAGTTCTAGTGGTGAAGTTCTAATTGATCCATATGAAGTTAATCATTCTATTAATGATTTTTCTAATTTACTTAATAGAATTAATAATTTTAAATTAGATAATGTTTCTGTAATAATGGAATCAACCGGTGTTTACCATAGACCTATTGAAAGATTTTTCTTGGAAAATAATTATAAAGTATTTGTTATTAATCCTATTTATGGAAAAATGAAAAAAAGAAATTTAAGAAAGACAAAAACCGATAAAGAAGATTGTTTCAATTTAGTTAATTTATTTATGTCTAATACTTTTAAAGAATATATTAAACCTGATCAATTATATTTAGATTTAAATGCTTTATCTAGACAGTATTTTGCTTTAGATGAACTATGTGTGAATATTAAAAATAGATATAAAAATTTACTCTATTTATGTTTTCCTGAATATGAAGAAATATTTAAAAATAGCTTGATATATTCTAGTACTGCTTTAGAATTTATTGAATCTTATCCTCATGTGGATATTATTTCTAATGCTAGAATTGATAAACTTCAAAATTTCTTTAAAAAACATGAATTTAGATATTGGAAGTCTAAAGCTAATTTAATAAAAGAGATTGCTTTAAAATCATTTCCGTCAGTCAATATGAATGATGAGATAGTTTCTAATTTATCTCAGATGGCAAGACTTATTAATGAATATCAAAAAGCAATAGATACTATTAAATACAAAATCGTATTTTTAGCTAAAAAAACTAAATATTTTGAAACAATCAATTCTATTTATGGTATTGGTGAATTCACTACTTCTATTATTATTGCTGAACTTGGTGATATTAATAGATTTAATAATATTAAAGAATTAACTGCTTATTGTGGACTAGATCCCTCTATTAAACAATCTGGCAAGTCAATCAATGTTCATGGCCCTATTTCTAAATCAGGAAATAAATACATGAGAAAGATTCTTTATATTGCCTGTTCTAATATTATTAGACTTACTGCTATTTCTAAACAAGAAAATGATATAGAAATTTATTACAGAAAAAAACGTAATGAAGGTAAACATCATTACGCCGCAATAGTTGCTTGCACAACTAAATTACTCCGAAAAATTTTAGCTTTGTGTAAGCAATTAGACAATTAGTAGTCTCACCACAGACTACACTTATATTATATACTAAATAACACATTATTTGATAATTTTTAAAAAATATCAAATTTCGTGTGTTTTCAGTGTGTATTAATATATCATAAAAATTTAATATTGACAAAACTTAGAATGTCATGAAAAAAGATGATTACTCATCTTTCTTCTTAACCTCTATAAGGCCTTCACAAACCTCTTCTAGAGCTCTCCCAATATTCTTTTTACTCTTGTATTCAGACTCAGGCATCTGCAAATATCCGTCTCTTGCAATTTGCTTACTTCTTCTGGCCGCAATATGAACTAATTGATACTTAGAATCAACTATGTTTAAAAGTTTATCAATAGATGGATAAATCATATTATCACACTCCCTATTATTAGAATATAATCAAAAGTGTAAAATATCAAGTAAATAGACATAATTAGACATCAGTATTTACATTTCTAAACAAATAGACATCCTTTTCATTATAAATCTTTAAATAATTAGGATTACTAATTAAATAATTATATATAGCCATATCTTCAGTAACCAAATAATAATCAAACTTATAAGAATTAATTAAATCAAACACTCCTGTTTCAAATCGATTAATTATTAGATAATTTTCAAAAGTATACTTAGAATATAAATCAGCCCTTCCATCAACAAAAACATCTATATCATTATAAACTAGTTCTCCCCCAAAATCATATTTATTAAATAATCTCTTTGGATTTTCTCTCTTTATAGTTTTAATCACATTATTACTTAGATATTTACTATTATATCTATCTATAAAAGAATTTCTATTAATAAAAGCCGATAATAAGAATATACATATACAACTACTAATTCCAAGTACTAAACCATCAGTATCAGAATTATTATTTACATAATTAAAAATAACATAACTCATAATAATATAAGTATACGCCCAAAATCTAGTACTCTTTAATCCTAAGAAAACACATATTCCAAATAATAAAAGATCCATAAAATTAATTTTCTTTTTACCAATTAATAAAATCATGAAAATTATAACTAAGAATATTACATAAGTATAATGAGTAAAATCATTTAAATTTGTAGGAAACCACTCAGATATATTAGATATCATTACTTTATTCATCATATTTTGATAAGGATATAAAAACATCTTAAATCCATGAATATTAATATTAACAGTTAAAGCAGAGACTAATCCCATCAAAAGATATTTTAAATTCTGTTTTTTAGTATTCTTCCTAAACTCAATTTTAGAATTACTATAGTTAAACAATCCACCAATAACAAATATAAAACAAAATAAATATACAAGATTAGAAGATCCTCCATGGACATTTGCCCATATAATTGAAATTATTGGAAGAAAATATATCTTTTTAGAATTTTCATCCTTGTATAAATCATATAAAAACCATATAACCAAAGCTAAAAGAGAAAAGCTAATCAAATGAGGCCTTGCCTGCATAAAAGGAATCATTATTGAAGAACCAATAATCCATAAAGCAGAAAAAAATGGGTTCTTTAAATAATTCTCTTTATTAGTAAAAAACAATATAAGTAATAAAGATAAAAGAAATACAAATCCATATACTAATAAATGATAAGAAGAAAATATAGTCTTAAACCAATAAAGTATTACTTCAAATAACCATTCATGACTCATCCAGTATTTACCCCTAACACTCCAAGAAAAAATATCCTTTCTTAAAACTCCATGCTTAAACATATATTCTCCAGCTTTAATATGCCAAAAATAATCAGATTCCCTAAGCATAAATAAACTTAAAAACATACTAAGTGCAACTATAAATATTAAAATAATAATAAATGCTTTTTTCTTATCTTTCATAACTATCTCCAAACTATAATTATTTTATCATAAAAAAATAAAAGAGAAAATAATTCTCTTTTTATAACTAATTAAATTGGCAACAAGAACCACATTGAACATTACTACATACATTTTCTTAAGAACAAGTATATTGTAGACAAACATGTCCTTATCCCTTTATGATAATTTTAATTATTCTTCTATACAAGCATTAACAAGCATCATAACACTTAATAAATCATTTTCACTTGCTTTTTCTATATATTTTAAATTCCTAATTTCATAATCTATACTTCTAATATGTTCACAAAAAACAGAACCTTTAATATGAATAGAATCTTCTAAATGATAATGTGTAGGAAACTCTTTTATATTGGAACTTATAGGACACACCATAACCATTTTAGTATTAATATTAAAAATATTATTACTTATAACAATAGCTGGTCTAAATCCTTTTTGTTCATGACCTTTTGTAGGATTAAAATCTAAATATACTAAGTCACCTTGTTTTGGAATATACTTACTTACCATATTTCTCTACCTCTTGCATCATCCCATTCAAATTCTTTTGCCATGTTTTTTCCATGATATTCATCAAATAATTCTTTTAAAGAAATTTTATCTTTATTACATTTTGAAATAACAATTTTATCATCAACTTGTTCAATAATGATTTTATCATTAGTTTTCAAATTTAAAGATTGTAAAAATGCTTTA
>JAFVEF010000007.1 GCA_017478105.1 Bacilli bacterium | reverse complement strand
ATTATTTTATATTTTTCTTCTGCAGTCCATTTTTTATGTTTTTGACCTTTTTTTGCCATATTATCAACTCCTTTATTTAAATTATAGCAAATGAAAAAGTGGAACATCTTTTTATGTGTCCACTTTTATCTTACAACTTCAATTTTAAAATATTTCTCTTTTTTGTTATAATATGTTCAGGAGTGATGGCAATGGATTTAAAAAAAGGAAAATATATAATTGTGGAAATAATTCCAACTTACAGTACTAAAGATAAAGGTTATATTGCTCAAATAAGTGCTTTGAAAATAGATAGCTTAAAATTATTAGATAGATTTGATTATCGACTAAAAGATAATCTCATCGAAAATGATGATTTAAAAAGATTTATTCAATATGATAAAAAATCATTTACTTATGTAGACAATAAGTATTTTATATTAGAAAAATTTAAACATTGGGTAGAAGATTACCCACTCTTAATATTAGAAGAGAGTTATACAAGAGATTATTTAGATGAGATATCTAATAAGAAAGAGTTAGTATACAAATATTTAGATATGGATTATAGTCTAGATATTTTTGAAAGAATAATGGAAAAATATAAATTAGAACCATCTAACCATTTAGTTGACCTAATATATGAAGCAATTATCTTTGAAACAAGCAAATAAAAAGAAGAAAACTTCTTTTTATTTTCGCTTAAAAATGATATAATTAAGAAAATTGGGGAGTGATAATGTGATAAAATTTGATTTTCAAACATTTACAAAATCATTTATAAATATTGATGAATATAATGATATTCTTAATAAAAAAAATGACTATATAAAAAAATTAAAAGAATGTTCTATGACTGGGTGGCTAGAAGCTCCAGATAAAGATGTTATTACTGATATAAAGATAACTTCAAAATATATAAAAGATAATTTTAATTGCTTAATTGTTGTTGGAATAGGTGGCTCATATTTAGGAAGTTATGCTTTTGATAGTATCTTTAAAAGCTATTTTAACAACAATAATTTTGAAGTAATATATGCTGGAACAACACTTTCTAGTAAATATTTACATGAGTTATCTAAATATATCCAAAATAAAAATGTTTGTTTATATGTAATAAGTAAAAGTGGATCTACATTGGAAACTAGTATTACCTATAAGTTTTTAAAAGATGAATTAAAAAGAAAATATAAAGAAGAAGAATTAAAAAATAGAATAATACTATGTACAAATGATTCAAATGGAAAATTATTTGATGAATCAATTAAGTATAAATATAAAACATTCACATTTCCTAAAAATATAGGTGGTAGATATTCATTTATGACTCCTGCTCATCTTTTACCACTATCTCTTAATTATAATTTAGATGAAATAATTGAAGGATACTTAGAAGGACAAAAACTATATGATGTTGCTTTTGAATATGCTACTACTCGTTTTATGCTCTTTAAACAAAAAAAATATATTGAAAACTTTTGTGTATATGAAGAAAATTTAGGACCATTTACCGAATGGCTTAAACAACTATTTGCCGAAACAGAAGGGAAAAATGGTAAAGGAGTATTCCCAGTATCTACTATAAACACTAGAGATCTTCACTCATTAGGACAGTTCATTCAAGAAGGAAACAAAATCATTTTTGAAACATTTATAAAAGTAGCTAACTCTGATGATTTTGTTGAATATCAGAAGAAAGAGTTACAAACCATTAATAATATTGTCCTTGAGTCAGTAATTAATGCTCATTATAAGGGTGGAGTACCAATATTACAAATTGAATTAACAGATCTTGATTATGAAACAATATCTACACTTATGTTTTTCTTCATGCTATCCGCTGCATTTAGTGCGTTATTATTTGAAGTTGATCCTTTTAATCAACCAGGAGTAGAAGTTTATAAGAGTGAAGTCAAAAAAAAATTTAATAACTAGGTGAATTATGAAAAAAAGTAAAAACTATTCTATCTTATCATTTACATGTTTTGTTATAATTACTATTTTATTATATACAAATAATTTGGGTGGTATTGATAATCTTTTATACAATAATATAATGAGTGTTAGAAGTACACTGTTAGACTTTTTCTTTATAAATATTACTAAGTTGTGTAATCCATTATTTATTACGATTTCCTCAATACTTTTATTATTGATTTTAAGAAAAGATAATCGTATGTTTTTTGGAATAAACACAATATTAACAATAATTACCAATCAAGTAATTAAAAGATTGATTAGAAGGCCACGACCAAATCACATAAGACTAATAAAAGAAGGTGGATTTTCTTATCCATCAGGACATGCAATGATTTCAATAGCACTATATGGATTCTTAATATATTTGGTTATGAAAAAAATTAAAAATAAGTATTTAAAGATTAGTTTGATAACATTACTAATATTTATAATACTGTTAGTTGGAATTAGTAGAGTATATCTAGGTGTTCACTATCCAACAGACATAATAAGTGGATATTTATTATCAATATCAATTATAATAACTGTTAAAAATTATTATAAAAAATTCTTAGGGGGAATAAAAAATGTTAAAAATGGTTTCGAGTAGTTTTTATAATACTCTAATAGATAATGAAGAGGCTATACCAAAAACTACCATGCTTGAAATAGATCGTATTAGAAAGAAAAATATACTTTTCACAATAAATACAAATAGGCATTATCAAGAAGTATTGGATTATAATAAATCATATAACTTTATTGATTACATAATATCATTAAATGGAAGCTATATATATGATGTTAATAATGAGAAATGCTTATTTAAAAAGAAATTATCTACTGTAAATTTAAAAAAAATAAAAGAATTATATAATGATAAAGAAATATTATATTATACAGAGGATAGTGTCTTAAAAGATTTTGATAATAACGAAATTTATAAAGTAGAAATAAAAATAAACAATGACTTAGATGACTTACTAAAAAGGGCTAATAAACTAAAAGTAAATATGTCTACTTTAAGGATAAATAATGAAGAGTTTTTAGAAATGACTTCCAATAATGCAAGTATGTTTACAGGATTGGATAAAATAAGTCTAAAGAACAATTTTGATTTAAAAAAAATTCTTTCTATATGTGGTAATGATAGTGATTTACCTATTGTAAAAAATATTGAAAAAGCATTTATAGTTAAAAATGCCTCTAATCTATTAAAAAAAGAAACCAAAAGAGTAACTTTTTCTAATAATGAAAAAGGTGTTGAAAGAGTTTTAAAGAAAATAAAGTAGGGGAATTATATGAAAAAATGGAGAATAATCAGTGTTATAACGGCATTTATATCAATAGCTTTAATTATCACTGGATTTTATCTTGAATTTAATCCACAACCAGTCAATAAAATAAAACCAAAAATAATTAATAAAGAAGAACAAGAAGAAACAGTAGAAGAAATACCATATAATAATCCATTACCTAGTTTCATTGAAACATATAATAATACTGATATAAAAGCTATCCTAGAAATTCCCCAATTAAGTATTAATTCATTAGTTACTAAATCAACTGATAATACCTATTATTTAACCAATAGTTTATATAAAGAACAAGATAATTTAGGAGTACCATTTATAGATTATCGAATAGAAGATATAAATAATGCAAAACAAATAAATATCTATGGACATAATACTGAAAATCAAAAATATTTTGATGTATTACCATTTAAAAAATTAGAAAGTTTCTTATCTCAAGAGAATTTTAATAATATAAGAGACATCTATTTATCAACAGATCAAAAAAAGATACATTATGAAATAATAGGAATTAAGATTATAAATGATGCCAATAATGAACATATGAGAATTAGTTTTAGAGATAATAATGACTTTAAAGAACATACAAATAAATTATTAACTGATACTTTATATAAAATAGATAATTTAGAAATAAAGGAAACAGATAAAATAATAGTACTTCAAGTATGTAACTTTAATCCAATAGATACCTATTTACTCGTAATAGGAAAAGAAATGAAAGCTTAAGAATCTTAAGTTTTCTTTGTTTAAAAGAAAAATATGTTATATAATTTTTATATATGAGGTGATTCCATGAAGATAATAGTTAAAAAAGATGGAGAATTATTAGACTATTTATATAATAATTTAGATATGCCAAGAAAAAGAATAAAACAATATCTTACTCATGGAGTATTTATAAATAATAATAAAGTAACGAAGTATAATTATAAAATAGTAAAAGGAATGGAAATAGTTATAGATACTAATAATAAGAATAAAAAAGAATGTCCAGTACAAATACTATTTGAAGATGAACACCTTATTGTTGTTAATAAACCTACTAATTTACTAACAATTGCTACTGAAAAAGAAAAAGAAAAAACACTTTATCATATAATAAGAGAATATTTAGTTGGTAAAGATAAAAATAACAAAGTATTTATAGTTCATAGATTAGATAAAGATACTAGTGGTATAGTAATATTCTCAAAAGATATTAAAACAAAAAACATTCTTCAAGAAAACTGGAATGAATTTGTAAAACTAAGAGAATATACTGGAATAGTACATGGAGTACTTGAAAAAAAAGAAGATAAAATTATAAATTATTTAAAAGAAACTAAAACAAACTTAGTATATGTATCTAAAAAGAATGATGGTAAAGAAGCAATTACAAATTATAAAGTAATAAAAGAAAATAAATTATACTCAACTGTTAAAATAGAAATAGAAACAGGAAGAAAAAACCAAATAAGAGTTGCTTTATCAAGTATAAATCATCCTCTAGTTGGAGATAAAAAATATGGTCTTAAAGACAATGAAACAAGATTATACTTACATGCGAATAGATTAAAAATATACATTCCATATTTAAAAAAAGAAGTATTATTTGAAACAAGTATTCCTAAAGAATTTAAAGTACTAATGAATAAAGGAGAATAATATGAAAAAAGTATTAATACTATTATTACTATTAGTAATATCTATCCTAATTGGAATGAATTATTTTAATAATACTAAAGTTGAAAAGAAAGATTCTAAAAAAGAAGAAATAATAGAAAATAAAATTATAAAAAATTCCCTTTTCAAGTTCTATTCTAAAGAATCAGCTAAAAAAGTAAAAGACATGTCAGTTGAAGAAAAAGTAGGACAACTATTCTTAGTAAGATATGATAAAACTCAAACAAATAAATATAAAGATTATTATCCTGGCGGATATATTCTCTTTGCTAAAGATTTTGAAAATCATACCAAAGAATCTATTAAAGAAGAATTAACAAATCTACAAAATAATAATAAATATCCTCTAATACTTGGAGTTGATGAAGAAGGAGGATTTGTTACAAGAGTAAGTAGATTTAAAAACTTTAGAGAAGAAAGATTTAAGTCCCCTAGAGCTTATTATGATGAGGGTGGGTATGAATTACTAGAAAAAATGGAAAATGAGAAACTAAGTTTATTGAAAGAATTAGGCCTAAATCTAAATCTAGCCCCAGTTGCCGATATATCCACAAATGAAGATGATTTTATCTATACTAGATCATTTGGAAAAGATGCAAATGAAACAAGTGAGTTTATTAAAAATATGGTGGAGTTTGCTAATAATAATGAAATAAACTCTTGTCTTAAACATTTTCCTGGTTATGGTAATAATAAGGATACACATACTGGTATTGCAATAGATGAAAGAAGTTATGAAAGCTTTCTTGAAAATGACTTTAAACCATTTAAAGCTGGAATAGATGCCAATGTTCCATCAATTCTTGTATCACATAATATTATAAATTGTTTAGATTCATCTAAACCAGCATCTCTTAGTCAAAATGTTATAAAAGAATTAAGAGATACCTTAAAATTTACAGGAATTATCATGACTGATGATTTAGCAATGTCGGCAGTATCTTCCTATGTAGATGAAAATGTTGCTGCAACCCTTGCAATTAATGCAGGAAATGATATGATAATAACTAGTGATTTTGAAAAAATGTATCAAGAAGTTTTAAATGCTGTTAATAATAATGAAATAACTAAAGAAACATTAGATACAGCTGTAACTAGAATAATAGCTTGGAAGTATTATTCAAAACTATTTAAATAAAGAAAGAAGGAATAAGATGACAGTAAAAGATTTATATAAAGATTATAAAAAGTTATTAGATAAAGAAATAACTTTAAAAGGTTGGATCAGAAATCATCGTAAACAAAAAGAATTTGGTTTTATAGAGTTTTCAGATGGAACTTGTTTTAAACATGTTCAAATTGTTTATGAGAATAAATTAAAAGATTTTGAAGAAATTCAAAAAATGCATAATGGTTGTGCTATTGAAGTAGTAGGAAAAGTAGTGAAATCTCAAGGAAAACAAGATTTTGAAGTAAATGCTAATAAAATAATATTACTAGGAGATTGTCCAGAAGATTATCCAATGCAACCAAAAAGACATACTAAAGAATTTTTAAGAGAACAAGCTTATCTAAGACCAAGAACAAACTTATTTCAAGCAATATTTAGAATAAGAAGTGTTGCTGCTTTCGCTATACATGAATATTTCCAATCTAATGGTTATTTATATGTCCATACTCCTTTACTAACAACAGCTGATTGTGAAGGTAGTGATCAAATGTTTAAAGTAACAACACTAGATTTAAATAACTTGCCAAAAGATGAAAATGGAAAAGTTGATACTACAAAAGATTTATTTGGAGACCTAACTTATATCACAGGTTCTGGCCAATTACATGGAGAAACTTTTGCTTTAGCTTTTAATAAAATATATACTTTTGGTCCAACATTTCGTACTGAAAATTCTAATACCAAGACTCATGCTAATGAGTTCTGGATGATTGAACCAGAAATAGCTTTCTGTGATTTAAATGGTTTAATGGATATTGAAGAAGATATGTTAAAATACATCGTAAAATATGTATTAGATAAATGTAGTGATGAAATAGACTTCTGTGATAGTTTTGTTGAAAAAGGATTAAGAGAAAAATTAGAAAAATTAGTATCATCAAAATTCACAAGAATTACTCATAAAGAAGTAATTGATATCTTAAAGAAAGCTGACATAAAATGGGAGTTTACTCCAAATTATGATGATGACATTGCTAAAGAACACGAAAAATATATAACAGAATATTTTAATGGACCAGTATTTATAACTGATTGGCCAAAAGATATTAAAGCATGGTATATGAAAGTAAATGATGATAATAAAACAGTTGCAGCAGTTGATTTAGAAGTTCCAGGTGCTGGAGAATTAATGGGAGGAAGTCAAAGAGAGGATGACTATGACTTATTAGTCGCAAGAGCTAAAGAATTAGGTGTAGATACAGATGCTGTTGACTGGTATATTAACCTTCGTAAATATGGTGGTTGCTATCACTCAGGATTTGGAATGGGCTTTGAAAGATTAATTATTTATCTAACAGGAGCAGATAATATCAGAGATGTTATTCCGTATCCAAGAACTCCAGGAAATTGTGATTACTAAGAAAAGAGAAATCTTTTCTTTTTTTTGATTTATGTTATAATAACACATAAAGGAGTTTTATTATGGAAATACTACAAACAAAAACAGATATCGGATTAGTTAGAAAACATAATGAAGATTATGCCGTAGTAACAAAACATTCAAAGAATAAAAATATTAAACTTCTAATAGTTGCTGATGGAATGGGTGGAAGAAACAAAGGAGAAGTTGCTTCCAAATATATCGCAACAGAATTAGAAAAATGGTTTCATGAAAAATCTCCTAAAATACTAAATGATACAGAAAAAACGCAAGACTTACTCACAAAATATATAAAAAAATTAAATTCCAATCTAATAAAAAAATATGGAGAAGATCATCTAGGAACAACTCTAACACTAGCTCTTATAAATAAAAAAGAAACACTTATTTTAAATGTTGGTGATTCAAGAGCCTATATCTATAAAAAAAGAAAGCTCCTTCAAATAACGGAAGATGACTCAGACGTATGGGCATTTTACGAAGAAGGCTTTGTTAAAAAAGATGATTTAAGATACTTTAAGAATAATAATATAATCAGTGCCTGTATTGGTATTTGTAAAGAACTATGTATTGTAACACCAACAATAATAGATAATGACTATGATATTATATTCTTAGTAACTGATGGAGTAAGTGATGTACTAACAGATAAAAAAATAAAAAAAATTATTCGTCGTAAAAAGAAAGAAAAAATACTAGATGAAATAATAAATGAAGCAGTAAATGTAAATCAAAAATTAAAAATACCATTTCATCTAAAAAGAAAATATACGTCTAATTATATAATTCCTTATCATGGTAGAGATAATGCAACTTGTGCAATGTATATAAAACAAGTATAATTTAAAAAAAACTTCCTAAACTATATATAGGAGGTTTTTTTATGAAAAAAATAACTTTAGTAATAATAGCTTTATTACTCTTAATAGGTTGTAAAAACACAAACAATACCCCAACAAGTAAAGTAGAGGAATTCTTTAGTAGTTATCAAACTCTAAATAAAGATGTTTTAAATGACTTAGATAATATAGTATCAAAAGATAAAACAATGTCTAAAGAAGAAAAAGAAGAATATAAAGTATTATTAGAAAAACAATATCAAAATCTATCTTATAAAATAAAAAATGAAGAAATAATAAAGAATAAAGCCATAGTAGATACAGAAATAGAAGTATTAGATTACTATACTACAATAGAAAAGGTAAAAAGAGAAAATAAGAATGAAAAGACTTATCAAAAAGAAAAACTAGATGCCTTAAAACAAGTAAATACAAAAACAAAGTATAATATAACATTTACTCTAATTAAAGAAGATAATAATTGGAAACTAGATTCTTTAGATAAAAACATAATAAAAAAAATACATGGTTTATATGAAAAATAATTGAAAAAGACACAAAATACTTCTATAATTATAATAGAGGTAGTATGAGAAAGATAGTTAAGAAAAGACAACTATTTAATAAAAGATTAGTACTAAACATAATATTAGTACTTTTTATGTTTCTATCTATTGGATATTCAACTCTTTCGACTAATTTAAATATAAATGGTAATTTAAATGTAAAGAAGTATTATGAACCAACTCTTTACAATGTTCTAGCAAAAGAAGCAGAAACTGGAGGGCTAGCCAAAAAATATACAGGAGAACATCATGATTCATTTACAGAAGAACCTTCAAAAGACATCTATCACTGGTATGCTTCAAATGATTCACAAGGTACTCAAGTACTTGATAAAAATAATGTCATATTTGCCGATCACTGTTGGCAAATGATTCGTACTACCGATACAGGTGGAGTGAAGATGATTTATAATGGTGAAGTAGAAAACAATCAGTGTCTTAATACTCGTGGAACACATGTGGGATACGCAGGAAGTCAAAGTGAAGCGTTATCTTCTAACTACTGGTATGGAACTGATTATACTTACGATAGCGTTAACAAAACATTTAAATTGAGCGGTATAACAGAACAAGCGACATGGAATGATACAACAGGACCAGGACTAATTGGAAAATATACTTGTAAAGAAACTAGTGTTGATAGTTCTTGTTCTGCCATATTATTTGTAGAATCTTACATTAGCTCAGTTTATGCTGGAGTAATACCATTAAATTCTAGTTCAAATTATTCACAATTTGGAACACTACAATTTAATGCAAGTTATAATTCACCAGCATATGTTGGATATATGTATAATGCTGTATATCCATATCATTCAAAACAACCAACTGCAGTGACTGTGTTAACAAGAACATCTATGACAAATGGAACAAATTATTATTATGGAAGTGATGTTACATATGACACTACTACCAATAAATACACTTTAACAGGAACAAGTCAGAATACTTGGACTAATACTTATTCTTCTTCAAGTGAATTATATACTTGTAAATCTGCGACAGATACAACATGTTCTACTGTATATTATATAGCAGGTGGAGCAAACAGTTATATGTATGGGTTTAGTATGAGTGGTGGTAATTTGTTAAGTTATTATAATACCAATATTGTATTAGGAACTAGTTATACAGAAAGCAGTGGTACCTATACATTAGATAATACCGTAACTATAACAAAAGCGGATTGGTTTAATAATTATGCAACTTATAAGAATTATTATACATGTGGCGATTATACAACAACATGTACAAATATGAAATATATAACATATACTAATAATTATAGCTATTATGCATTATCTACATCAAATAATTATATATATGCAAAAGACTTTACATATGATACTGGAACTGGAGTGTATACGCTTGGAAGTGATAGAATACAAACATGGAATATGACTGATGGTGATAAAAGTAATCTAAGTACGCATCATTATACTTGTTTTAATGATACTGGTGAATGCAGTACATTATCTTATGTGTATTATGCAAGTGCACCTTTAAATTCTTCACATATTTTTTATATAGCTTTAACTGATGGTAAAAGTGTGGAAGATGCCGTTAGTGAGATGTTATATAGTGATGATGTAAATCAGGTAAATTCAATAATAAAAACAGGAGTTGACGCCTGGTATAAGCATTATATGTTAAGTTATGATGATGCACTAGAAGATACAATATATTGTAATGACAGAAGTCAAAGGAATGCAGATACAAATGGATGGAATCCAAATAGTGGTAGTGTTTCTACTGATATGAGATTTAAAGAATATAATGTAACAAGTGATTTAAGTTGTACAAATACAACTGATCAATTTAGTGTAAGTAATAACAGTGCCAAATTAACTTATAAAGTAGGATTGATGTCATCGCCTGAAGCGAATATTTTAAATAATTCAAATGCACGAAAGACTGATCAATATTATTGGCTGGGCTCGCCTTACAACTTCGACAACTACGTTGCATTTGGGCGTATCGTGCTCTCGACTGGTAGCATGAACAGTAATTATGCCATTAATAATCTACGTGGCCTTCGTCCGTCAGTTTCTTTGAAGACGGGCACAGAATATACATCTGGTGATGGAAGTATGATAAATCCATATGTAGTTGATACTAGTAATAATTAAAAAGAGTGAAATGAAAAGTTAAATATCAGTTTTTATGTGAAACAAATAATTGTAAGACTAAATTGGTGGTTTTTGAAGAAGAGTATTATAAACTGAAATTTACTTTTTCAATTAAAGAATATAAAAAAGTCATTATAAATGGCTTTTTTTTTATTATTTTTTTTGTTATACTTATAATGATAATAAAGGGTGATTAGGATGCTAGGAAAAATAGAACAAATTGTAGATAATAGTGTAACAATAAAATTAGCTATTGATATCAATAAACAACCTAATTTAGTTAACTTACATATTGTCTTTGAAGATGGTACTTCAAGAAAAGTTATTGCTGAAATTGAAAATGTTGATCAAACACATTTAATTGCCAATATCGTTGGTGAAATAAACAATAATATCTTTACTCCTGGAGCTAGTGCTAAACCATCATTTAGATCAACAATAAGATTAGTTAACGAACAAGAATTAGGACTATTATATGGTAAACAAGAATTAGAGTTTGGTTATACTAACTTTGGAGTTAGTAATGTTTATCGTGGATATAGAATTAATGTAGGAATTAATGATTTCTTCAACACACATTTTTCTATCTTAGGAAATTCTGGTAGTGGAAAAAGTTGTACTGTCGCATCAATCCTTCAAAAACTATACTCTAATCAAAATCCACCATTAGATTCAAATCTATTTTTCTTTGATGCATATGGTGAATATACCAAAGCCTTTTCAAAATTAACTGAAAAAAATCCTAATATTCATTATAAAACATACACAACTAATATAGTTGATCCAGATACAGAAATATTAAGAATACCAGCATGGTTATTAGATGTTGATGATTTAGCCTTACTATTAGATGCGACTACACCAACACAATTACCGATAATTGAAAAAGCTCTAAAACTAGTTCCAATATTAACTGGTAGTAGTCAAAATGTAATACATAGAAAAAATGATATTATAGCCCGTGCCCTACAAGATATCTTATTAAGTGGAAGTGATTCTACAAAGATAAGAGACCAAGTAGTAGGAGTATTAACAAAGTTTAATACCCCAACATTATCACTTGAAAGTAAAATAGTTCAACCAGGATATGTTAGAACATTAAAACAATGTTTATATATCGATAAAACTGGAAAAATGCAAGAAATGGAATTAGTCGTTGAATTTGTAAGAGCCTTTATTCTAGAAGAACAACAAGATATTCCAGAATCAGAATTAAATCCATTTTATAATTTAAAAGATCTAGAAATGGCAATGGAATTCTCTCTAATTAGTGAAGGAATTTTAAAAAGTGACAAAGTCTTTGATACTGCAAATGTAATGAATGTAAGACTTCATACACTCGCAACTGGTGACAATAGATATTACTTTGATTATCCAAATTACATCACAAGAGATCAATATCTAGAAAGTCTAACTTATGATGAGAAAACTTCTTCTCATGCTCAAATAATTAATTTTAATATAAATTATATAGATGATAGAATTGCAAAAGTAATTACAAAAATTCTATCAAGAATGATATTTCAAAAAGCCAGTGTTACAAAACCACGTGGTTCTAAAGCATATCACATATTTATTGAAGAAGCCCATCGTTATGTCCAACACGACAATGATGTATCTTTAATAGGTTACAATATATTTGAGCGAATTGCCAAAGAAGGACGTAAATATGGAATATTCTTAGCTTTAATAACTCAAAGACCTAGTGAATTATCTGATACATGTATTTCTCAATGTTCAAACTTTATTATATTGAGAACTCTACATCCAACAGATTTAAAGTATATTAAAGAAATGGTTCCAAATGTAAGCCAAGAAATAATGTTACAACTAAAGAATCTTAAACCTGGAAATTGTATTGCCTTTGGATCAGCTTTTAAAGTACCAACAGTAATGTACATAGAAATGCCTGATCCACAACCACTTTCCAATAACGTTGATTTAGAAAATGTTTGGTATGGTAATAATCAACCAGCTACACAAAATCAATTTGTTAATGTAAATACAAATTCTAATAGTGTACAAGACATTATGTCTAGACAAATAAATCAAGCAAGAGAACAAGTAAATACAATAACTCCTGTAAATCCTGTAGTAGAAACACTACCAGTCGCAGAAGTTAATTAAAAAAGTGTAAAGATAAAAAGAATAGACTTTTTCTTTTAAATGAATTATGATAAAATAAATAATAAGTAGATAATTAGTAATTATATGGAGGATATTTATGAAAGATAAATTAAAAGGATTTTTTGGTGGTGAAGACACTACTGAACCAACAGATAATAAAGAAGAAGCATATTATACAACATCAAAAGAAGAGTTTCATGAAAAAAATGGAATGGCTGGATCTAAAATGATGTTATTAGAACCACGTGCTTATTCTGAAAGTCAACAAATAGCTGACTACTTAAAAAATAGAAACTCTGTTGTAGTAAATCTAAAGAGAGTAACACCAGATCAAGCAAAAAGAATAGTTGACTTCTTATACGGAACCATTTATGCTATAGGTGGAGATTTACAAAAATTAGGTGGAGGAATATTCTTATGTACACCTAACAATGTAAATGTAGAAGGAACTATTAGTGAAGAAAATCAACCTAATAAATCTGGACGTGGTAAAAAAGAAGGTAAAGAAGAGGAAGACGATTTCTTTTAAAAACTAGTAGTTAATACTTGAGGTGGTTATATGGATAAGTTTAGTTTAGAGACTAATGGATATAATCGTAAAGAAGTAAATGATTTTATAAGTGATGTAATTAAAGAAACAGAAAGAATTATTAACAGAATAAAAAAACAAAATCTAGAAATAGATCAGTTAAAAAAAGAATTAGAACACTATAAAAAAATGGAATCTACTCTAAATAACGCGATTAACTATTATGAAGAAACTAGTAAAAATCTAAAAGATTTAGCAGAAGAAGAGAGTAATATTATAATTGAAAAAGCTAAAACTAATGCCTCACGTATTGTTAATGAAGCTCTAACTAGAGCAGAACAAATAGAAAAGAACAGTGAAATTCTAGAAAATAATATAATAGTATTTAAAAAGAAATTAAAACTCATTATAGAACAGCAATTAAAAGTTGCAGATGAAATAGAATTATTAGAATTAGAAGATAAATAATCTAATTCTTTTTTTTGACAATAAAAATATTTTTAAGTATAATAACCAACCAGGTGATATTATGCGTGTAAAAGACATGAAAATAGAAGAATTTACTTCATTTATATCTCATTTAAATAATAAATCTCTATGTCATTTTATAAAAAAACTAGGTTATGGATATAGTAAAGCTTTGGGAGATTTCTTATTATTTAACAATAAAGATAGTGTATATTGTAAGTATAGAGATTGTTTTCATTATATTCAATACAGTAAATTAGAAGATATAGAAGATAATGTATTAAAAGTAGAAGATTTAAGTAATTATGAATTATTAGATTATTATGGATATCTATTAAATGATGATTTAATGTTAGAAGAATTTAATAATGCGAATAATAAATTAAAAGAAAGAATAGAAGTACTAAATAAAAATGTAATTCTAAATAATATTCAAGAATACTTAGTAAGACTAAATATTAAAGGAAAAGAAGTAGATAAACTAATTCAAAATAATAATTATAATGCTTATGATTTATTAATAAATTTAAGATTATTAGATAATGATTTAGATGATGAAGAATTATATGATTTATCCCATGGTAATTTTACTTATTTTCCAAATGATTTTTTAGAAAAAACAGATAGTAATTTAACAGTAGAAGATTTAGAAAATAAAATAGTTCTTCCATTATCTGATGGTATATATATAATGGATGATTATTATAGTGATTATACTTTATATAGTAATATTGATAAAAGACTCCTGGATTTAGAAACAGATACTACTTATAGTAGATATAAAAAACTTAATAAAGTACGTTACAATTAACATGATTTAATCATGTTTTTTATTTACTTAAAATAAAAAAAGTATTATAATTATTATGTAATAATAGGAGAATATTATGAAATTTAAAAGAAGATTTGTTAAAAAATTTAAATATAACTATAAAACAAGATTCTTATTACCATTGTTAGTTTTAGTATGTGTATCCCTAGGTTTAGGATATGCCTATTTACAAACAGATCTAGCAATAGTAGGGGTTACTAAGTTAAAAGATAATGAATGGAATGTTCATTTTGAAAATACTCAACCAGTACCAGGAAGTGTTACTCCTACTGCAGAACCATCAATATCAGAATTAACTACAGTTAGTTTTTCTGCTCAATTAGAAAATCCAGGAGACAAATATGAATTCTATATAGATGTAGTAAACTCAGGTACAATAGATGCAATGGTAGATAGTTTAATACTTTTACCAGAACTAACAACAGATCAAGCAAAATATTTTTCTTATAATGTCACCTATAGTGATGGTATAGAAATAGAAAAGAATCATCTTTTAGAAGCTGGTTCTACAGAAACCTTAAAAGTAAGTTTTAAATATTTAGAAAATGCCGATACAACGAATTATCCCCAAGCAGATACAACTTTCAATGTATCAGTGACTATAAATTATGTTCAAGCAGATGATAATGCCGTTAAACCAGGTCATCCAGAATCATTTGAAACAGATTCATGGAATACAATAGTTAATGCCGTAAAAACAGGAAATACAAGTGTTTATAATGTTGGAGATACTAAGACAGTAGATATGGGAACACTTGGAACACATACTTTAAGAATAGCAAATAAATCAACTCCAACAGAGTGTTCAACTACCGGATTTAGTCAAACAGCTTGTGGATTTGTGTTAGAATTTGTAGATATAATTGAGTTATATAATATGAATACTACAGGTACAAATGTAGGTGGCTGGCCAGCAAGTTCGATGAGGACATATGTAAATACAGATATTTATAATGCTCTACCAACAGAATTAAAGAATGGAATAACAGATACAACAGTAGTCTCAGGACATGGTAGTACTGCAGGAGAGACAAACTTCACATCAACTGATAAACTATATTTATTATCAACCCATGAAGTATTTGAAGATGTAGATGGAAATACAAGTAAAGGAATAGATAGATATGATACAGCCTATGCCAATACAAGACAACTAGATTATTATAAAGGCTTAAATGTCACAACATCAAGCTATTCAGGAGCAATTAAGCAAAATAATGGTTCTAATGCTCGGTGGTGGCTGCGCTCGGCTCGTTCTAGTGCTACTGCCGCTTTCTACTATGTGGGCAGCAGTGGTTCTTGCGGTAGCTACTCTGCTATTAATCCTGACGGCGTTTCGCCCGCTTTCCGAATCGTCTGAACAATGTAAAGAAGTGTAAACCGAGGATAAAACAATATAAAGGAAGAAGTAGAAACAAATCCGATTTTTCATATTTTGGACTGGACCAGCTCCGAACGAAAGTGAGGACGGTCCCAAAATATGGAAAACAAAAGGAAGGGCCCGAGTGTAAGCGAGGACCAAGTAAAAATTCTAACTATTCGTGAGAATGGCTAGGATGATTTTTAAAAGGATGGATGATATTTGTCAGTACCAAAATTTAAACGAAGAGAAAGTGGTCTAGAATATGTAGATAATGCATTTGAACTTCAAAAAGAGATAATGACACTTGCTTTCAAACCTTGAATACGATGCCTTGATAGTAATATACATTAAAAAAAATATAGGACAATCAAATCATAGATAACCTATAAACAATTAGATAAGTACTAGAAATAGTACTTTTTAATTACTAAATATTCTTTTACAAAAATATTTGTAATTAAATAAAATATATGTTATATTATTCCTTGTAAAACAAATGCGAAAGACGGAAATATTAAAAAGTTTATAGAGAGTTCTCATTTGGTGGAAGAGAATAATAAGTATAATATTTCAGATCACTTTCAAGTGTGATTTATGGATAAGATAAATACGGTAACGCGTTATAGTTTTTAAGATAAGTCTATACTTATAAAATAAGGTGGTACCACGAGAACTTCGTCCTTAGGGATAAAGTTCTTTTTATTTTCCTTTATCATAAGATTAAAAAGGGAGATGAATATGTTAATAAGTACTTTATTATTACTATTAGGATTTATTATTCTAATAAAAGGTGCCGATTTATTTGTAGACGGTGCCAGTGGAATTGCATCTAACTTAAAAGTTCCCAAAATAGTTATTGGTCTTACTATAGTAGCTTTTGGTACTAGTGCTCCAGAATTTGCTGTAAGTGTAAAATCACTTCTTTCAGATAGTGGAGATATAGTACTAGGAAATGTTATAGGAAGTAATATCTTAAATATATTGTTAATACTAGGTATAAGTGCAACAATACATCCATTATCAGTAAAAAACAATACAGTAAAAAAAGAATTACCAATTACTATGTTAATAACAATTCTTTTCGCAACACTTTTGTCAGATAATATATTTGATAAAAACCTAACAAATAATTTCACTAGATCAGATGGTATAGTACTAGTATTATTTTTCTTAGTATTTATTTATTATTTAATATCTATTTCTAGAAAAAGAACAGAAGATGAAGATAATAAAAATATACTTTCAATAAAAAAGTCTTGTATCTTTACCATTACAGGTTTATTAGGAATTATTTATGGTAGTAATTTTGTTGTTGATTCAGCAATTTCCCTTGCCAAAATATTAGGTGTTAGTGAAAGAATGATTTCCTTAACTATTATAGCTTTAGGAACAAGCTTACCAGAATTAGTAACAAGTCTAATTGCTACTAAAAAAGGTGAATTTGATATAGCAATAGGTAATATTGTAGGAAGTAATATCTTTAACATTGGAGTAGTTATTGGAGTACCAATAAGTTTATTTGGAGGAATTGGCATAATATCATTTAGTTATATTGATTTATTAGTTATGATAGCATCATCAATCTTATTATTTATGTTTTCATTTAATGATTACAAAATATCAAAAAGAGAAGGAATAATGTTTATAGTAATGTTTATAGCTTATTACAGCTATGTAATACTAGGATAGGAGAAATATATGAAGTTTAAAAAATTAGATAACAAAAGTATTGACAAAGTAGAAGAAAAGATCGTTAAAGATTGGAAAAAAATGGATATACTTAAAAGAAGTATTGAAACTAGAAAAGATAATGAAAAATGGGTTTTCTATGATGGACCAATCTATGCTAATGCTAAACCTGGAATTCATCATGTCTTTGCAAAAACTATAAAAGATGCTTTTTGTAAATATAAAACTATGCAAGGATATAGAGTCCTAAGAAAAATAGGATTAGATACTCATGGCCTACCAATCGAAGTAAATGTAGAGAAAAAACTAGGAATTAAAAATAAAAATGAAATAGAAGAATTTGGTATAGAAAACTTCTGCCGTGAATGTAACAATGAAACAGCAACTAACATAGATGAAGTAAAGAAAGTTACTGATATGATGGGACAATTTATAGATTGTGATCATCCATATGTAACATGTGAAAACGACTATATTGAATCTGAATGGTGGATAATTAAAGAAATGGATAAAAAAGGATTACTATATCATGGAAATAAAGTGTTATGGTATTGTCCAAGATGTGGAACAGAATTATCTGCTAATGAAGTTAGTCAAGGATATGAACAAGATTCTGTAAATTCTTTAATTTTACCATTTAAAAAGAAAGATGAAGATGTATATTTCTTAGTTTGGACAACAACTCCATGGACATTAATCGCAAACGTTGGTCTTTGTGTTAATCCAGACTTAGATTATGTAAAAGTAGAATCTCAAGGATATAAATTTATCTTAGCTGAAAGCTTAAAAGATAAAGTAGTTGGTGAAGAAGCAAAAGTCCTTGAAAGATACAAAGGAACAGATTTAGTTGGATTAAAGTATGAACAACTTATGCCATTTGTTAAAGTAGAAGGAAAATCTTTTGAAGTTATCGCAGACAATTATGTAACAGCTGAAGATGGTACTGGAATCGTTCATATAGCACCTGCCTATGGTGATGACGATAATCGAGTATGTCGTGAAAATGGAATTGGTTTTACAAATCCAGTTGGACCAGATGGTTGCTATACAGAAGGTCCTTGGGAAGGAAGATTAGTAACTGATAAAGACTTAGAGTTAGATATTATTAAATGGTTAAAAGAAAATGATAAGTTATTTAAGAAATTAAAAATAACTCATGATTATCCACACTGTTGGAGATGTAAAAGTCCACTTATTTCTTATCCAAAACCAGCTTGGTATATTAAAACAACTGCTTATAAAGATGAAATAATTAAGGCTAATGAAAAAATCAATTGGTATCCAGACTTTGTTGGTGAAAAAAGATTTGCTAACTGGTTAGATAACATGGTTGATTGGGGAATATCAAGAAACCGTTATTGGGGCTGCCCAATGCCAATCTGGGAATGTAGTTGTGGACATCGTGAAGTAATTGGTTCAAGAAAAGAACTACAAGAAAAAATAGTAGAAGATGTAGATGTAAATACAATTGAACTACACCGTCCATACGTTGATGACTTACACCTAAAATGTCCTAAATGTAGTAAAGAAATGACAAGAGTAACAGATGTTATGGATGTATGGTTTGATAGTGGTGCTATGCCATATGCTCAATTCCATTATCCATTTGAAAATAAAGAGTTATTTGAAGATCAATTTCCTGCTGACTTTATAGCCGAAGGAGTAGACCAAACAAGAGGTTGGTTCTATGTATTACTAGTTATATCTACAATCATTTCAGGAGAATCTAGTTTTAAAAATGTTGTCGTTAATGATATGATGCTTGATGCCAATAGTAAAAAGATGTCTAAATCACTAGGAAATATTATTGATCCAGTAGAAATAATGAAAAAATATGGTGCTGATACAATAAGATTCTATATGTTATATGTATCTCCAGTATGGACTCCATTACGCTTTAGTGTTGAAGGAGTAAAAGAAGTTTATTCAAAATATACATCTACTTTAAAGAATGCTTATTCATTCTTTGAAATGTATGCTAACGCCGATGGAGTAGATCCAAGAAAATATAATATTCCTGTAAAAGAAAGAGATATAATGGATCGTTGGTTATTATCAAAATGTAATAAATTAGTTCGTGATGTAAATGTTGCTTATCAAGAATTTGATTTAAATAGAGTAACAAAACTAATAGTACCATTCTTAAATGATGATTTATCAAACTGGTATATTAGAAGTAACAGAAGAAGATTCTGGGATTCAAAATTAACAGATAGTAAGAAAGCCGTATATTTAACAACCTATGAAGTCCTAACAACACTATGTAAATTATGTGCTCCATTAACTCCATTCTTAACAGAAGAAATATATAAAAATTTAACTAATGAAGAATCAGTTCATCTTGCTGATTTCCCAGTTGAAATAGAAGAAGATATTGATGAATCAATAGAAGAGAGAATGGACTTAGTAAGAGATATCTGTAGTTTAGGAAGATTTGCTCGTGAAGAAGCAAATATAAAAGTACGTCAACCTATTCAAAGTCTAATCTTACCAAAAAGTGATGAATTAATAATAGGTGATTTATTACCAGTTATTAAAGAAGAATTAAATGTAAAAGAAGTAGTCTTCAAAAAAGATATGACAGATTATTTAGAATATGTAGTTAAACCAAACTTCAAAGTTCTTGGTAAAACATTAGGACCAAAAATTAAAGAATTACAAGAAGTAATTTCAAAATTAACATCTAAAGAAATTTCTAAAATATCTGAATCTGGTCTAAAAATAAAACTAGATGGAGAAGAATTTGAATTAAATAGTGAGAATACTCTTATTTCTATAAAACAAAAAGAGGGTTATGCTTCAACTTCAAACAATAAAACAATAGTAGTACTTGAAACAGAATTAACAGAAGAATTAATACTTGAAGGATTAGCTCGTGAATTTGTAAGAAAAGTACAATCTCTACGTAAAGAAAAAGACTTTGTAATTACTGATCATATTAATGTTACCTATAATGGTAGTGAAACAATAGATAAAATGCTAAATAATTATAAAGATTATATAATGGGAGAAGTATTAGGAAATGAAATAAAGAAAGATTCTAAACTATCTCTAGATACAGATTTAAATGATGAAAAAGTAGGAATTAAAGTAGAAAGAGTTTAATCTAAACTCTTTCTTTTTAACCTATATTATTGTAAAATAATTTTATAATAGGAGGCTTTTATGGATGATGAAACAAAAGAAATATTAAAGAAAATTTTATTAGGAATAATAATATCTATAATAATATTTGTTCCTATGGTTTTATTCTTTAAAAATCGTTTTACTAATGTTGAAACAGAAGTATTAAAAAAGGTTAATAAAAAAGAAACATTCTTTGTATTAGTTTATAATAATAATACTAATATAAAGGAATTAGAAGAGTATTTTAGTTCTAATAGAATTGAATATAGTAAATTAAATAATTCAACAGATTATAATTATGATACTATTTTAAGAAAAATAGATGTATCAAAAAATGATATAAAAGAGCCTGCCTTATTATTAATAGAAGAAGGTAAATTATATTCTCATTTAAATAATATAAAAGTAAATGAAGAATTATCATTATTTATAGATAATTATACTGAATAAATTGGAGTGGTTATATGGAAAAAACAGTTGTCTTAGTAACAGGCAGTAATAGGGGAATAGGAGCTAGTTGTATTGAAGAATTTGCTAAAAAGAATGCTACTGTAATTATAAATTATTGTCATCATAAAGAAGAAGCAGAAGAATTAAAAGAAAGAATACAAAAAGAATACAATGTAGATGCAATGACTATTAAATGTGATGTTTCAGATAGTGAAGAAGTAGAACAAATGGTAAATAAAATAGTTGATACTTATGGAGGTATTGATATTTTAGTAAATAATGCTGGAGTATCAAGAGATAGTCTATTACTTGATAAAAATATAAAAGAATTTAAAAGAGTATTAGATGTAAATTTAATTGGTACATATCTATGTTCTAAATATGTTGGAAAAGTAATGTTACAAAGAAAAAAAGGAAAAATTATTAATATTTCTTCTACTAATGCGATTGATTCTTATTATCCAGAAAGTTGTGATTATGATGCTTCAAAAGCAGGAGTTATTTCTCTAACACATAATTTTGCTAAAGAATTTGCTCCTTTTATAACAGTAAATTGTATAGCTCCAGGATGGGTAAAAACTCCTATGAATAAAAGTTTAAGCCTAGATTTTATAAATGAAGAAAAGAAAAAAATATTACTTAATCGTTTCGCAACACCAGAAGAAATAAGTAAAGTAGTTGTCTTTCTTGCTAGTAATCAAGCTAGTTATATAAATGATACAGTTATTAAAGTAGATGGTGGAAGATATAACTAAAGAAAGGATCTGATAAAATGTATAATGCTTTAGGAATAAGTAACGAAGTAGTAAACTTAGTTAATGAAAGTGAAAAAGATTGTGAAGATGAATTTAAAAAAATAGATGAAGCTTGTATGTACAATAGTTTAAAGGTATTAACTAGTTTTCATAAAAATCAAGTAACTGAATCTTGTTTTAATTCCACAACAGGATATGGATATAATGATTTAGGAAGAGAAACAATAGAAAACATTTATAAAGATGTTTTAGGTAGTGAAGATGCCTTAGTTAGAAGCCAATTCATATCAGGATCTCATGCCTTAACAGTTTGTTTATTTGCTCTTTTAAGACCTAATGATTTATTATTAAGTATTAGTGGAAAACCATATGATACTTTAGATGAAGTAATTGGTATAAAAGATAATCCTAGTTCACTAAAAAGTTTTGGTATAAAATATGATCAAATAGACTTAGTAAATGATGATTTTGACTATCCTAAAATAAAAGAATACTTAGAAAACAACAAAGTAAAAGTAATAGAAATTCAAAGAAGTAAAGGTTATTCCACAAGAAAAAGTATATCATTAGAAAAAGTAGGTAAAGTAATAAAACTAATTAAAGAAATTGATAATGAAATTATAGTTATGGTTGATAATTGTTATTGTGAATTTGTAACATCTTCAGAACCAACAACAGTAGGGGCCGATGTCATAGTTGGATCATTAATTAAAAATCTTGGTGGTGGAATAGCACCAAATGGTGCTTATATAGCTGGAAGATATAAGTATATAAAACTATGTGCTGAAAGATTAACTCTTCCTGGAGAAGGAAAAGAAGTAGGTCCAACTCTTGGAATAAATAAAAGTATTTTTCAAGGCTTATATATGGCTCCAAGTGTAGTTGCTCAATCTCTAAAAACAGCTATTTTAACTGCCCGAGTATTAGAAAAAATGGGTTATGAAGTTGAACCAAAGTATAATGAAGAAAGAGCTGATATTGTTCAAACTATAACTTTTAAAGATCCAAATAAACTAATTGAATTCACAAGAGGAATTCAAGAAGGATCCGCTATTGATTCTAATGCTGTAGTAGAACCATGGCCAATGCCAGGTTATACTGATAAAGTAATAATGGCTAGTGGATCATTTACTCAAGGATCATCAATAGAACTATCTTGTGATGGACCATTAAGAGATCCCTATGTTGCATATATGCAAGGTTCATTAACTTATCAATATGGAAAACTAGGATTAATGAAAGCAGTAGAGAAAATAATAAATAAATAGAATATTTTGAATATTCTATTTTTTTTATCATATATTTTATTGAATGGAGGTCAAAATGAATAAGCAAAATTTATGGTTTTTAACACTATTTAGTTTAATATTAATATTAGGAGTATACTATGTAACAATACCAGAAGATTTACTACAAAAAGCCAGTAATATAAAAAAAACAAAACAAACTAATGTTGAAGTAAAAGAAGTAATAGAAGAAAACTCTCTAACTGCCATGCGAGTAAACAAAGAAGAAGAAAGAGATACCAAAAAGAAAGAATTAAAAAAACAATTAACTGATGATAAACTAACAACTCAAGAAAAAAATAATGTATATGAAGAATTAAAGTATTTAAATGAAGTTCAATCAAAAGAAGAAGAATTAGAAAAAGCAATAAAAAAAGAATATAAATTAGATTGTTTTATTAAAATGAATAACTCTAATGTAGAAATAATCTGTATAAGTAATGAACATGATAAAAAACTTGCTAATAATCTTATGAGAAGTGTTCAAAAAAACTATAATGATCCTCTAAATATAACTGTAAAATTTCAAAAGAAATAACTAGGTAAATGTATACAACATATTATTAGACTATCATACAATACTTTAGGTGATAATTATGAGTAATATTCTAACTCCAAGGGAGAGAGAAATATTTCAACTACTAATAGATAATTATAATACTAAAGATATCGCAACTTACCTAAATATAAGTGAAAAAACTGTTCGTAATCATATATCCAATGTGATGCAAAAACTTGGTGTAACAGGAAGAGCCAGTGCTGTAGTAGAATTAATAAAATTAAAAGAATTATCTATTTAACGTACTAAAATAGTACGTTTTTTCATACTATTAATTAGGTGACTATATGCTTAAAAAAAGACTATTAGAAAAAACAATTTATACGTTATTTATTTTCACTATAGTAGTAACTATTATAACAATCGATAATAAAAATATAATTAGAACTAACTTAGAAATAGAAACTGTATCTTATGAAAATAATAATTATATATATTTATTAAATGATAATAATCTATTAGTAAAATCTCCAGTCAGTATAAAATCAAAAAAAATAGAAGAAAAAGTAAAAGAAATAATATCTCTTCTAACAAAAGGTAATAATAATATACCAAATGGTTTATATAATTATTTACCTAAAGAAATAAAAATAAAAGAATTAAGTATAAATGACGATATTTTAAATTTAAATTTTAATAAAACTTTTAATAATATATCAAATGATGATATAGATATAGTAGTAACTGGATTAGTATATTCTATTTTAGAAATAGATCAAATAAAAAATATAAATATCTTAGTAGAAGATAATTATCTAAAAGGATATGAAAAACCATTAGATAAAAGTATAGGAATTAATAATGAATATTTATTTCATAATAGAAAAGATATAGAAAAGGTAGTAGTTTATTATACAGAGCTAATAAATGAAAATACTTATTATATTCCAGTAACTAAGTATATAGATAATAATGATTCAAAAATGAAAGTAATAATAGAGGAATTAAAGAATAATAGCTTAGATACTATAAGTTATATTGATAAGAGATTAGAACTAATAGATTATAGAGAAGAGGCTAATGTATTATTTTTGAATTTTAATGATTATTTACTAGATGATAATAAAGAAGTGGAAAATACTAACCTAAATGTGATAGCTTATTCAGTATTTGATAATTATGATGTGAATATGGTTATGTTTGAAATTAATAATAAGAAACTAACCAATATTAAGAGATAAAAAAAGTACTTGAAAAACAAGTACTTTTATAGTATAATTACATATAGCTGCTATGTCTGCGTAGCTCAGCTGGATAGAGCAATCGCCTTCTAAGCGATCGGTCAGGCGTTCGAGTCGCCTCGCGGACACCATATAAATAATAAACAACTACTAATAATAGTTGTTTTTATTTTGCTTAGAAGGCGATACTATTCATAAAACTTATTTTTTTTCTTAAAAAAGTATGGTAAACTTTATAATAGAAGAGATGTGATTATATGGATAACATAACAATACTAATGATTTTAGCAGTATTACCAGTACTAATAATTCTGTTATACGTTTATAATAATGATAAACAAAAAGAACCTACAAAACTATTATCACAATTATTTTTATTAGGAATACTATCTTGTTTTGTAACACTATATCTAACCAATATAGTAAGAACACTATTCCCTTTCTTACAAAACCAAGATAATTTATTTGATTTATTCCTATATAGTTATTTAGAAATTGCATTAATAGAAGAATTTAGTAAATGGATTATGGTTTATAATAAAGGATATCATAATAAAGCATTTGATGAATCATATGATATTATTGTTTATTCAATATTCACATCACTTGGATTTGCTTTTTTTGAAAACATTATATATGTAATGGGAAAACAGACATTAAAAACAGCTATCACAAGAGCCATAAGTTCTGTACCTGCCCATGCTTTTTTAGGATTATTTATGGGATATTTTTTATCTATTGCGAAAGAAGCATCTATAAATAATAATAAAAAAGAAGAAAAAAAGAATATTATATATAGTTTATTAGTTCCTACAATTATTCATGGATCTTATGATTTTTGTATTATTTCACAAAAACAATTATTCATAATGACTTTCTTTATCTTTTTAATTTCACTATATATTATATCTTTAAAAAAACTTCACAAAGAAATTAAAAATAATCATAATATAAGAAAAACAAAATTTTGTACAAACTGTGGTTATCTATTAAAAAGTGATATATGTGAAAAATGTCATACAATAAATAAATAATTTGTAATCAAAATAAGATGATTATATAATGGATGTAGGAGATGAATTTATGAAAGTTTTATTATATACCGAAGGAGAAAAAATGTTCTCTAAAAGTGGTTTAGGAAAAGCCATAAAACATCAAATGAGAGCCCTAGATTATGTAAATGTTCCATATACAAAAGACTTAAAAGATGATTATGATATTGTTCATATTAATTGGTATGGATTAAAATCATATAGACTTGCGAAAAAAGCTCATAAGAAAGGAAAAAAAGTAGTATATCATGCTCACTCAACAGAAGAAGATTTTAGAAATGGCTTTATTTTTTCAAAACAATTAGCTCCTCTTTTTAAAAAATGGTTAATAAAATGTTATTCTCAAGGTGATGTAATAATAACTCCAACTCCATATTCAAAAAGATTATTAGAAGGATATGGAATAAAGAAAAAGATATTTGCTATTTCAAATGGAATTGAATTAGATAAATTTAGGCCAGATAAAGAAGCCAAAGAAAGATTTAGAAAAAAATATAATTTAAAAGAAAACGATAAAGCAATCATTGGAGTAGGTCTTTATATTGAAAGAAAAGGAATAGTTGATTTTGTAGAATTAGCTAAAAAACTACCTGAATATAAATTTATTTGGTTTGGATATAGTCCTTTATCTGCTGCCACTAAAAATGTACGTGATGCAGTTAATACAAAATTAGATAATTTAGTATTTGCGGGATATGTTCCTCAAAGTGAAATAATAGATGCCATGAATGGTTGTGATTTATATTTATTCCCAACTCTTGAGGAAACAGAAGGAATTCCAATAATGGAAGCAAGTGCTTGTAAAGCTAATGCCCTAATAAGAGATATCCCAGTATTTGATGAATGGTTAGTAGATGGTAAAAATGTCTATAAAGCCAAAGATATAGATGAATTCTATGTAAAAATAAAAAAGATACTAAACAAAGAATTACCATATCTAGGAGAAGAAGCTTATAAAGTAGCACTAGATAGAGATATTAAAAATGTTGGAAAACAACTAAAAGAAGTATATGAAGAAGTATTAAATAAATAAGTTTAATACTTTTTTTATTGAATAAAAAAACTAGTTATTATAAAATTATAATAAGGTGAAGTATATGTATAGTTATAATAAAAATAAGAAAAAACTAAATTATATGATTCTAATTATAATGATATTAGTAATATCAATAGGATATGCCGTATTAAATACTAATCTAAATATAGTTGGAACAGGAACAATTAATAATCCGACATGGAATATTCACTGGGAGAATGTCCAAGTTAAGACAGGTAGTGTATCTGCATCAACTCCAACAATCGATACAGCAAAAACTACTGTAAATTACTCAGTAACATTAACTATTCCAGGAGAATACTATGAGTTTACAGTTGATGCGGTAAACGCAGGTACAATAGATGGAATGGTATCAGTAGTATCAAATAAATTAAATGGAACAGAAATTACAACACTACCAAATTATTTAGAATACAAAGTATCTTATGTAGATGATATAGATATAGGACCAAACCATCTACTAGCTTCAGGAACTTCAGAAAAATATAAAGTACATGTAAGTTATAAAAAAGATATAAATGTTTCTGATATACCTGCAACTCCACAAACACTAAACCTATCATTTTCAGTAACATATGTCCAAAGTGATACAAACGTAGCACCTGTACCACATCCACAAACGGTTTATACGGTGAATTTAAAGGATACAAGTAGACCAGATAAAAACTATATTAGGTTTAATCAAGTAATACCTGAATCTATAACTCAATATAGTAGTGCACAAGATGTAATGGCAGCAAATGGTAACAAACCATTTTATCTAAAACATAAATTAATAGATAATGTAGTAACGGAAAGCTATATAGAATTTGTAATTACAGAAGTGATGGCCAATAATAATCCGGGACTAACAGCTGGAACATATGCAATAAGGGGTCTAGATACATGGGATGATGTGAATAATCGTTGTAAATCTGAATATTATGATGAATTAAATGATAAATGTAATAGTATATACTATGAATATAATAAAAATGTATTACAAAATGCTTTTGGTACATCATACTGCAATGAATATGAACCTAATAATTTTGAATATTATTGTTCTGTTTCAAACCTAGAAGTTTATGCTGATTCTGAAGGTGCTGTAAGTGCTAATGGTAATGGCTTAGATTGTGGGGTTTATAGTTTTGGAGCATCATATTGTTAATGTTAGTAATAGACGAATAATAAAAAACTCTAAGTAATTTTTACTAAGAGTTTTTTTATTTGTATTTATAAGTTCTATTTTTCTTAACTGAGATATTAAGAAGTATTCCAACTAATAACATATACGATAAAAGACTACTTCCTCCATAGGAAACAAATGGAAGAGTAATTCCTGTAATAGGAAATAATCCCACAGTCATTCCAATATTTTGTACTTGTTGGAAGAGTAACATTCCAAGTATACCCGCAACTATATATTTATCAGTATCTTCTATATTTTTACGAGTTAATAAAATAATATTTACATCTAAATAAATTATAATTCCAATTAAAACAATAACTCCAATAAAACCAAAATTAGAGGCATATACCGCAAATATAAAGTCAGTAGAAGATTCAGGAAAATAAATAGGTGTCTGATTATAACCATGTCCAAATAATCCACTAGATCCAATAGCCGCCATCGAGTTTTCTAACTGTAATCCACTTCCATTACTCCAATTAAATATTCTCTCTAATCGATAATAAATAGAAGTCCCAAATATTTTAATAAATATATTTTCTTTGTAAAAATATAACCAAAGTATTAATCCTATCAATAAAAGAAAAACTAAAAAGAATGAAATAAACCATCTAATTCTAATACCACTAACAAACATCATACTAATATAGATAATCATATATATTAATACAGCCCCAGTATCAGGTTGTAAAAAAGTAAGAATAGAAGGAATTAATACTATTAAAAATGTTTTAAGAATAAAAATAAGTTCATCCTTTAAAGTAGGTTCTTTATATTCCCCTCTAAATTTATGTATCATACTAGCAAGTACCAACATTAAAAATATCTTCATAAACTCACTAGGTTGAAATGTTCCAATACCAGGTATAGTAAACCAACATCTACTATTATTTATAGGTGTACCAAAAAACAATAATAAAACTAGTAATATATTACCAATACCATATAAGTACCAAGATAATCTATACAAGTATTCATTTTTATAAATAACTACAACCCAAACTAATAAAAAACCAATCACATACCAAATAGTCTGTTTAATAGCTAAATTACCTAAACTACTAGAAGTATAAGTTAAAGCACTATTAATTGTAATAATACTAATAAAGGCTAATAAAACAATTGGTATTAGTATTTTATAATTAATCTTTTGACTCATATAAATCACCTTCATTTATATTATATCAAAAACTAAGTCTTTTTATTATATTATTTCATAAAATATATAGAGGAGATTACAATGAAAAAAATACCTAAAATATATCAAAATTCAATTAATAAAAAAATAAATAATAATAGAAATATCTGTTATATAAAAGAACAAGAAGAAAATAATTTAGATACTATTTTTAATGATAAAGAAAATTTCTATAACATAAGAGTAATTATTACTACTAAGAATAAAACTTATGATACATACATAATTGGAAGAAATAAAGAATCTATTCTACTTATGGATAATACAATTATAAATATAAATGAAATAACTAGTATAAAAAGAAAAAATTGACTATCGAGTCAATCTTTTTTTAGCATAAATCAACATTAATATCATTTAAACAACGTATAGCTCCACAGCATTTTAAATCAATAGTAACAAATTGATTAGTACTTAAATATTGATTTGTAGTATCATCTAAATATAAAATTCTACATGTACAGCAACAATCATCTAAAGCTTCTACTCTTAAAACACTACTAGTACCAGTAGTTCCATCTTCTAAAGTATAATCAAATGTCCATCTAGTTCCAGTAGAACAAATATATAATTGTATTGGTCTAGTGTTATAACAAACAGTATTAAGACTAGGTCCTAAAAAAGGTTTATCACAACCAACATAGTTTTCACATGAAAAATCTTGTTTTTGTAAAACTAATATTTTCTTTAGAATATCAAAAATACATGAAGAACAATTATTTTCACTACAATTCATTATTTACCTCCTTTCTAGTATAATTAAGAAGATAAGAAATAGTAAAATCCATTTCTAATATAAAATATGTAGTATTTAAAAAGATGTGTTTATAAATACCTACAATAAATATATGAAATAAGATAATTATTATGTAAATAAATGTATAATAACTAAAAAAAAGTTGCATATTACAAATAAAAAAATTAAAATTAAATTAAAGAATATGGGAATATTCTAACTATAGGAGGTGAAATAATGTTACCAAACATTAAAGTTAATGCAGAAGATTTAGAGCTTATTGATAAGGAATTACTTGAAGCATGTGAAAATTATAGACAAGCTCAAAAAGAATTAGAAGCTGATATTACAAAACTTACTAGTGGAGGGCTAGAAGGTACTTTAGCAACTGACCTATTAAATAAATTTGAAGATAAAAAACCAGCTTTAGAAAAAATTGGAAAGCATGCTGAAGAAATTAAAGATTTTTCAAAATCAAAAACTAGAGGTTTTCATCAAATGCTTGATGAGACAAAAAGAATTATACGTTAATAAAGGAGTGATTTAGATGCAAGTAATGCAAGATGGAAATGTAAAACTATCACCTGCTGAAGCAATGGAAACTGCACAAAAAATTAAAGCCAATGCTGATAAACTAACAGATGCAATGAATAAAATGGTTGATACTATAAAAAAAGCTCAAGAAAATGGTGCTGTTACAGAAGCTCATATTAAAATGTTGAATGAAATAGAAGATTTACGTGCTAACGGTTTAGAAGAAGCAATCGGAACAGTAAAGCAACAAGCTGATAACATTGAAGCTGCTAATAGAAAAATCGTTGAATACAGTCAAATGGGTGCAAAATAAAGAAGTGATAAACTTCTTTTTTTGTTGAAAAAGTTAAATAATAATAGTATAATACTTTACAGATGTGATAACCCTGAGGAGTATTATATTATATTTTTAAGAGAGTTAGTGGTTGGTGTAAACTAATAAATTGATATAAGAAGGTAGCAGTGGTAGCAAGAAATCTAAGTAAATAGGATTTTTCGTTAATCAGCGTTAATGATAATTAAGTGTATAGATTAATCTATAAATTAAGGTGGTACCGCGGGTAAAACTCGTCCTTTAAGAAAGGATGAGTTTTTTTATGTTGAAAGATGAATATAAAAAAGTAGTTAAACAATTTGATAAGTATTATGATAACTATAAAGACTTTTCTGAAATGATTAGCTTAAAATATGATCATTCATATAAAGTAGATAATCTAATGGAAGAGTTAGGAAAAAGATTAAATTTAGATGAAGAACATATATACTTATCAAAAATAATAGGATTACTACACGATTTAGGTAGATTTGAACAATTAAAACAAAACAATTCATTTTCAGATGCATTATTAGATCATGCTGAGTATGCAACAGATTATTTATTCAAAGAAAAGCATATTAGAGATTTTCTAGATAATAATTATTATGATTCAATAATAGAAAAAGCCATTAAGAATCATAATAAATTAAAGATTGAAGATAATTTAACAGAAGAAGAATTATTTTATGCAAAAATGATAAGAGATATGGATAAAGTAGATATCTATCATCAAGTAGCGAGTCACTTATCTCATAAATTTGATTTTATACCAAGTGAAAAAGTAGTGGAATGTTTTTATAAAGGTGAAAGTGTACCTAAAGATATTTTAAAAAATAATAGTGATCATGTACTCGTCTACTTTTCATTCTTAAATGATATTAATTTTAAAGAATCATTTGATATCTTAGAAGAAACAAATAATTTTAATGAATATACTGATTCTATAAAAGTTACAAAATGGGGACCAATTTTTAATGTACTACAAAATGATGCTAAAAAAATAATTGAATATAGAAATGATAAAGAAAAAATAAAACTATTAAGAAAAGAGGAAGATTATGGAAGAATTAAATAAGAAATATGACCATGAAAGTATAGAAAAAGATAAATATGAAAAATGGCTAAAGAAAGATTATTTTAAATGTGATGAAAAAAGTAATAAAAAGTCATACGGTATTGTGTTACCACCTCCAAATGTTACAGGAGTATTACACTTAGGACATGCCTGGGATGTAACACTACAAGATATTATAATTCGTTATAAGAAGATGGAAGGTTATGATACATTATGGTTACCTGGTATGGATCATGCTGCTATCGCAACAGAAGCTAAAGTAGTTAAGAGATTAAAAGATCAAGGAATAAATAAATACGAATACGGAAGAGAAAAATTCTTAAATGCTTGTTGGGATTGGACTCATGAACATGGGGATATTATTAGACAACAATGGGCCAAATTAGGAGTATCACTAGATTATTCTAAAGAAAGATTTACTCTTGATGAAGGGTTATCTAAAGCAGTAAGAAAAGTATTTGTTGATTATTATAATGAAGGATTAATATACCGTGGAGAAAAAATCATTAACTGGGATCCAGAAGCTCAAACAGCTTTATCTAATGAAGAAGTTATCTACAAAGAAGAAAAGGGAGCTTTCTATCATTTAAAATATAAATTAGAAGATAGTGAAGATTACATTGATGTTGCGACAACTCGTCCAGAAACATTATTTGGAGATACTGCTGTTGCGGTAAATGAAGAAGATGAAAGATACAAAAAGTATGTTGGAAAAAATGTAATTCTACCAATAGTAAATAAAAAAATACCAGTTATTACTGATGAACATGCTGATATGACAAAAGGAACTGGTGCCGTTAAGATAACACCTGCTCATGATCCTAACGATTTTGAAGTAGGAAATCGTCATAATTTAGAAAGAATAGTAATTATGAATGATGATGCTACTATGAATGAAAATGTTCCTAAAAAATATCAAGGATTAACTAGAGAAAAATGTCGTGAAGAAGTTTTAAAAGATTTAGAAGAAGAAGGATTACTTTTAAAAGTAGAACCATTAGTACATGAAGTAGGTCATTCTGAAAGAACAGGTGTAATGATTGAACCAATGATTAAAAAACAATGGTTTGTAAAAATGAGACCACTTGCTGATCACGTATTAGAAACGCAAAACAAGAAAGATGAAAAAGTTAATTTCATTCCATCTAGATATGAAAAAACTATGAATCACTGGATGGAAATTACTTATGACTGGTGTATATCACGTCAGTTATGGTGGGGTCATAGAATACCAGCTTGGTATAAAGGTGATGAAGTATACGTAGGAATGGAAGCTCCAAAAGAAAAAGGATGGATTCAAGATGAAGATGTATTAGATACATGGTTTTCAAGTGCCTTATGGCCTTTCGCAACACTAGGTTGGCCAGAAAATACCGAACTATTAAAGAAATACTATCCAAACCAATGCTTAGTAACAGGATATGATATTATTCCATTCTGGGTTAATAGAATGACTTTCCAAGGAGAAAAATTGCTTGGACAAAGACCGTTTGAAGATTGTCTAATCCATGGTCTAATTCGTGATAAAGAAGGAAGAAAATTCTCAAAATCTCTAGGAAATGGTATAGATCCATTTGATATGGTAAAACTATATGGAGCAGACTCACTACGTTATTATCTTGCTACTGATGTTGCTCCTGGTACTGATATGCGTTTTGATGAAGAAAAAATAAAATCTACTTGGAATTATATTAATAAAGTATGGAATGCTTCTCGTTTCGTATTATCAAATATCAGTGATTTAAAAGAAATAAAATTAGATAACTTAAAACCAGAAGATAAATGGATATTAACTAAATTAGAAAAAACAATTCATGATACTAAAAAGTTCATGGATAAATATCAATTTAATAATGCCGGATCTATTATTTATGAATTTACTTGGAATTATTTCTGCGATTATTATATTGAAATGGCTAAATATTCAATAGATGAAATTAGTACAAAGTCAACATTATGTTTTGTATTAACTAATATTTTGAAATTACTTCAACCATTTATGCCATATGTAACAGATGAAATATATTCTAAATTACCAGTAAAAGAAGAAGAGAATTTAATGATTTGTGAATATCCTAAATACTCTAAAAAATATATCTTTGAAAATGAAGAAAAAGCAGTAGATGATCAAGTAGAATTTATAAAGAAATTCCGTAATATTAAACAAGAAAATAATATAACTAAAGATATGAAAGTAATGTTTGATACAGAAGATGATAATGACTTAGTTATAAAAATGTTAAAGATAAAAGATAATATTATAAAGAAACCATTAGGAATGAAAGCATATAAAGTATTTTCTGCTAGAACTAAAGCTCAAATATTCTTTGAAAAAATAGAAAGTGAAGCAGATAAAGCTTTAAAAGAAATTCAAATTAATCAATTAAAGTCATCAATTGAAAGAAGAGAAAAATTATTATCTAATGAAAATTATGTAAACAAAGCTCCTAAAAATATAGTAGAATTAGATAGAAAGAGACTAGAAGAAGAAAAACATAAATTAGAAGAATTATTAAAATAGGAGGATTTATGAATAATAATTTCACTGTTCAAAATGAATTAATTACATTTAGAAAAGCAAGAGAAGATGATAATATGGAAGAAATATCTAAACTAATTTATGATACTGATCCATATATCTACCCATATTGGTTTAAAAATGATGAAGAAGAAGCAATTAGTTTTTTTAAAGAAAAACTAAAAGAAGAAAACTTTTTCTTTAACTATAATAATTTATATGTAGCTTATAATGAAACTACAAATAAAATAATAGGTATAATTAATTCATTAGATAATTCTAATAACTTAGATTATGATTATTCCGAATTAGAAAGTATAAATGAAAACTTTAATAATACTATTAATAATTATTTAAAAGTAATAATTAATAAAGTTAAAGATAATGATTATTTATATATATCTAATATTTGTATAGATGGTAATTATAGAGGTCTACATATAGGAACTAATTTCTTAAAATATTTTATAAATCAAATGGAAGAAGCTGGTTTTGAAGAGTTCTTTGTCGATTGTTTAATAGATAACTTGAGGGCTAAAAACTTATTTCAGGATTTAGATTTTAATGAAATGGAAGAAACTACTGGTTTTGATGGAAAATTAAGTGTAGTTTCAATGAAAAGAAAAAAAGATGAATATCTTCCATCAGAATATAAAAACTTTGTCTAAAAGAGGATTATTATTCTCTTTTTATATTGAATAAAAACAATAATTATTATAAAATTATAATAGGTGAGAAGTATATGCAAAGAAGATATTTATTTATGGTACTTATAATTTTATTATTAAGCATAAGTTTAGGTTATGCTTTATTAAGTACTAATTTAAACATAGTAGGTACAACAGTTGTAAAAGATAATAAATGGGATATTTATTTTGATAATGTTCAAGTAAAGTCTGGTAGTGTGACAGCTTCAACTCCGGCAATAGATACTGCTAAAACTACAGTATCATATAGTGTAAATTTAAACTTACCAGGAGATTATTTTGAATTCACAGTTGATGCGAAAAATGCCGGAACTATCGATGGAATGATATCAGCAATTTCAAATAAACTAAATGGAACAGAAATAAATACTTTACCTAACTATTTAGAATATAGTGTTTCTTATTTTGATGGAGTAACAATTCAGAATAATCATCTATTAGAAGCTGGAAAAACAGAAACATATAAAGTAAGAGTTGGATATAAAAAAGATATAACTAAAGATGATTTACCAAGTACAGAACAAACACTAAATTTATCATTTTCGGTAACTTACGTTCAAGCAGATGATAATGCCGTTAAACCAGTTCATCCAGAATCATTTGAAACAGATTCTTGGGAAACAATTATTAGTGTCGTAAAAACAGGAAATACAAGTGCTTATAATGTCGGAGATACTAAAACAATAGATATGGGAACATTTGGAACACAAACTTTAAGAATTGCGAACAAATCAACTCCTGCAGAATGTTCGACAGAAGGATTTTCACAAACTGCCTGCGGTTTTGTCATAGAGTTTACAGATATTGTTACAAGTCATAGGATGAACCCCTATGATTCAAGCAGTACTTCAATAGGAAATGGAAATATAGGTGGATGGCCCGCAAGTGAAATGAGAACATATGTAAATGCTGATATTTATAATGCACTACCTCAAGAATTAAAAGATGGAATAATAGAAACAACCGTAGTATCAGGACATGGTAGTACATCAGGCGAGACAAACTTCACGACACCCGATAAACTATACTTATTATCAGCAAGAGAAGTGTGGAACTATACAGGAATTTATGACACAGCGCAAGGGCAAACGAGACAATTAGATTATTATGAATCAATAGGGGTAACAACATCAAGTTATGCAGGAGCAATAAAAAAATCTAACAATTCTAATAAATCTTGGTGGTTGCGCTCGGCTTATTCTAATAATACGAGCTATTTCTACTATGGCAATTCTACAGGCGATTGCAACTCTCGCAGTTCTTATGGTGCTTACGGTGTATCACCGGCTTTCCGTATAGGCTAAAAATCTATTCTTGATATTTATTTCGACAAATAATTTGTATATTATAAATTAAAATATACTTGGTGATTATATGAAAAAAATAATAATCTCAAGTATTTTTTTTATTGGATTAGGATTCTTTTCTGGTGAATTAATATTTGGAAGTAAAAAAGATATCTTTAAAAACTTTAATTCTAAAGATACATATTATTTTTTAGAAGAAGGAGTTTATATAGATAAAAAAGATTTAAATAAAAACTATGTTTCTAAAAGACTAGTAGAAAAAGATAATAAAAAATATTATGTCTATGTAGGTATTACTAAAGATAAAGAAGTAATAGAAAAACTAAAAGATATTTATAATAGTAGAGGAATTTCTCTATCAATAAAAGAAAAAGAAGTAAACTCAAAAGAATTCTTTGAAAATGTATCTCAATTTGATTTTCTAATTAAAGAAACTACTGAAGAAGATGAAATCTTAACAATAGAAGAAGTAATATTATCAAATTATGAAGAAATAACAAAAAAGACTATTAAAAATTAAATAATTGTGAATAATAATAATGGGGTGTAACTATATATACAATAAAAAACATTCCAAAGAATGAAAGACCTAGAGAAAGATTAAAAGAACATGGTATTACTAATCTCTCCGATAAAGAATTACTCTCAATTATTCTAAAAACAGGTACTAAAGATAAATCAGTAACTGATTTATCTATTGATATATTAAATAAATATAAATTAAAAGATTTAAAAGATATATCATTATATGATTTAATGAAAATCAAAGGAATAGGTGAAGTAAAAGCTATGGAGATTTTATCTTCCATAGAATTAGGTAAAAGAATATTTTTAAAAAAAGAAGAAAAACTAATTAAATTAGATAATCCTAAAGATATTTATGAAGATTCTAAATATTTATTTTATAATTTAAAACAAGAATACTTTTACTGTTATTACTTTAATACAAAACAAGAACTAATAAAAAGAAAACTTATATTTATTGGAACTATCAATCAATCAATAACCCATCCAAGAGAAATATTTAAAGAAGCCTATCTATTAAGTGCTTCATCTATAGTATGTCTTCATAATCATCCAACAGGAGATATTACACCATCTAAACAAGATATTTACTTTACAATAAAACTATTTCAAACAGGAGAAATACAAGGTATACCAGTAATAGATCATATCATAGTAGGAAATGATACTTTTTATAGTTTTTATGAACATAAAAATGAATTAAATATTTAATTGTAAGGAAATAAAATTTATACTATAATTAAAAGTGAGATGATAATATGTATAAAAAGAAAAAAGATAAAAACAAAATTTTATTATTTATACTAATACCTGTATTAGTAATTATTTTACTATTTATGTCTTTAAATAAAAATAGATATGTTAGTAGTGTAGAAAGTATCTTAAAAGATACTACTACTTTTATTCAAAAAGTATTATTAATCCCTAGTACTAAACCATTTAATAAAGAAAAGAATAAAGATCAATCTGAGAGTTATATTATTCAAAAGAATGTTAATGAATCTTTAGAAAAAGAAATACAAGATTTAAAAGCTCAATTAGAATTAAATAAAACTATAACTGAATATACTCCAGAAAATGCTACTATCTTATCTAGAAATAAAAGTTATTGGTTTAATACCATAACAATAGATAAGGGTAAAAAAGATGGTATAAAAAATGAAATGGCAGTTATTACTAAATATGGATTGATAGGAAAAATAGAAAAAGTATCTAATCATTCAAGTGAAGTAAAACTAATTACTACTGAAGATATTAATTTTAAAGTAAGTATTTCTATAAAAACAAATAATACTGATAATTTTGCTATACTAAATGGATATGATAAAGAAACAGGTCTTATTAAGGCAACAGGTATCGATAAAACAACTGCTGTAAATGTAGGAGATGAAGTCCTAACAAGTGGATTAGGTTCAATGTTTCCTCAAGGAATATACATAGGTACTGTAGAAAAAATAGAAAGTGATAAATATAATTTAAGTAAAACAATCTATATTAAAACATATCAAAACTTTAATGATATTCATTATGTAACAGTACTAAAGGAGAAAAAATGATCCCCATAGTTATTCTTATAATATCTCTATTATTAGATGGTTTACTAACAAACTATCTACCATTTTTAATAAATGATTTATCACTTTTAACTCCATTACTTACAGTATCTTCAATTATAATTATTTATCCATTTTATAGAAAAAAAGAAAATAAGTATTATCTATTATTATTTATCTTTGGAATGATTTATGATTTATTCTATACAAATTTATTATTTTTTAATGGAATACTATTTGTAATAATAGGTATTATTTCAAAATATATTTATAAAAATTATGGACTTTCTTTAGTAAAAATAATTTTATATATTATACTAATTATAAGTATATATGAATCTCTAACAGGAATAATACTATTCTCATTTAATATAGTATCTATTACTTTTAATAGAGTATTTTATAAAATTACTCATAGTCTATTAACTAATATTATTTATATAGAATTAGTTTATTTAATAATAAAAATAATTCCTAAAAAATATAAAAAAATAAGTATAAATTAACATACTTATTTTTATTTTTCATATATTTAATTGAAGGAGATATATGAAAATGATTAAAGAAAAACTTGTACTAAAAAGAAAAGTAAAAATATTTTTAAGTAAAACACTTATCTCAATAATAATTCTTTTAATAGGATTAATACTTATTAAAAAAAATAGTAATATAAAAAAAGTAATTAAAGAAAATATTTATGAAAAAAGTATTCATTACATGAATATGAAAAAAAACTATGAAAAGTATTTTGGTAATTTATTATCTATAAATAAGACTGATAAAACTATTCCGGTATCAACAGAAAAAATAGCTTATAAAAAAGAAACTAAATATAAAGACGGAGTAGAATTAACTGTAAGTAAGAATACTTTAGTAAAAGCATTAGAAAGTGGAGTAGTAATATATATAGGAAAAAAAGATGATTATAATCAAGTTATAATTATAGAACAAGTAAATGGAATAGATACATTGTATGGAAATATTAATGTAGGAGATATAAAACTATATGATTATATAGAAAAAGATGAAATAATAGGGGATACTAATGAAAAGTTATATTTAGTATTTCAAAAAGATGGGAAGTATCTAGATTATAAAGAATATATTTAAAATAAATTTATTAACATATATATCTGCTTTAATATTTATAATAGTAGGGGCATTTAAAGAATTTATAATTATAAGTGTTTTAATTATAATCCATGAACTAGGTCATGCGATAGGTGCTAAAATAGTAAATGTTGAAGTAGAAAAAATAATAATATATCCACTAGGTGGAATAACAAAATTAAATATGCCTATAAATACTAATAGTTTTAAAGAATTCTTTATACTAATAATGGGTCCTATATTTCAAGTATTAGCTAGATTATTATTAGTTACTATTTTTAAAAATGATATAAAAATGATTAATATATATCACTTAAGTATTTTAAGTTTTAATTTAATGCCTATATATCCATTAGATGGAGGAAAATTATTAAATATAGTATTAGAAAAAATATTACCTCTAAAGAAAAGTCTAAAACTTGTAATACAAATAAGTTTTTATACAACGATAACTATTTTTTTAATAAAAGAAAAAAAGATAAATATAATAGTAATGACTATATTATTAGTAGTGTTAATAATTAAAGAAAATAAACTAATTAATTATAAATATAATAGATTTCTATTAGAAAGATATCTAAATAACTATAACTTTAAAAAAACTAAAATAATAAGTACTAAAAATGATTTTTATAAAGATAGAAAACATTTAGTAAAAGATAATGATATATATTATTATGAAAAGGAATATCTAGAAAAAATAATGCAAAAGAGTTGACTTTAAAGGAAAGCTTTGCTATAATTCTATTACTGGTTGTGATTAAAACCAAGTAATGGGGCATTAGCTCAGCTGGGAGAGCGCCACGTTTGCACCGTGGAGGTCAGCGGTTCGATCCCGCTATGCTCCACCATTATGAATTTAACGTTGAGAAATCAACGTTTTTATTTTATTTGAAATAATTAGATAAACATCATCAAATGTTTAAATTCGAGTTATACATTATATTATCTCAAAATAGACTATTGAAACTATAAAAAAAATTGTATATAATAAAAATGTAAAAAGTTGAAATTATTGATGTTTTGACTTTTTATATATATTGTGTTATAATATGTGGCACATAAGTGATTATGTAATTGGTTGCATTGTGAAGAGAAATCGAGGGACATATTAGTCAACCAAATTATATTCATCTATGGGTAGCATTGTGACGCCATTGGCTAGGGACATGTTAGTCTACTCTTTGAATGGAAAGAGGCTATTGCCTCTTTCTTATTTTACTTTTGGAGGCGGTTGATATTATGAAAAAAAATAAAGAAATAAATTTTGTTGATGGTACTTTATGTCACATAGATTTTAGAGGAAATGTTGGTTCGGAAATAAACAGTGTACATTTAGGAGTTTTATATAATTTACCAAAGATTGATAATTTAGCACTTTGCATTCCATTAACAAGTCCAAAAGAAAAACATTTTAAAACAAAAGAAGATTATAATAATAGAAACTATCATGAAACCAAACATTTTAGCTGGCAATACATAAAACAAACTGATTCGATTGCTTTATTAGAGCAGGTTAAAATAATATCAAGTATGAGAATTAAGAATTTTTATGAAAATCAAGATAAAAAAATAGTTGTTTTAGATGAATACACACAAAATTTATTAAGAGAAAAACTAATCTCATATTTTAAGAAAATATTGTATAAAAAATAGATAAAAACAGTATAATAATAGTAGATAGCGTTATGAAGAATTAATCGAGGGATATATAAGTCTATCTAAAGTCATATATGACAAAGTTAGGTTAAATGCCTAGCTTTAAATATGAAATTAAGAGAACTTGAAAAAAAGTTCTCTTTTATGTTACAATGTTTTAACTTTATTATATCAAACGTATATTCTATATACAATACAAATAATTGTTAGTGTAAAGAGTTTTGGGGGAGATAATTAAGGAAATTGAATTTTATAATAAGTTTGATTTTCTTTTTTTATGTGATTTTAATGTAATTATCTCTATATAAGAAGTTAAATACTTGTGATGAATCATATAATTCATAAT
>JAFVEF010000043.1 GCA_017478105.1 Bacilli bacterium | reverse complement strand
TCTTTTTTAATTTTATTTTTTTCTTTTTATTCTTCATATAATCACCTATTTAGAGTATATTATATTTTTATATTTTTAACAATTATTTTGAAAAAAAAAATTAATATTTCTATGATATAATAAAGATGTTTGGAGGGACTATTATGTGTTGCGTTATCGTTGTAGGTGGGGGTATTAGTGGAATTGTATGTGCGATTAAAGCTAAAAAGAATAATAAAAAAGTAATAGTTTTAGAAAGAAATGATTCTTGTCTTAAGAAATTATTAATGACTGGTGCTGGACGTTGTAATTACTATAATAGTGTTTTTAGTAAGAAAAATTATGATAGTAGAGATATAGATATAGTAGATAGTATTATTAGTGATAAAAATTTAGAGATGGTTTTAGATTTTTTTAATGATTTGGGAGTTATTCCTAATATTAAAAATGGTTATTATTATCCTTATTCTAATCAAGCTGTTACTGTTAAAAATTTACTTTTAGAAGAAGCTTCTAGAGTAGGAGTTGAAATTATTTGTAATTGTTTAGTTAATAATATTATTTATAAAGATAAATATGTTTTAGATACTAGTTTAGGTGAGTTTAGTTCAGAAAAATTAGTTTTAGCTTGTGGAGGATGTAGTTATCCTAAAACCGGTAGTACAGGTATGGGGTATAGTTTTTTAGAAAAATTAGGACATACTATTATTAAACCACTTCCCGGATTAGTCCCTTTAATTAGTGATTTTAAATATTTAAAAGAGTTATCTGGGATTAGAAGTTTAGTTAAAATTGAATTATTTGAAGATGGTAATTATATAGATTGTGAAGAAGGAGAAGTACAATTTACTAAAGATGGTATTAGTGGTATTTGTACATTTAATTTAAGTCATTATGTTACTAGAGGATTAGATAGTAATAAAAAAGAAGAAATAATTATTAATTTTGTTCCTTTTATAGATACTTTGATTACTTCTTATATGGATAATTATAGTAAAAAGCATAATGATAAAAACTTATATGAATTATTAGAAGGGTTTTTGAATACTAAATTAATTCCTGTTATATTAAAAGTATGTAAATTAGATAAAAATAGTTATTATCAAGATTTAAGTAATAAAGAGAAATTATTATTATGTAGTAATTTAAGAAGTTTTAAAATTAATATTATTGGAACTAAATCATTTGATTATAGTCAGATAACTAATGGGGGAGTTAAGCTTGATGAGGTATCTATTAGTTCTTTTGAATCTAAAAAGAGTAAAGGGTTATATATTATTGGAGAATTACTTGATATGAATGGTAAATGTGGTGGTTATAACATAGTAGAGTGTGTATTAACTGGGTTACTTGCGGGGAGTGATTTATAATTGATTAGAGTTAGACAAATAAAAATTGATATTGATTTAGATAATGAGAGTTATCTTTTAAAAAAAATAGAAAAGAAGTTAAATACTAAAGTAATTGATTATAAGATTATAAAGAAAAGTATTGATGCGAGAAAGAAAAAAATATATTTTGTTTATGAAGTTGATTGTAATGTTTTAGATGAAGATAAGGTAATTAGTAATAATTCTTCAAATGATATATTTTTAAGTAGTAGTGAAGAGTATACTTATAATATTACAGGTAGTGAAAAAATAAATGATAGAATTGTTGTGGTGGGAAGTGGTCCTAGTGGACTTTTCTGTGCTTATTTTCTTTCAGAAGCAGGATATAAAGTATTAGTTTTAGAACAAGGGGAAAAGATGGAAGAGAGAATTAAAAGTGTCGATGAATTCTTTTCTTCAAATAGATTAAATATATTATCCAATATTCAGTTTGGAGAAGGTGGAGCAGGGACTTTTTCTGATGGAAAATTAAATACTTTAGTTAAAGATAAAAAACATATTGGTAAAAGAGTTTTTGAAATATTTGTAGAGAATGGGGCTCCTGAAGAAATAATGTATGAAGCAAAACCACATATAGGTACTGATATACTTAGAAAGGTTATTGTTAATATTAGAAAGAAAATTGAAAGTTTTGGGGGAGAATTTCTATTTAATAGTAAAATGACTGATATTTTTATTAATGATAATAAAGTAAGTGGAGTAGAAATTAATAATAATAAGAGAATTAATTGTAGTGTTTTAGTTTTAGCAATAGGGCATTCTTCTAGAGATACTTTTTATCTTTTAAAAAATAAGAAGTTTTTGATGAAAAATAAAAATTTTAGTGTTGGGGTTAGAATAGTTCATAAAAGAGAGTTAATTGATAAGAGTCAGTATGGCTTAGACTATAAAAAACTTCCAGCGGCAAGTTATAAACTAGTTCATCAATGTGATAATGGAAGAAGTGTTTATTCATTTTGTATGTGTCCGGGTGGATATGTTGTTAATGCTAGTAGTGAAGAAGGACTATTGGCTATTAACGGTATGAGTAATTATTCGAGAAATAGTAGTTGTAGTAATAGTGCAATAGTAGTTAATATTAGTGAAAATGATTATGGGACTAATTTATTAGATGGTGTAGAATTCCAAAGAAAATTGGAAAGATGTGCTTATCAACTTGGAAATGGCTATATACCAGTACAATTATTTGGAGATTATTTAAATAATAAAGAGAGTAGTTCTTTTGGAAGTTTTAAACCTGAGGTTTTAGGAAAAACTAATTTTGCGGATTTAAATAAATTATTTCCAGATTATATAAATGATAGTTTAAAAGAAGGTATAGTAAGTTTTGATAAAAAAATAAAAGGATTTGCTTCCTCTGATACTATATTAATGGGAGTTGAGTCTAGAACTAGTTCGCCAGTTACTATAGTTAGAAATGAATTAGGAGTTAGTAATTATTTAGGAGTATATCCATGCGGAGAAGGTTGTGGGTATGCTGGTGGAATAACTACTGCAGCTATAGATGGAGTTTCAGTATTTGAAAATATAATAAAAGTTTATAGGCCATAAAAAATATGTTATAATAGAGAAAAATGAGGTGGTTAAATGTATTATTTAATAATGATAATTGGAGTATTAATTACTACTATGGCGCAAGGTTATATTACTAGTAAATATAATTCAACAAAACAAATTATGAGTAAAAAACATTTAAGTGGAAGAGAAGTTGCGAGAAAAATATTAGATTCTAATGGATTAAGTAATGTCAAAATTGAAGAAGTACAAGGTACTTTGACTGATCATTATGATCCTAGAGGAAAAGTTGTTAGATTATCTAGTGATATTTATCAAAATACGTCGTTAGCCAGTGTTAGTGTTGCATCACATGAATGTGGACATGCTATTCAAGACAAAGAAGGTTATACTTTTTTAAGATTTAGAAATTCAATAGTTCCTGTTGTTAATTTATGTTCTAAACTAGGTTATGTTGCGATTATGATTGGTTTATTTGCATCACTTTTTAAACTTATTTGGATTGGTGTTATTATGGAACTTGTTATCTTATTATTTCAAGTTGTTACGTTACCAGTTGAATTTAATGCATCAAGTAGGGCTTTGGTACAAATAGATAAATTAGGTATGGTTGATAAAGACGAACAAAAGAAATGTCGTGGTATGTTAACAGCAGCTGCTTTAACATATGTTGCGGCAGTTTGTACTGCTTTACTTGAAATCTTTAGACTAGTAATGATTGCTAGAGGAAGTGATCGAAGATAATGGTTAGAGTAGTTCATAATATAAATGAAGCTAACTGTGTTACTCATAGTGGTACTATGCATGCTGATGAAGTATTTGCTACAGCTTTTTTAGAATTATATTTAAAAGATGTGTCTGTTTATAGAACTAAAAGTGTTGATTCGACTAATATATCTGATGATATCTTAGTTTATGATATAGGAAGAGGAAAGTATGATCATCATCAAGAAGATGCTTTAAAAAGAGATAAGGGTATTACTTATAGTTCTTTTGGTTTATTATTTAAAGAGTTTGGAAAAGATTTTTTGAGTAAACAAAATAATATTAAATATATAGATGAAGTATTTAATGGAATAGATAAAGATTTAGTTGAGGGAATAGATGCTGATGATAATGGCTTTTTTCCTAAGATTGAAGCTAATTACAAAGTAAAAACAGTTAGTAATATTATAAAAATGTTTAATCCTAGTTATGATTCTTTTGAAGATGAAAGTACTCAATTTATAAAGGCTGTTTCACTCGCAAAAGAAATATTATTAGAAGAAGTTATTTATATAAATGGTAAAGTATTATCAGATAAAGAAGTTTCTAAAATACTTGATAAAATGGAAGATAATAGTAAATACTTAATACTAGAGGAATATCTTCCTTATGAAGATTCTGTTTTATCTAGTACGAAGACAGATTCACTTCTTTTTGTAGCTTTTCCATCTAATCGTGGTGGTTTTGCGATTAAAGTTTTACCAAAGAGCAGTACTGATAGAACCGCAAGATTACCTTTCCCAGAAGAATGGGCTGGAAAAGAAGGAGAAGAATTAGAAAGAATATCTGGTATTAGTGGTTTGAATTTTTGCCATACTGGTAGATTTATTGTTAATTGTCGTGACATGTCATGTGTACTTCAGGTATTAAATTTATTATGTAAATAATTGTAAATAAAATAATTTTTAAGTTATTTTAAGTGTTATATTAGTATTTATTAGTTATGATAATATCGAGGTGTTTTATGTATACTTATAATAGAAAAAAAGAGATTATTAAAAATGTTGTTTATATTGGATTTATTTTATTGATTGCGATTATTTCAACTTATTATATTTATCATAAGTTTGAAGATAAAAGAAGTGTTGATGTTAATAGTGATTCTTTAGATATTACTTTTCATGAAAGTACTGGTGAAAAAGTATCTATTTTAAAAGTTACTCCAGTTACTGATTCTGTTGGATTATCATCTAAATCTTATAATATAACTATTAAAAATAATTTAACTGAAAAAGTAGATTATAAAGTATTATTATTGGATGATTTGGAAGAATATGTTTCTGATATGTGTGAAGATAGACAAATTCCAAGTGAAGATATTAGAGTTTCTGTTAAGGCAAGAGGAGATAATAAAATAACTAGTTTAAATGAAATAGAAAATCATTTGTTAGTAGAAGATACAATTGAAGCTTTAGAAAAGGTAGATATTTCTATTAGACTATGGGTAAAAAAAGAAAGTATTATTCCTATGGGATCTGATATGCATTATCATGGTAAATTAAAAGTTACTGAAATAAAACATGTTTATGAGGAAGATGAATAATTATGAATATTGATTTAAGTCTTATACAAATAGATAGTACTAAAGAGATTACAATTGATAAGAGTTATAGTATTCCAAAAGAATATTATGAAAATACAGATATTTTAGATTTATCTGATATAAATATTAAAGGAAGTTTCAAAGAAAAAGAAAATGATGATTTTGAGTTAGATGATTACTTTAGTGGTACTATTAGTGGGGTTATGTATATACCAGATTCAATCTCTTTAAAAAAAGTAACTTACCCATTTTCTATTGAATATGATGATTTTATTCCTAAAAATTGTATAAAAAATGAAAATTTACTTGATATTTTTCAATTTTTATGGGAAAATACTGTACTAGAGGTCCCCTTACAATTTACTAAGGAGAGCGATCTCAGTAAATTTCATGGGGATGGATGGAGATTAATTAGTGAAGACCAATTAAAAATAGAAAATAATCCATTTAGTGATTTATTAAAAGATTTTGAAGAGGAGTGATTGAAAATGATGAAGTTAGATATTCAATTATTTGCTGTTCCTTTCCGTAAGGTTTCTAAAACAAGAAAAAGAATGAGAAGAAGCCATAATGCTATGGAAGTACCTGGAATGACTAAATGTCCTAAATGTGGGGAAATGATTAAACCTCATAGAGTTTGCCCTAACTGTGGTAGCTACAAAGGAAAAGTTGAAGTTGCAAAAGAAGAAAAGTAAAAATGGTTCTTTGTCAAATAGTGTTGGTGAACAATAAATTTGATAAATGAATTGTTTATAGAGAGTGATTTTTAATCACTCTTTTATAATGCTTTTAATTAAAAATATTCTGGCAATAAAATGATCATATTTCCTATAGCCAAAAGCAATTCGTTTTAGACATTTAATTAAATTATTTGTTCCTTCAATAATTCCGTTATTTATATCATATTTAAATGAGTTTTCTCTATATTTTAAATTATCATTATATAACTTTAAAGCTTGTTTCATCTTATTAGAAACGATTGTATTTGAATGTAATACTATTGATTTAAATT
>JAFVEF010000006.1 GCA_017478105.1 Bacilli bacterium | reverse complement strand
TAAGAATATATTATGCAAGAGTAAAAGAAGTATATAATAATTGTCAATAATAATATTATTTGGGGTAAGGGGCATTGCGCTCTTTTTTACTATTTAAGACTAACAAAAAAAGACTTGACAATGGTTAGCAAGTCTCCCTTCTTAGTCAGAAGGGGAAAACATCTGATATATTTCAAACATATCCAATATTATCATAGCAAACAAATGTTCTATTGTCAATGTGCAAATTATGTATATTTAATGGATAATAAAGTCTTTAAGACTTTTTTTTCTTTTTAATTTTTGATATTATAATCTGGAGGTGTTAAGATGAACGAGATGATTATAAATGAAATTAGTAATGATTTAGGGATAAGTACTAAACAAGTAAGTGTTGTTTTAAATTTACTTGGAGAAGGTAATACTATTCCTTTTATTGCGAGATATAGAAAAGAAGCTACTGGTGCTTTAGATGAAGAAACTATTAAAAAAATAGGAGATGTTTATGAATATCAAAATAATCTATTAAAAAGAAAAGAAGATGTAATTAGATTAATTGATGAAAAGGGATTACTTACTGATGAATTAAAAGATTCTATTATGAAATGTAATAAGTTAGTTGAAGTAGAAGATTTATATAGACCATATAAAGAAAAGAAAAAGACTAAAGCAACTGAAGCTATTAAAGCAGGACTTGAACCATTAGCTAAAATGATAATGAGTTTTCCAAGTACTGGGGATATTAATTCACTTTGTAGTAAATTTATAAATGATAGTGTTAAATCTGTTGATGAAGCTATTACGGGAGCAAAGTATATTATTGCGGAGTGGATTAGTGATAATGCTAGTTATCGTAAATATATTAGAAGTTATTTTTATAAGAATGGTGTTGTAGTATCTAAATTAAAAAAAGGTGCAGTAGATGAGAATAAAATATATGAGATGTATTATGATTATAATGAAGCAGTAAAATATATTAAACCTCATAGAATATTAGCTCTTAATAGGGGTGAAGCTGAAAAGGTATTAACTGTAAATATTGAAGTTAATAAAGATGAGATAATTGCTTATTTAGAAAAAAAGATTATTAAAAATAATAATAGTTTTGTGAGTAATTATGTTAGTGAAGCAATAGCTGATTCTTATAAAAGATTAATTGCTCCTTCAGTTGAAAGAGAAATTAGAAGTGAATTAACTGAAAAAGGTGAAGAAGCAGCAATTTTAAATTTTGGTAAAAATCTAGAAGCTTTACTATTAACTCCACCAATGAAAGAAAAAGTTGTTTTGGCTTTTGATCCTGGATTTGTAAATGGATGTAAATTGGCAGTAATTGACAAAGTTGGTAATTATTTAGACAGTTGTGTTATTAAACCATTTTTAAAGGGAATGGAAGAGAAAAATACTAAAATAAGTAAAGAAGTCGTAGTACAATTAATAAAAAAATATAATGTTGATTTAATTGCGATTGGGAATGGAACTGCTTCACGTGAATCAGAAAAGTTTTGTAGTGATATGATTCATGAATATAATTTGGATTGTAAATATGTAATTGTTAGTGAAGCAGGAGCATCTATTTATTCTGCTTCAACTCAAGCAATAGAAGAGTTCCCAGATTTAGCAGTTGAAAAAAGAAGTGCTGTTAGTATTGGAAGAAGACTTCAAGATCCATTATCTGAATTAGTTAAGATACCACCTGAAGGTATTGGAGTTGGTTTATATCAACATGATGTTAGTCAAAGTAAATTAAAAAACAATTTAGATTTCGTTGTGGAAAAATGTGTAAATAGTGTTGGTGTTAATGTTAATACAGCATCTAAATCTTTACTATCATATGTATCTGGTATTACTAAAAGTTGTATAAATAAACTTTTAGAATATCGTGAAAAAGTAGGAAAGATAATGTCTCGTGAAGAATTAAAAAAGAAAAAGATTTTATCTGATAAAATATATGAACAAGCAATAGGTTTCCTTCGTATTACTGAAGGAGAAAATGTTTTAGATTCTACGGCTATACATCCTGAGAGTTATGATATTGCGCTTAATTTATTAAAAGATTTAGATTGTAGTATTTCTGATATTGGTACTTCTAAACTAATAGATAAACTTAATAAGATTAATGTTACTGCATGTAGTGAAAAACTTGGTACTGATATTTATACTTTAGAAGATGTTATTAGTTCTTTAAAAAAACCAAATTTAGATCCTAGAGATGAATATCCACAACCTATATTGAAAAGTGATGTTTTAGATATTAAAGATTTAACTGTTGGGATGAAGTTACAAGGAACAGTTAGAAATGTAGTTGATTTTGGTTTATTTATAGATATTGGATTACATAATGATGGACTTGCTCATATATCTAAATTATCTAATCAATATATCAAGCATCCAAGTGATTTATTTAGTGTTGGTGATATTGTTGATTGTTGGGTTGATGAAGTGTCTTTAGAAAAAAATAAAGTTAGTTTAAGTTTATTACCTAGATAGAGCTTTTTATAGGCTCTTTTTTAGTGACAAATATTTTTATGTTTGCTATAATTATAATGTGGAATAATAGGTAATAATAGAGGAAGTGAGTTGTTTGAATCAGAATGTTTTAGTTAAAACTAGATTAAAGATTAAATATACTTATATTTTCTTTGTTGTCCTATTAATTCTTATAGTAGTTTCTTTGTTTGTGTCTAATAGTTTTTCAGAAATAATGGAAAATGATGTTCCGGTTAAAGCTGATAGTGAATTAACTTATTATTTAAAAGTTAGTTATGATGGTGTAGATAAAAGTGGTGTTGAATCTAATGATACTACTGTTTCAGAAATTAAAAGTGGAGAGATGTATATAACAGATAAAATACCTGATGGTTTAACATTCAAGGGATTTGTTACTACAAGTGATGGAACAATTGGGGCTAGTACACGTAGTGGAGGAAATACTTGTGTTGGAAAAGTAATTGATGATACTAATGAAGCAAGTGTTAGTGAAGGTGTTTGGGATAATGATCATATTAACTATACTTATCATGGCTTGCATTATAATGATACCAATAGAACAGTTTCTTTTAGAGTTAAAAATTTAAAAGCGGGTTGCGATTTGACAGTTGGTATTATAACACAGACTCCAGCAACCATAGATGATCCTAATACTACTTTAGTTGAGACAAGAAGAGATTTTTATAATTTTGCTTCAATTAGAGAGAAAAGTTTATTAGTTAATTCAAATACTGTTCATACATTCATGGGAAATGAATTTGCTACTTTACACAATGTTACATATCAGTTTACAGGAACTGTTCCGAGTGGAGTTACTCCTTCTGTTACAACAGCTTATATGGAAGGCGCCAGTGTTTTATTAAATGCACCAGTTAATTACTTAGGTTATACATTTAGTGGATGGAGTAGTGAAGACGTTAGTGTTTCTAATGATCATTTTACTATGCCAAATCATGATGTTTTATTTACTGGTAGTTTTACTGAAATACCTAAAAATAAAGCTACTTATACTATTCAAGGTACTACTCCTAATGGATATGTTTTACCTAGTGAAAAGAACTATTATCCTGGTAGTGAAGTATTTGTAGATGGTCTTAAATCTGGAGATATCATTAACGGATATAAATTCCTTGGATGGAATAGTACTGATGTTACAGTTACTGATAATAGCTTTTCAATGCCAAGTAGTAATGTTGTTTTTACTGGGCTATTTGAAGAGGTGAGATATAAATTAAAATATGAATTTTATGATAGTATATTACCTCCTAATAGTGATAGTTATTTACCTAGTGAAGTTATATATAATGAAGGAGATGTTGTTACTCTTACACCAGTAACTAATGAACCAACTGGTTATAAATTCTTAGGGTGGTATAGTGATAATTCCTTTAAAATGCCAAATCATGATGTAGTTGTTTATGGAGAATGGATGGAATTAAATGGTACTTTTTCAATTAATATGAGTAATAGAGTATTAGATAATAATTATCAATTAAAAAATAGATTTTCTCCTGGAGAACAAGTAATAATTGAAGTAAGTGTTACTCCTAATCATACAAGTAATTTACGTGATGTTGTATTGAAAGTAGAAAATGATAATACTCATTTTATATCAGGTAGTGAATATACCGTAATGAGTGAACATACTGCGAAGATAGATACTTTAAATGTAGGAAGTTCGAAAATAGTTTATTTATCATATACAATTTCAGAAGATGATTATGCCTCAGAAATAGATACAATTACTAATAGAATCAAAGGAGTAAGTGCTTTAAGTAATGATGGATATATTTATGATATAGATAGTAATCCACATACAGATGCTTCATTTGGTTTAGTACCTAAAGTAAGTATTTGTACTAATGGAAGTGGAATTAGTTCTACTAAAGATTTTCAAATCGCAATAGATACTGATAATGATACTTATCATTTTGATGGAGATTCTGTTAATTATTGGTTATTATTAAAAAATAATAATTGTAAAGATATATATTTACCAGAAGGAGATTATTATATTGGAGAAGTAGTTCCACAAGAATATAACTTAAGTGTTACTGGTAGTATTACAAATAATTTTTCTAAATTAACAGTAGAAAATGGAAATAATTATTCAATTACATTTAATAATAGTTTTGTTAGAAAAGGATTTTATCATTCAGATGGAAGTGTTAACAATAGAATAAATGGAAGTGGTGGATCATGAGAAAGATAAAGAAAAAACCATTAGTTTTTATAATTTTATTATTAGTAATGGTTTTTATTGGTACAACATTTGCTTTATTTTATTCTAATGTAGTAATTCCTAATCAATTTAAAACTAGAATATATGATGTAAAAATAGAAGAAGAGTTTTATGATACTTGGGGAACTAAAAAAGTGTCTTTTGTAAATAATGAAGATGGTGTAGATGTAATTATAAGATATAATTATAACGAAGTATGGAAAGATACTAGTAATAATTTATTGGATGCTAATCCAGGAGGGGTAGGAGTTATTAAAACATGGGTTAATAATGGTACTACAACTTCTACTCAACCAGGTTATTTAGGATATCATGATGGATGGTGTTATTTAGAAAAAGTTGTTAAAGGAGGAGATACTTTACAAATACTTGATAGTATTCAATTAAGTGGTGGAAGTATTTCATCTTCTAGTAGTAGTTCTTTGTATAAAGACTATAATTTAATATTTAATTATGAAGCTATTCAAGCAACTCCAAAAGCTATTAAAGAAATATGGGGTAAGGATATTGAGATAAATGGAGATGATATTACATGGAAATAATAAAAAAAATAATACACTTTTTATCTAATATTATTTATATACTTATAACTTTATATGTAATAATATGTTTACCAATGTTGTTTAATTATAAACCATTAGTTGTATTATCTGGTTCTATGGAACCTACTTTACCAACAGGAAGTGTAATATATTATCATCCAGTAGAAGAGAGTGATTTAAAAGTAGGAGATATTGTTACTTTTAAATTAAAAGATAATAAGACTCTAGTATCTCATAGAATTACAAGTATTAATAATGGTATTATTCAAACTAAAGGTGATGCGAATAATAGTGTAGATAGTTTAGATCTTACTTATAGTAGTATTATGGGAGTTGATAGTAATATATATATTCCATATGTAGGATACTTTATACAGTTTGTTAATGAACATTTATACTTAGTAGCGATTGTTGTTACTATATTGGTACTTGAATTTTTACTAAGTAATATTATTGATGATAAAAAAGGAGATATTAAAGATGAAAAATAGAAAGAAAAAATCAATTATAGCATTATTAGTTATAGCATTATTAGGTTTTATTGGAGGTACTTTTGCTTATTTTACTAGTAGTGATACTTTTAGTAATATTTTTAGTACTAAACCATATAGAATGGAAGTTGTAGAAACTTTTGAAAGTCCAAATAATTGGACACCTGGAACTACTACTCCTAAAACTATAATTGCTAGAAATACTGGTGATGTAGATGCTGCTGTTAGAATTAGTTATACTGAAGAGTGGAAAAATTCTAGTGGTGGAAGTATGCCATTAGTATCTAATGGTGTAAGAGCAGCAGTTATTAATTTTAGTAGTGATTTAAATACTAAATGGACTCAAGCTACTGAAGGTGGAAAAACTTATTATTATTACAAAAATAAAATAAGTAAGAATCAAAGTACATCTTCATTTATTCAATCTGTTACATTTAATAAAGATGTAGAGATTAATTTAGATAGTAATTGTGTAGAAAATAGTAGTTTACATACAAAAACTTGTACTACTACATCAGGAGGATATTCTTCTGGTACTTATACTTTAACTATAAAAGTAGAAACAGTTCAATTTGATCAATATAGAACTGTATGGGGTACTAATGTTTCTATTGCCTAAGGGGGGTTAAATTATGAAAAAGATAATTACGTTTCTATTATTATTTTTTCTTATTATTAGTCCAGTTAATGCTTTAGAAAATAAATTATATTTTACTGAAGAAGATGGTCAATTATATTATCAAAGTAGTTTAATTGATGAAAAAGTATTTTTAAAACATTTAGATATGATGCCTGGAGATACTTTTAGAGATGAACTTATAATAGAGAATGGGACAGAAGAAGCTCATGAATTATATTTTAAAGTAATTCCTGTTGATAATGATAGTAATGTTAGAGATTTATTTGATCATTTAACTATGAAAATATATTTAGATGATGAATTAATATATGATGGATTTGTTAGAGGATTAGATTATTCTAATACAGGTGTTAATTTACAAGATGTAGTATTACTTGGTAAATTTGAACCTGAAGATAGAAGTGTAATGGTAGTTGAAACTAAATTATTAGAAAGTTATGGGAGTACTAAAGTTTATGGTAATTCTAAAATAGATTGGACTTTTTATGCTGATTATAGAAAAGATCCTGATCCTGAACCAGAAGATCCTGGTGATGATATAGTTAATCCAAATACTGATATTATTGAAATATTACCAATACCAGATACTGGAATACTTGGAGATACTAAGAATTTAATTCCTTTTATTATATTAGGAATAGTAGGAGTATTATTAGTTATTTATAAAAAAGAATTAGAAAGGAAGTAAGAATTTATGAAGTTTAAAAGAAGATTTGTTAAAAAGTTTAAATATAATTATAAAACAAGATTCTTAATTCCTTTGTTTGTTTTAGTATGTGTAGCTCTAGGTTTAGGATATGCATATTTAAGGACAGATTTATCAATTGTAGGAGTTACTAAGTTAAAAGATAATGAATGGAATGTTCACTTTGATAATATTCAACCAGTAGAAGGTAGTGTAGAACCAGTAACAGCTCCTGCAATATCAGAATTAACTACAGTTAGTTTTTCTGCTCAATTAGAAAATCCAGGCGATAAGTATGAGTTTTATATTGATGTAGTAAACTCAGGAACAATTGATGCAATGGTAGATAGTTTAGTACTCTTACCAGAACTAACAACCGCTCAAGCAAAGTATCTAAGTTATGAAGTAACATATCGTAATGGATCCCCAATATCACAACATGAATATTTAAAACAAGGAGAAACAAAGACTTTAAAAGTATCATTTAAATATTTAGAAAATGCCGATACAACAAATTATCCACAAGAAGATACAGTTTTTAATATATCTGCAACAGTCAATTATGTTCAAGCAAATGATTCTGCTATTGTCTATGTAGGTGCACATCCATGTACTTATGATGGAGAATTAGTAAATAACGCAACATATACAAATGGACAATATACGTATACTTATAGTGAAGCAGAAAATGGATGGTCTGTTAAATTAACTGATGCTACTTCTACATCACCAGTAACATCAACAATCTGTAGTTCAGTCAATAATTATCCAATTATTAATATGTCTGTTATGTTTAATGAAAGTCAAGCAACTTCAATAGATTTATCTACAATCGATACTTTAAATGTGATTGATATGAACGGAATGTTTGCAAATACAAAAGTTACTACACTTGATTTAAGTACTTTTAACACTTCAAAAGTTACTAACATGAGTGGAATGTTTTTTCATGCAAATAATCTTAATACACTAGATTTAAGTAGTTTTGATACTTCGAACGTAACAGCCATGTATGGCATGTTTGAGTCTAGTGTGGTAACTTCATTAGATTTAAGTAATTTTGATACAAGCAAAGTTACAGATATGAGTAGTATGTTTTCTTATTCTTTAGCAACATCAATAAATATTAGCAATTGGAACTTTAATAAAGTAAAAAGTACAAGAATTTTATTTGCTGATACTGCAGCAACTACAATTATAATGGATAATGTAAATACAAGTGAAGTTACTGATATGAGTAGAATGTTTGCAAATACAAAAGTTACTACACTTGATTTAAGTAATTTTGATACTAGTAAAGTTACCAATTTCTCAGAAATATTTAATGGTAGTCAGGCAACTACAATAGATATAAGTAACTGGAACTTTAATAAAGCAAAAAGTACTAATGGATTATTTGCTGATCTTTCCTTATTAAGCAGTGTTATAATGGAAAATGTAAATACTAGTGAAGTTACTAGTATGTCTGGAATGTTTTATAATACAACAGGACTTACTACAATTGATTTAAGTAGTATGGATACGTCAAATGTAACCAATATGGGTGGAATGTTTACTGGCTCATTAGCAACTACAGGTTACGGAAGAACACAAGCTGATTGTGATAGACTAAATGCAAGTAATGGGAAACCATCAGGATTAACATTTGTTGTAAAAGGTGGAAATGATACATAAAGATAAAAGAAAAGATTAGATCTTTTCTTTTTTAGTATAGAAGAGTAATTCTTCTTTTATTGGTTTTTATTAGATTATCTTCTTTTAGATAGTTTAATTCTCTTGTCATAGCACTTCTATCTACTGATAGGTAATTTGCAAGTTCGGTATATGTTAATGGTATTGTGAAAGTTTTACTTCCTTTTTCTTGGGATTGCATTCTAAAGTATTCTAGTAATTTATCTCTTGTAGTTCTCTTTGTTAGTAATTCAATTCTATTATTTTTATTTTTTACTTGATCACTTAATAATTTAATTAGATTCTTTATAAAGACAATATAAAACTCTGATTTTATTATTTCATCGTTTGTTATATCATTGAATTCAATATAAGTTATTTGTGTTTGTTCTTTAGTTATACAGTCGACCTCTTCCGTAATAGATGATAGTAGAGTACCAAATAATTCCCCTTCTTTTAATTCTTCGATTATCGTCTTATTGCCATCATAGTCATTGTATATGAATTGTACACTGCCTTTGTCAATAATTGCGATATAATTGTCAAGGTTTACATTGGATAGGACATTAATATTTTTGGGATAATTTACTGTAAGAGCTCTTAGAAATCGTTTTAATTTATCGATATTTTTATCATTAATATTTTCAAAAAGATTAGTCATTTTTTCACCTTCTAAAAATATTTTAGCAAATTATGTAAATTGTTGCAAATGCAACAAATATATTTCTAAATTTGTGTGTATAATTATTTTATAATTTGATGATAGAGGTGCGTTATATGAAGGTAATTAAAAGAGATGGACATATGGTTGATTGGTGTCCTGAAAAGATAGAAAATGCAATTAACAGAGCTAATACTGAAGTAGAAGAGGAGGAAAAGGCTTCTTCTGTACAGATTAAAAATATTATTAAATACATAGAAAAATTAGGTAAGAAAAGAATTCTTGTAGAAGATATTCAAGATATTATTGAAATGAAGTTAATGTCTATTGGTAAGTATGAACTTGCGAAGCATTATATTACTTATCGTTATACACGTGAATTAGTTCGTCGTAGTAATACTACAGATCAAAGTATTAAAGAATTAATTGATGGAGAAAATGAATATTGGAATACAGAAAACTCTAATAAGAATGCTAAAGTTGTTACTACACAAAGAGATTATTTAGCAGGTATTACTAGTACAGATATTACACGTAGATTTTTACTACCTGAAGATATTGTTACAGCACATGATGATGGAATAATTCATTTCCATGATGCTGATTATTTTGCTCAAAATGCTTTACATAATTGTGATTTAATAAATTTAGATGATATGTTACAAAATGGAACTAATATGAATGGTGTTATGATTGAAAAACCACATAGATTTTTAACTGCTATGACAATTGCTACACAACTTATAACTGCTGTTACTTCATCACAATATGGAGGAGCAACTATTACATTGACTCATTTAGCTCCTTTTGTTAGAAGTAGTCGTAAATATTATGAGAAAAGATATAAAAATAGAAAACTAACTAAAGCTCAAATTGAAAAGTTTGTTGAAGAAGATTTGAAAAAAGAAATAACTGATGGAGTACAAACTTTCCAATATCAAATTAATTCTATGACTAATACTAATGGTCAAGCTCCATTTTTAAGTGTTTGTATGTATTTAGGTGAAGATAAAGAATATCAAGAAGAAGTTGCTATGATTACTGAGGAATTTTTAAATCAAAGAATTCAAGGAATGAAGAATGAAAGTGGTGTTTATATTACTCCAGCTTTTCCTAAACTTTTATATGTATTAGAAGAAGATAATATTCATAAAGGTAGTAAGTATTATTATTTAACTAAATTAGCTGCGAAATGTACAGCCAAGAGAATGGTTCCTGATTATATATCTGAAAAAATAATGCTAGAATTAAAGAAAAATGAAAATGGAGAAGGGGATTGTTATCCATGTATGGGTTGTCGTTCATTCTTAACTCCTGATAGAAGTATTTCTCTGGGCAATATAGCTAAAGCTAAAAACTATGTTCCTGGAAAAGGTAAGTATTATGGTAGATTTAATCAAGGTGTTGTTACTTTGAATTTAGTTGATGTTGCTTTATCTAGTGATAAAAATATGGATGATTTTTGGAAGATAATGGATGAAAGACTTGAACTTTGTCATAGAGCTTTACAAATACGTCATAAGAGATTATCTAAAGTTACTAGTGATGTTGCACCTATTTTATGGCAACATGGTGCTTTAGCAAGATTAGATAAAGGTGAATCTATTCATGAATTATTACATCATGGTTATTCTACTATATCATTGGGTTATGCTGGATTATATGAATGTGTTAAATATATGACTGGGCATTCACATACTGATAATGGAAAAGGTAAAGATTTTGGATTGGCTGTTATGCAGTATTTAAATGATGCATGTCGTAAGTGGAAAGAAGAAGAGGATATTGATTATTCTGTTTATGGTACTCCAATTGAATCTACAACATATAAATTTGCGAAATGTTTAAAAGAAAGATTTGGAGTTATTAAAGGTATTACTGATCGTGATTATATTACTAATAGTTATCATGTACCTGTTTTTGAAGAAATTGATGCTTTTACTAAGTTAAAACTTGAAAGTGAATTTCAAAAGTTAAGTCCAGGAGGAGCAATTTCTTATATTGAAACATCTGATTTACAAGGAAATTTAGATTCTGTAATGGCAGTTATACAGTTTATATATGATAATATTATGTATGCTGAATTAAATACAAAATCAGATTATTGTCAAAAATGTGGTTATGATGGAGAAATTCTAATTGATGAAAACTTAGAGTGGTATTGTCCAAATTGTGGAAATAGGGATCATGATACAATGAATGTTGCGAGACGTACTTGTGGATATATTGGATCTAATTTCTGGAATAAGGGAAGAACTCAAGAAATAAAAGAGAGAGTTATTCACTTGGATAATAAGGACTTATAATGAGATATAATAAAATTAGAAAGATGGATATTGCGGATGGACCTGGCGTTAGAGTATCCATCTTCTTTCAAGGTTGTAGTTTTCATTGTAAGAATTGTTTTAATAGTGAAACATGGGATTTTTTAGGAGGAAAAGAGTTTACTGATAGGGAGATTGATGAAATAATTGAACTTTCTAAGCCAGACCATATTGCTGGTTTATCTATACTTGGTGGAGAACCTATGCATCCTAAAAATGTTGATGGTACTTTAAAACTGGCAAAAAGATTTAAAGAGGTTTATCCTAATAAAACTATTTGGGCATGGACTGGATTTTTATTTGATGAATATTTAATGGATAAAGAAGTTTCTAAATATTTAGATGTTGTGGTTGATGGCCAATATGTTGATGAATTAAGGAATCCTACTTTAAAATGGAAGGGTTCTAGTAATCAAAGAGTAATTGATGTGAAAAAAAGTCTTAAGAAAGGTGAAGTTGTTTTATATGAAGAATAGAGGATTTGAAGTTTGTAAAGATTATTTAGATAAAGATGTTAATTTACCAGTTAGAAAGACAAAATATTCAGCTGGATATGATATAGAATGTTGTTGTGACACAGTAGTTCCTTGTAATAGCGAGAAACCTACTTTAATACCTACTGGAATAAAGGCTTATATGATGGATGATGAGGTATTATATTTATATAATCGAAGTTCTAATCCAAAGAAAAAGGGACTTGTTCTTGCAAATTCAGGTGGGGTAATTGATAAAGATTATTATGGTAATCCAGATAATGATGGTCATATTATGTTTGCTTTTTATAATATCTTAGATGAAGATGTTATAGTAAAAAAAGGTGAAGCTATAGGACAAGGTGTTTTTTCCAAATATTTAATTGTTGATGATGACCAAGCTAGTGGTGAAAGACTTGGTGGATTTGGATCAACTGATAAGTAATTAATTATCTATTAAATAAATATTTTTATAATTAAAAATTAAAAAATTCTATTTTTGAAAGCTTTTGTCGAAAAGATAGAAGTTTTTTTTATGTTGTTTTATATTTATTTTTGAAAGGAGGAATATGGAAGAGGTCTTGGAATATGAAGGACTTGTTTATAGTATAATTAGTAAGTATTCTAAAAGGTATGATTTAGATGATTTGTATCAAGCTGGAATGATAGGACTTATGGATGCATATCGTCATTATAATAATAGTTTTGGTACTAAATTTTCTAGTTTTGCTTATTATTATATAATTGGAGAAGTCAATAAATATATTCGAGAAAATAGTGGAATTAAAGTTAGTAGAGAATTAATTGAATTAAAGAAAAAAATAATTAAAACAAAAGAGTTAATGTCTCAAAAATTAGGTAGAGAGCCTACTAATTTAGAGTTATCTTTATATTTAGATGTTTCTGAAGAAGAGGTTGATAATGCAATTATTGCGACTGATTCAATAGATTCTTTGGATAATCATTTAGATATTTATAATAAAGATAATGAAACTAATGCAGACATTATGGATTTACGAGCGGAAATTAATAATCTTCCAGAAGATGATAAAAATATAATACTTGCTAGATATTATTATGATTTAACTCAAAGTGAAATCTCTAATAGACTGGGTATTTCTCAAGTCCAAGTATCTAGAAAAGAAAAAAAGATATTACAAAAACTTAAGGTTAATTTATATTCTTAAGTTTTTTTTGTATGTTTTTATTTGTTTTGGGTAAATTATTGATAGGTGATATTTATGAGAAATACTAAATATGATAAAATTTGTGATTTGCATAAAGCTAAAGAATCTAGGTTAAAAAATAGTTTGTTGGCTTTTATTAGTGGTGGTTTTATTGGATTTTTAGGTGAGTTAATGATAGAGGCCTTTTGTATGTATTTAAATATGTCAAGAAGTGATTCTTCAACTCTGATGATAGTAGTATTTATTTTTTTAGCTAGTTTGTTTACGGCTCTTGGTTTTTTTGATAATCTAGTTAGTTATTTTCGATGTGGGTTAATTATTCCAATAACTGGTTTTGCTCATTCAATGACAAGTAGCAGTTTAGATTATAAAAATGAAGGACCAATTTATGGAATTGGTTCTAATATGTTTAAGTTAGCAGGTAGTGTAATAATATATGGAGTAGTTGCAGCTTGGTTTTTTGGTATGATTAGATATTTGATTGGAGGAATAGGATGACTTTCTTTTATAATAAAGTGTATATAGATGAGACAGCTACTGTTTGTGGTCCATATGAAAAGATGGGACCCTTGAGAAGGTTTATGGATAAAACATATGATGATTTATATTTTGGGGAAAAATCATTTGAAAAAGCAGAGATTAAGTCTGTTAAAGATAGTTTAGTTTTACTTATGAAAAAGAGTTCTACTTTAAAGAATGAAATTGATTTAGTAGTAGGAGGAGATTTACTTAATCAAATAACAGCTTCTACTTATGGAGCTTCTGAAGTTGGAAATAGTTTTATTGGTATTTATGGAGCTTGTAGTAGTAGTGTACTTGGAATGATAATTGCTGCTAATTTTATTCAAGCTAATTTTATTAAAAATGCTGTTTGTTTAGTATCATCACATAACATGACAAGTGAAAAACAATTTAGATATCCAACTGAATATGGTGCACCAAGACCAAATAGTGCGACATTTACAGCAACAGGGGCAGCTTGTAGTTTATTAACTAAGGAGAAAACATCTATTAAAGTAGAGTGTGCAACTTTAGGTAAAATTATTGATTATAATCAAAATGATCCTAATGATATGGGTAGAGTAATGGCAGGAGCTGCGATTGATACAATGGTTAAACATTTTAGAGAAACGAAAAGAAGTCCAAAAGACTATGATTTAATACTTACTGGTGATTTGGGTATTTATGGAAAAGAAATAGTAATTGATTATATGAAAAAATATTATGACATTGATTTAAGTGAAAATTATAATGATTGTGGTGTTATGCTTTATGATTTAGATAATCAAAAGAATATAAAAGCTGGTGGTAGTGGACCAGTATGTAGTGCTTTAGTTGTTTATTCATATATTTATGATTTATTAAAAAATAAAAAAATTAAAAGAGTTTTGTTTTTAGCAACTGGAGCTTTATTTTCACCAATTCTTATATATCAAAAAGAAAATATTAATTCTATTTGTCATGCGATAAGTTTGGAGGCAATATAATGTATTTAATTAATTCATTTTTATTTTGTGGGTTACTTTGTTTAATAGCTCAAATAATATTAGATAATACAAAGTTAACTGCAGGACATATTACGTCTATATTTGTAGTTATTGGAGCTTTTTTAGATACTTTTAGTATTTATGATAAAATTATAAAAATAGTAGGTGGAGGAGCTCTCTTACCGATTACTAGTTTTGGACATTCACTTATACATGGTGCTTTACTTAAAGCTGAAAGTTGTGGGTTTATGGGTATTTTTATGGGAATGTTTGATTTAACTGCAACTGGTATAGCTTGTGCAATTATTTTTTCCTTTTTATTTACATTAATCTTTAAACCTCGTAATTAGTTATTTTACGTAAAGAAAATAATCTTTTTCAAATAATATTTATTTCTACTTTTATTTTGGTTATAATTATTATAAGAATAGAGGTGAGTTTATGTATACAGTATATTTGATTTTTACCTTGATGCTTATAGTATCTTTTGTAACAGGTAATGTCGTATTACTTGTAGAACATAAACAAAAGAAAAGTAAAGTATTAACATTAGAAAAAGGTTCTATAATAGATAGGGAGATATTATGAAAAAAATTATTAGTATCTTTAAATATTTATTTGAAACTACACAGCTTGGTTTTTATTACTTAGCTTTAATTATGGCTAAAGGATTCTTTTTCTATTTTTACGGTCTATTCTATTTAATAAGTAAAGTTATTCCAGTTAATCTTTTTAAAAAGATTAGTGTTTTTTTTAAGAAGAAGCAATCTGATCCAATTGCGTTTTTATTTATAATTGTAGTATTTTTACTTGGAGCTTTTTTACAAACATATTTATATGTTGATAAAGATGATATTACTTATGTTGATGATTCTATTGTTGAAGAGAAAGTTGTTCCTAAGGAAGAGATTTTAAGTGATAAGGAAACTTATACTTCTAATGAAGTAAATTTATATCGTAAATATGGAGGTATGAGATTAGATCAAGTATCTTTTGCTGATTTAAAAAATACTAATAGTGATGTTGTTAGTTGGTTACAAGTTGATGGTACTAATATAAATTATCCGATAGTACAAACTACTAATAATGATTATTATTTAAATCATGATATAGTTAAGAATCCTAAAGCTAGTGGTTGGACATTTATGGATTATAGAAATAATCCAGATATGAGTGATTCTAATACTATTTTTTATGGACATAATTTACTTAATAAAACAGCATTTGGAAGTGTAAGTAATGTATTTACCGATAAATGGTTTAAGAATTCTAATCATTATATAGTTGTACTTAATGAGAGTGGAAGATTTGTTTATCAAATATTTTCTTGTTATTACATAGATCCAGAAGTTTATTATTTACAAAATAATTTCTATAGTGATAATGATTATTTAGAATTTCTTAATACTCTTAAAGGTAGAAGTAAATATGATTTTGGATTAGATGTAGGTGTAGGTGATAAAATAATTACATTGTCTACTTGTAGTGATGATAATAAAGGTAGAAAAGTAATTCATGCGAAATTAATAGAAAAATAATCAATAGTTTTATTGATTATTTTTTGTTGATATTTTTATTATTTCTTCCATATCATCATCTTTAGCGATGATGTTTTTATGTTTTTCTAAACATTTTTCACATTGATATATAATTTTATAAGTATCTTTATGTTTTTCTATTTCAATTGGTTTTAATAGACCTTTACAAGGATTTAATCGATCTCCTGGATTTATATCTACATGTTTTGAATATAAACAATATGGACAATGATCTCTTGAAGAATAATATAATGGTTTTACTTCTTTATTACAGTGTTCACAAATAAAGCCTTCATCTAATTCATTAAAACGTTTCATTTAATCACCTGTTTCTATTATAGCATCTTTTATGTTATAATGGATATAGTTCGGAGTGATACTTATGGAATTAGATTTTAAAATTCAGGATTTTGAAGGACCTCTAGATTTATTATTACATTTAATTAAAGAATCAAAAATGGATATAATGAATATTGAAATAGAGTTAATTACTAAACAATATATGGATTTTTTAAATGAACAAGAAAAATTAAATTTAGAAGTTTCTTCAGAATATTTAGTAATGGCCTGTGAATTATTAGAAATTAAGTCTAAGATGTTGATTCCTAATAATAAAGATAAGGTAGAAGAAGAAGAGAAAGTTGATCCTAGAGAAGATTTGGTTAATAGATTATTAGAGTATCAAGCATATAAAGATATTACTAAAGTATTACAAGAAAAAGAATTAATAAGAAAAGAAATATATACTAAGTTACCAGAGAGTATTAAAAATTATAGTGATGGTGATAATGAAATACATTGTGATGTATCTTTAGATGATTTAATTAGTGCTTTTCAAAAATATTATCAAAGAAAAATAGATAGTAAGCCTATAAAGACTAAAGTTACAGTTAAAGAGATAAGTGTTAGTTCTAGAAAGCATGATATTAAAAGTATTTTAAAAAATAAAAAGAGAGTTTCTTTTTTTGAATTATTTCCTGTTGTTAATAAGGAGTATATAGTTGCGACATTTTTAGCTATTTTAGAAATGGCAAAAGAGCAGGAAATTAAAATAATTCAAGATAAGGAATTTGATGATATAGTTTGTGAGGCGATATAATGCAGAAAGCAGTATTGGAAGGACTTTTATTTGTTGTAGGGGAAGATGGTTTAACTTTAGAACAAATAGAAGAGGTTTTAGAAATAGATGAGGGTAGAGCAAAAGAATTACTAATGGATCTTAAGAAGGATTATGAAGAAGAAGATAGAGGATTAAGAATAGATTTTTTAGGTAATAGATTTAAATTGACTACTAAATTTGAACATAAAGAGTATTATCATAAACTAATAGAGAATCCGGAGACTAATACATTATCACAAGCTGCATTAGAAACTTTAGCAATTATTGCTTATAATGAACCAATAACTAGAATACAGGTTGATGTAATTAGAGGAGTTGGGAGTGCATCAATTATTCGTAAGTTAGTTGCGAAAGGTTTTATTAAAGAAAGTGGAAGAAGTGAGGCTGCTGGACGTCCTATATTATATGAAACAACTAATGAATTCTTAGATTATTTTGGATTGTCTTCAACAGCTGATTTACCTAAATTAGATGAGATATTGCAAGATGTTTCTAAAGAAGAAGATACGGAAGCTGATTTATATAAATCAAGATATAAGGAAAATTAAAAAGTCTTGAATGAATTATAAATTGTGATATAATAAACATGTACGTGCTTCCATGGCGGAATTGGTAGACGCGGCAGACTCAAAATCTGCTTCTAGCAATAGAGTTCCGGTTCAAGTCCGGATGGAAGCACCATTTTTATTATTAAAAATTTATAAAAAAATATAAAAAATGTAAAATTTTAAATTATTTTACATTTTTTTGTTTTTTATATTGATTTAAAAATTTTTTCTGTCTATAATAATATTAGGCATAGTAGGAAAGGTGGCATTAGTGATACAATATATAGACAGAGTGGTGATTGATAATGAATGAAGTAGAAGTAAAGGCACAGAAAATTTACAAACGAGAGTTATTTAAGAAAATTGTTAAGATTGTATTTTTGCTATTACTGATTGTAATATCAATTATTTATTTAGCTCTATATATCGTTTACGAAGGTGGAAGGTTTACTGTTACATTAGATAAGAACTTATCAAATAGAAAGAATGTATTTCTTTCTGAAGATGGAAAAATATCTAATAAACAGATAAAACTTGGTGCAGAGACTATTGACTATATGGATAATATTTCCATTAAGTGGTTACCTGAGAATCTAGATGAAGGAACAGGTGCACATAATGGAGATAATTATATTGCATATTCTTTCTATGTAGTTAATGCAGGAGAAGAAACCGTCCATTATTGGTATGAGATTGACATCGATGATACTATTCTTAAAGTAGATGAAGCAATCAGAATAATGATTATTCAAAATGGAAAGCAAGTAGTCTATGCTAAGAAAAGTAAAATTGATGGAAGTGCTGAAGAGGGTACCAAGAGGTTTGTTTCTGATACGGTAGCAGTATTGGAACAAAGAAAAAGTTTTAAGCCTAATGGAAAAGATCGCTATACAGTTGTTGTATGGATTGAGGGAGACGATCCAGAATGTAAAAACGATTTATTAGGTGGCGAAATAAAAATGCATATGTCCTTTACCGAGGAACATGTCGAAGTAAAGAAAAATAAAACAAAAAAATAATATGAAGGAGTTTAATTATGAAAAAGAAAAGAGATAGAAAAAAGAGAAAAATTTTATTAGCTATCATAATGATTTTATTTACTGCTGTAGTATTATCTGCATCAACTTATGCATGGTTTACTGCAAACAGAACTGTTACAGTAGAATCAATTGATGTTACAGTTTCTACATCTACAGGTTTACAAATTTCTGTTGATGCTGCTAACTGGAAATCAATTGTTACTAACGCTGATATTAAAGGAGCTACTTGGACTGGTGTTGTTAACCAATTACCTACTGCACCTAATACAGCTGTTCCTGTTTCAACTGCTGGTGTTGTTAATGCTGGTAAATTGGAAATGTTCAAAGGAACAATTGAAGCAGATGCTACTTCAGGAGATAACTTGTTAACTGCTGTTAAATCTACTGAAACTTTAGGAACTGCTGGAGACTTTGTTGTATTCGATTTATTCTTCCAATCAACAATTGCTCAAACAGTTTACTTAACTAGTAATTCAAGTGTAGTTGCTAAGGGAACTGCAACTGGAATTCAAAATGCTGCTCGTGTTGCTTTTATTAAAGAAGGTAGTGTTGCTGCAGGTTCTACTGCTGCTCAAGCTCAAGGTATTGTTGGATCTGAATCTGTTAAGATTTGGGAACCAAACTACGATGTTCACACTGCAAATGGTGTTGCTAATGCCTTAAACGTATATGGTATTACTGTTGGACAAACTTCTGGTGGTAAATTAGCTTATAATGGAGTTAAAGCTCCTATTGCTAAGGCAAACGGAATTCGTTTAAATAGTACTGATGAAAATTATTTCTCTCCAGTTACTACTGTTGGTAGTGTTGAAGCTGGTATCCCAGAATCTACTTATATCAATGCATTTGATGTTGCCGCTGGAATTACTAAGGTTAGAATTTATATGTGGATAGAAGGACAAGATGTTGACTGTGAGGATAAAGCTTCTGGTGGATCTTTAACTTATAGTTTACAATTCAGTATTGATTCTAGTTCTGGATCTTAATAATAATTTAGATAATATTTAAGAGCCTTCAGTTATTTGAAGGCTTTTATTCTATGAGGTGAAATATATGAATAATGAAATTTTAACTGAAATTAAGGGATTAAATGATAGTGATTTATTAGTCTTATATGATGAAGTACTATCTCATCTTCAATATCTAAAAGAAAGTATTATTTTAGAAGAAAAAGAAGTTAGTGAAGATGCAAGTGAAAATCAAGAAGATGGTGGTGAAGCTAAAGATGAATAATACTATTACTAAACAAATAGAAATCAATAAAAATCATATTGATAATTTTGTTTTGGAAACAGATGAAGGAACAAAGAAAGTAAAAGAAAAATTTCACCTTAAAGCAATTCAAGATAGAAATAATTATGTAAATTCTCAACATGTTGTATTTGATAAATATAAAGTTCTTATTGAGAATGAATTAGTTGAAAGATTTAAGAATAAGATGCCTGTTGATAAAACTGAAGAGTATGATAAAGAGTTAGCTGAAGTTGATAAACTTCTAAATTTAGTAAAACTTAATAGTACTATTCATGATAGTTTTAAATTAAAATTAGATTTTTTAATTGCTTCTATTAAAGAAGAAACTTCTTTAGAAGATTTGGATAATATTATTTTAGATTTTATTAATCGTTTTAAAAAATATGGAATTGTTCTTACTCTTAATGATTTTAAATATACTATGTTTACTGAACAATATATGTCAGCATTACTAGATAATCCTAATTCTGATATTATGAAGGATGTATTTGAAAAAATATATTTTGCATGTCCTATGATTAAAATTCAATTAAAAATGAATCTTAAGGATATTGTTTCTAAGTATGAAAAAGAACTTTCTAAATATGTTCAAAAATTAGTTGAAGATGAGAATAAGAAAAGTCAAGTTAATAAAGATAATGTAGTATCTAAGTATACTTCATATAGATTTGAAGTTGGTACTAAAATAGCAGTTGATGAGTATTATAATTCTAAATTATTTTTAGATGCTAAAAAGAAAATAACTGATTATTTAGTAGATGCTCCGGCAAGAGGAAAGAATTATAATGTTTTTGCTATTAACGGTGATTATGCTAGTTTAAGTGATGAAGATAAGCAAAAATATAATTCTGCTGTTATGGGATTATATTTGACATTAAATGAGTTAAAAAAATATTATAATTATGAATTTATCTTAAAAGATTTATTGGAAAGATATAAAAATAAAGATAGTGTAAAGAGTCAATATGCTTCTAAGAAAAAAGAAGCTGATAAAGAAAATAAGAAAAGACTTGGTATTTATAAAAAGTATTTGAAAGCTAATGGTATTGGGTTCTTGGCTCGTAAGAATGATGCTAAAATGCGTAATTATATGTTAGAAATGAATGAGCAGATAAAGAAATTATGTACTATTTATGATGAACTTGAAGATTTAGAGATGACTAATAATTTAAATAAGTTAAGTGAATCGGCAAGTATTTATGATTTATTTTATAGTGCATTATCTTCATTTAGTTTTTTAGAAAAGTCTTTCTCTGGTGATGAAAAGTTTGAAGAAAAAAGTTTAGAAGAGAATGTTAATGATTATTTTAAATTCCTTTATAATCCAAATAATAGATTTTTAAGAAAAGTTAATGCTTTAACGGAATTTGATATTGTATCTATAGTTGCGGAAAAGTATAAATTATTAAATTTAGCTGTTACTAATGAAATGATTGATCAAGATAATATTGATGCTACTATGGATACTGTTAAATATATTAATTTAATACAAAATATAGATAGAAGTCATATTAGTATTTCTGAAATTAATAATTTATGTAAAATGCAAGGAATAGTAGTTAAAGATGAAGAAGAAATAGAGACTGTTTAGTCTCTTTTTTTTGTAGTGGATTACTGGAAGAATTTACTGGTAGAATAGTTTATTATTTATGGGGAATAATAATTATAAAAATGATTATAAATTTTATAGAAAAAGCTTTAATAGTTTTTTTTTATATGTTATAATGATAAAGATAGAATAGATTGGTGGTGAGTTAGATGGGAAAAGTGAAAACTATATTGAAATATGTAGCTTCTGTTTTCTTAGTCTTACTTGTATCTTTATGTATTTATACGTTTGTAGTTACTGATCTAATGAAGAAAGATTATGCAAATGTATTTGGTTATACTTATTTTGTTGTTGCGACTGGATCTATGTCTGGTACTATTGAAGTTAATGATATAATATTTGTTAAAATAACAAAAGATGCTAAGGTAAATGATATTATTACATTTAAAAATAAAGATGGATCTTTAATAACACATCGATTAGTTAGTAAAAATGGTGATAAATATATAACTAAAGGTGATGTCAATAATGTTTCGGATGAAGAAATTAGTAAAGATCAAATGGTTGGTAGAGTTGTTAATGTAGTATCACCAAGTTTTATTATTAAATCTATCGCAATTTTCTTAATAGTATTTATATTACTTGCTTTATTCAATTTTGATCAAATAATTGAAAAATACATCTTAAAAGAACAAAAGAAAAATGCGAAATTACCAAATGATTTATTTTCAAATCCAAATAGAATTGAAGAACCATCTACTGGTCTTACAGTAACAATAGCTTTGGATGAAATGGAAAAAATAAAGGATTCGAATGAAGAAGAAGCTGATAATGTAGAAGCTACTCAAGAAATTGAAGTTTTATCATTTGATGATTATATGGTTGAAGAACCTGTTAAAAAGAAAAAGAGAGATACTAAAGAAAAAGAAACTGTTGATCTTGTAGTATCAATACTTAAATGTAAAAAGAATCATGTTGCGAAAGCAAGAATGAATAAGAAATGGTTAACTAAATATCAATATGTTTATAAATTATGTCAATTGTTAGTAAATGATAATTCTATCAAGTTGACTGAGGAAATAAACAATCCACCATTTAAAGAAATATATGATTATGATTTAGATCGAGTAGGATTAACTGAAACTATTCGAAATAAAATTTATGATATGCCTATTTATGTATTCTTAAGATTACTTACTTATGCAATTTTATATAATGATGATGAAATGTTTGATGGTATATATAAGATTTTAAAGTATAAAGTTCAAATCGATAAAGATAATAAATTTAAACAAATTAGTAAAAATGATAAGACTGCTTCTAAACAGTTACATACTTTAATTGAATTTATGAAGAAAGTATCTAATAGATTTGATAATAAAAATGTCTTTGAACTAGATAAAATAGAAAGAATGGTTAGAATAGGTAATTATTAAAAGTAGGAAGTGAGAACATGAAAGTAAATAAATTGAAAATAAAAAAACTATTTATTAGAGTTTTATTTGCTTTTCTATTAGTTTTTGCTTCTTTTTTATCTTACTTTTTAGTAAGTGGAAAAATAACATTTGGTTCACTGGAAGAAGGATGGGATGGTGTTTTAGTTGCGACGTCATTTAAAGCTGGTAATGGTACAGCGGAGAATCCTTATGTAATTAGTGATGCAAGCGAATATATGTATTTTAAAGAGTTAATTGAAGGTGACTCTTTTTTGGCTTATCAGGATAAATATTATGTCCTAGATAATGATATAGATTTTAATGATCGTGAAATAACTCCTTTAGGGGTTGTTTTAGAAGATCAAGAGCGTGTATTTAAGGGGCATTTAGATGCGAAGGGGTACTCTTTTAAAAACTTTTTAATTAAAAAGCCTCAAAAAATAGGGGATACTAATTATTATGGAATGTTTTCTAAAACTGTTGATGCTTATTTCGATAATATAGTTATCGCAAACTATTCAATTATTCCTGATGAGACACTTGAAAAGGTTGTAATTGGTGGATTAGTTGGAATTAGTGATAATACTAAAGAAGAAAAAGAAGAAGAATTAGAAAGTAGTGAGGTTGTTGAAAAAACTTATAGTTCTGAATTTAAAAATATTACTATTAGTAATTTTCATATAAATACTGCAAGTATAAGTAGTAGTGAGAATGTAATTAGTGCTTTACTTGGTAGTTGTGGAGATGGAGTTTTTGTTAAGAATGTTTCATTGATTGGAGTAATTAATGATAATAATAAAAATAATAGTGTTTCTATAATATCTAATAATTTAGGTAAAGTAGAGAATGTTATTAGTGAGATTGTTGTTAATAATAATGAGAATAATAATATTTTAGATGAGAAAATTACTAATCAATACATACTTAGTGAAGGTGTAATTACTAAGGGTGATGAAAAGGTTAGTTTTGATGATTTAAAAACTATATTTAATGAAGAATTAGTTGATTTATATTGGGATTATGTTGATAATCAGTTTATTCTTAAAAAAGTTATTGTAGAAGAAGAAAAAGAAGTTGTAGTTCAATCTTCTCCTATTTCTAAATCATTTTCATTCTCAATTATGAGAAGTCCAGCTTTATCTATTCATGCTTCTGGATTAGATAATGGTACTGTTTACGTTAATGATTTAGATGCAGATTATTATTACTATATGGGATTAAACTATACTAATAGTGATAATGGTACTATGCCATCTGGTACTAATCAAAATATATATAGTGATGCTAATTTAGCAAAAGTTTATATTGCTTATAAGGGAACTGAAATCACTGAGGGTAGTACTTTAACTGGTTATGTTTCACTTAGTGATAGATATTCTGATTATGTTTATTATAAATATTATCCTATAGTTAATGGCTATGTTACTATTCCATTAATTGATAATCCTTATGCAGCAAGACCTAATGATAGAGCCTTTAATGGATGGGTTACTGATTATGAAGGTGCTGTTGTAAGGTTAGATATGGATACTTATACTAGATATGTTACAGTACCTGCACAAAGTGAAATATCGATTACTATGTATGCTTCTTGGACTGAAGCTAGTAGTGTAGTTGCAAGTGTAAATAGTGGATATTTGGACGATACTGGATTAAAGGATGTTGGGATGTATCCGACAACTACTAGAACTCCTATTTTTGATCCAAGTGTTACTATTCCTACTCTTTATTCTAGAGAAACCATAGAGAGTGGTACTAGTTATTATGGTGTTACTTATCCTAGTGGAGCAGTTAATGATAGAGGTAATTCTTTAAATAATCAAGCATGTACTCCTTATCGTAGACAAGGAAGATATTATTCTCAAACATGTACTTTCTATATGCCGGTTGATATTTCTGATGTTGATTTTTCTAAAACTTATTATTATCTTTCAAATCGTAATATGTATGTTTATAATTTTCCTACACCAACAGGTTATGATATTAATTCTTTCTTAAATGATGGTGATAGTGTTGCGGGTTATTTTAGAAAGAGAAATTTAAGTAATGGTCAAAGTTATGCAGGAATGTATACCGATAAAGGTGTTTATCAGAATAGTGGTACTTGTAGTGGTAGTTGTACTTATTATGAATTAGTTCAATATAATGAGACTGATGTTTTTAATGAAGATACTAATTATGATTATTATTATTTAGCAACTAGAGATACTAATATTGCTTATTTGACAAGTGATATTGATGGGTTTACTAATAATGTTCCAGTTACTGTTACAGGTTTAAATAATGGTTCTAATAGAAGTAATTATAGTATTGATTTGAGTAGTGCTTCTGTTGATGCGGGAGCTGATCTTAGAATTGAATACTGTGATTTATATACGGGATCTATTCAACCTAGTAGTAGTGGTGCTTCTAGTTCATATTATAATTATGTTTATGGAAATTTTTATAATTTAAAAATTGGTAGAGGAATTCCAATATCTACTGGTACTTATAATGCTGGTTCATGGTGGAATCCTGAATACGTTGAAGGTACTTATTCAAATGCTCGTGGTGTAGTTGGTGGTAGAAATAATAGTACCGGTTCTAGTGGAAGCCCTACTAAATATAGTTTAATAGTTGAATCAGGTTATTATAATTATCTTAGTGGTGTAAGTACTAATAATTCTTCAGCAACTTATTATGTTGATGGTACTGCAACTTATGGAAATGATTTTGATAGAATAAATAATGATCATGAAAAACTTGGAGTTTATTATAATGCTACTTCATCATATGGTGGTTATATTTATGGAGCTAATAATGCTACTAAATATATAACAACTATTATAAAGAGTGGTACATTTGGTGAAGATACTACTGATACTGCTGCTGGAATTTATGTAGGTGGATTAAATGGTGGTACTATTTACTCTCCTGCGGAAATAATAGTTGAAGGTGGGAAAGTATTATATATAAATGGTGGACCACTTATTAGTACTAATTTAACAAACTATAATGCGATTTATATTAACATCAAAGGTGGTGAAATGGATGCTGTCTTTGGTGGAGCTGCTGTTACTGAAACACATGGAAATCGTTTGATTAATGCTACTGGTGGAGTTATTAATTATGGCGTTTTTGGTGGTTCAAATGGTTATAATGGAAGTAATAGTAGTAGTTCTAAAGGAACATTAAATGGTAGTACACTGGTACGTGTTGGTGGAAGTTGCCAAGTTGGTGGAAAAAATGATACAAGATTTGGTATAGAATCTGGTTCTGTATTTGGTGCCGGTAATGGTAATAGTAATTACTCTCAAATAGGTTCAGTTAATAATTCTATAGTAATTGTTGAAGATAGTGCAGATGTTAGAAAAAATGTTTATGGAGGAGGAAATTACGGAGCTGTTGTGGCTCAAAGTGGTAATGCTTCTTCTACAAATATATATATAAATGGTGGAACCGTAAAAGGTAGTGTTTACGGTGGAGGAAATAATAATGGTAGTGGTAGTAGCAATGTTACTTCGACTATTAATATTTCTGTAAATTCTGGTGAAGTTACTGGTAGTGTTTATGGTGGAAGTTGTGCCAAAGGAATTGTTTATGGATCTACTAATGTTGTTGTAAACGGAGGTACTGTTAAAACTGATGTTTATGGCGGTGGAGAAGGTGGATATACAGACAGTGATTCTCCTGGTACTTATGTACGTGATAATGTTGCTGTTACGATTAGTAGCGGACAAGTAAAAGGAAATGTTTATGGTGGTAGTGCTTATGGTACAGTTAATGCGATAAATGAAACTTCTACAACTTCTAATGCTACAACAACAGTTACTGTTAACGGTGGTGTTGTTACTAATAATGTCTTTGGTGGTGGTAAAGGTGGAGATAAATCACCAAAGGTTGTTGGAAATATAACTGTTAATGTAAATGGTGGTTCAATTGGAAAAGTATTTGGTGGATTTGATGCCTCTGGAAAGCCAAGTAATGGAGACGTTGTATACTTAAATGGTGGTACAATCGGAGATGCTTTTGGTGGAGGAAATAATGCCAATCAAGATTATACTGATATTAGACTTCAAGGAGCTACTATTACTGGTAATTTATATGGAGGTTCTAACTTATTAGGTACTGTTTCACAATCTAATGTTACAGTTTCTAGTGGTTCTGTTAATGAGATATATGGTGGTAATAACTTAGATGGTTTAACTAATAATACCAATGTTGTTGTTAATGGAAATGCTGCAACAATAACTTTAGATATTTATGGTGGAGGAAATGAAGCTGAAAGTGGAACTACAAATGTCACTGTAACTAATCGTAGTGTTCATAGTGTTTATGGCGGAGGAAAAAAAGCCGGAGCTACAGATACTCATGTTACTTTAACGGGTGTTACTGGTGATAAAGTATTTGGAGGATCTAATGTAAGTGGTACTGTTGGTGAAAGTAATGTTGTAATTGATACTTCTACTATTACTAAGGGTTATGGTGGAAATAATCAAGGTGGACAAACAACAACAACTAATATAACTTCAATTAAATCTACTGTTACTGATTTATTTGGTGGAGGAGATAATGCTTATTGTGTTACAAGTAATGTCGGTGTTAATGGTGGAAATATAACAAATGTTTATGGTGGAGGAAATGAAGCTGGTGTCGGAAATACACATGTAAATATTGGTAATGGAAATATAGTAAATGTTTATGGTGGTTCTAATAATTCTGGTAATATTACTACATCAAATGTAACACTTGGTTCTGATAACTTAGCTGTTACTGTAAACTATAATAAACGTGCACCTGGTTATTATCCACAATCTAATAAACCTACTTATGCGGAAATAAATGTTACTGTAACGAACCTTACAATAGAGACTATTCAAGATTGGGAAATATCTTTAAATGTTCCTGGTTCACAAATATTTGCGAACAATTCACAATCTAATATTACTCTTGAAAATGGAGTTGCGACTGTTAATTCGGTAAATCGTTATTATGGTTATAATAGTTTAAGTCCAGGTGGTAGTTATTCATTTAGTTTCAGTGTTTTATCTGATACTGATTTAAATTCATTTGATGTTACTGGGGAACCTGTCAGACCAATAAATGAATATGTTCCTGATGTTCATGTAACTAATGTTTATGGTGGAAATAACCGTGGTGGTGTTACAAGTACGGCTAATATTAATGCTATCGGTGGTGTTGTTGATACTATGTACGGTGGTGGTAACTTAGCAACTGTTGGTAATACTAATGTGGAAACTCATAAACTAATTTGTAATGACTTGTATGGTGGTGGAAATGCTGCCGGTGTTACTGGTAATACTGTTGTAGATATAAATGGTTCTACAATAAATAATAATTTATATGGTGGCGGTAATGAAGGGACAGTATCTGGAAATACTGAGGTATTTGTTACTGATGCTCATATTTTAGGTAATGCATTTGCAGGTGGTAATGGTTCTACGGCTGTTGTTCGTGGAAATTCTACTATTACAATAGATGGAAGTACAGAAGTTGGAACTGCTAGTACTGTTGCTCCTGATGCTGGATGCGTATTTGGTTCAGGAAATGCGGCTTCTACTGGTGTTTCTGGTGTTGATAATTCTGTTGCTACAGTTAATTTAGTAGGTGGAATAGTTCATGGTAATGTTTACGGTGGACCTAAGATGGCAGTCGTTTATGGTGTTACTCATACAAATATCGGTACTAGTGCAGTTAATAATAATGATCTAGTAGAAGATGATATTAGAATAACTGGTACTGTATTTGGTGGTGGTGAGTCAAATGCTAGTGGTAGTGAAACATATGACTGGACATTTATTTCTGTTACTAAAGGTATTGATGTAACGATAAACGGAGCTGGATATATTGCTAATGATCATGACTTTATTATCAATGGTAGTATCTTTGGTTCAGGAAATGCTTCTTCATCAGCAGGTGATTCTAATATTTTAGTTAAAGATTTAGGTACACTTGAAAAACCTAATAAGAGTATTTCTATTCAACGTGCTACTAACTTGGTAATTGATCATTCAGTAATAGAACTTGAAGGTACTACGGATAGAACAAATGAGTATTCTGATATTAAATATTCATTTAACATTATTGATAAGATGACAATTAAAAATGGAACTACATTGTTACTTCAACACAATGCAAATTTATTAAAAGAATTATATAGTGGTGTTGATTCAGGAAGTAATGTTGTTCCAGCTGTTGTTGGTATTGATGATGATAATAAGACTGTTACAAAGAATGTAGATAATCGTATTTATATGGTTCCTGGTCAAAACTTAAATGTAACTACAAACCCTGCTGGTACAGCATATGGTAAAGTTACTGGTATGACTTTCTTTGGAATGTATACTCCATATGATAATGGTACTTATCGTTTTGGATTATATGATCAATCAGTTAATTATGGTGATAGAGGAAATGCCAGTATGGAAATTATTGGTGGTAGTTATGTAAAAGGGCTACATCATACTAATCATGATATTACTTTAGATGGATTCTATTCTAATTTCTTGAATGATGATTTGACTGAGGTTTCTACGGCATATATTAATCCTTCTACGTTAGGTGAAAGAGGATATCGTTGGATAATCGGATTTGAAGCCTTTAGTTATGAAGTTAGTCTTTTAGCAACTAAGTATTCATCTTTAGGTACTGCTGAATTACAATTAGATGACTTTGCTGCTGGTAATACTATATTTACAGTATTGGGTGCTGATACTAGTGGTTTAAATCCTGAAATATCTTTAGTTGATTCTAATGATGTTCCAAGAGTTGCTAAAACTCCTGAAATAGCTAATGGTGTGTTAGGTCTTTCAATGAAAGCTGAAACTCAAGAGTGGACTGGTCGTGGAACTACAAAATATTTAAGTGCTGATGGTGGCTCTTTTATAGGAAATGAAGAGTATACTACTGATAGTAGGCAATTAGTTCCTTCGCTTATGTTTTACTTGTATCATGCTAAGAATATTGATTGTGATGGAAAACTTGGAACTTTAGTTATTACTTTAAGAGCTGATATCCCTAAGAATCAAATTGATTATGATATTAAATTTATTACAGTAACTGTTACACTTACTGCTATGAAAATATCTGATGTTGATAGTTATGATGCTTCTATTTCATATGATAAGAGATATGAAATGCCATCTTCTACATCTGTTAATATTACTAATCAAAGTCAATTTAGTACTTATTATTCACTAATATCATGGAATGATGACTTTAAAAAAGTATATGGTAATAATAATGAATATTTCCATGTATTAGTTACTAATTATGCTTTACCTGTTAATACAATGATTACAATGTTAGATTTCTGTGGAAATACTAATAGACCAGAGTATTATTACTATAGAATTACACAACAAGATTATAATGATTCTGTCCAGCAACTTGCTCAATATAATGAAATTACTTACAGGTTAAGTAAATTTATAAAAATGGATAGTACAAGTACTAATAATAGATATGATGATGCTGTTATGAATCATGTTTATTATGATGAAGAAGCTGGATTAGTCGATGAAGAGTTTATGTTTATCTTTGATTTTAAAGAAACAACTACAACAGGACAACATTTAGATAATTATATGTTATTTGAATTAAGAACTCCTGAGGATCGTACTATTTATAATGTTCTTGGTATTCGTGAACCTTTAATGTATTTTAATCTTTATAATAGTAGTAACGTTGTCTTAGAACAAACTATAACTGATAATGAAGAATATTTATATTATAATATTGCAGATGAATTTACTTATTCAACTGATATTAAATATAATGAAACTGATAATCGTGAATCTGTTATTGATACTAATTATGAATCTAGTAAAATGGGTCTTAATGTTAGTATTCTTGATAGAAATGGTGATCCAGTTAGTTCATCACTATTAGTTGGTACTAGTATAATCTTTGATCGTAAGCAATACTTTGCGGATAGTGATGGGGTATATAGAATTAAACTGGCGGATAAAGTTTCTAACTTAGTTAAAAATGTGTCTTTAACAGTAAGTTCAGACTTACCTCCGGAAGATTATACAATTAGATATACATTGTTTGCTTCTGATGATGGATTACATAATTCATCGTATGAAAATTCTGTGTCTAGTGATTATTTAGTACATGTAGTTAATAATGATAATTCTATTACAGTAGAATGTGATGATTTATTTAAAGTAGTAGATGGAGAAACTTCTTTAAATATGAACAATACTAAAGTAAATCAATATACTGTTAAATATAATGCTAATTTGAATAATCCTAATTTTAGAGTTGAAGTATATAAACGTGATATTTCTGATATAGATGGAACAAGTTATACATCAGTTGATTTTAATAATTTGTTCGCAAATAGATTTAGTAAGGCATATGGTCATGGTAATGAGGTATATATTAATATGGATTCTACTACTGAGAAAACTTTTGATTTCGATTTGGCTGATAATCTTACTAGTGGTACTTATAGGATATCGTTTAAATTGTATGATAATGATCAATTGATAGATGAAGATATTAGGTATGTTATTGTTAAGAAAAAAAGTGATGGGTAATTGAAAATGAAAAATATATATGTTATTATTAGGATGGTGATTATATGAAAAGGTTTTTAAATTGGGTTTGGTCTATATTTGAAGTTATAATTATTGTTTATGTTATTGCGATTACTTGTTTTATATTATGTCGTAATGAACATGGATTTACTCAATTTGGTGAATATACATTTGATAATATTAGTTTGACTGATGAGAGAAATATTCATGATGTTAAAAAAGGTGACTTACTAATTATTAAGAATTCTAATGATATTAAAGTTGGTGATATGATTTATTATTATGCTGTTTATAATGATAAATATGTTATTAAAACTAATGCTGTTACAAAAATTGAAAAAGATGATTTTACTAATCTTTATACTTTAAATGATGAGGATGGTATTACAATCGCATCAACTAGAGTTCTTGGTAAGTATGCTTCTCGTCATTCTAATTTAGGAGCTATACTTGATGTTTTGGAAAGTAAAATCGGATTCTTATTCTTAGTATTACTTCCAATTATGGTTGTATTTATTTATCAAGTATATGAGTTTATTGTTATTATTAGGTATGAAAGAAATGAAGATGAAGAAGATGATGGTGATGATAAGCCTACTAATAATAAGAAAACTGATAATATTGAAGTATTGTAAAACTATAAAACCAATGATTTATTCATTGGTTTTTTACTTTTTTTTTATTTTAAATTATTTATTATTATGCTATAATTGTGATAATAGGAGATAATATGGAAGATATAAGAAAAAGAGCTAATAAAATTCGCGTTATTCTTATTGTTGTGTTGATTGGTTGCTTCTTATATTTGGGAGCATCTCTTACTTATACAGCATATGAAAGTTTAGTTGATGCTAGAGTTAAAAATGATGTTGCTGGAATAAGTATTAAAATCAATGGAGAAGATGTTATTGGTAGTGATGGAACTCTTGATAAGAATGTTATTTTAGATAATACTACCTGGGAATCTACTCATACAAGAGAAGAGAAAATATCTCCTGGTAGTAGTGGTACTATTGCGATGGAATTAGATCCTACTGGATCAGAAGTTGCTATTATTTATACTTTTAAATTTGTAGATAAACAAATTGATGAAGATAAGTTACTTACATTTTCATCTATTACTTCAGATCATACATTTACTAGAACGGGAGAGGATGAATATACTGGAATAATTCCAATTAGTGAGTTATCTGAAAAAATTAATATTAGTGTTGACTTTTTCTTTGATGCTTTAACGGATATGGAGGCAATAGAAGAAGATAATCAAGAATTAGATGATTTGTTTGAAATACATTTTCATGCATATCAATATACAGGAGAAGAAATTGTTCCATATAATGGGTAGGTGAGAATAGTGAATAAGGCTATTAATTATAGATTTCATATTAAGTATAAAAATGAGAAATTTAGATTTCTTCTTTTTGCGTTTCTATTATTAGTAGTTTTATTTTTAGCTTATTTTTTACTTAGTGTTGTTTATGCTAGATATGAAATGGCTGCGAAAATTAATGCAGATATTGATAAAGCTATTTATATTATTGATGCTGAAAAGCTTAGTTTTAATTTAGAACCAGAAGGTATTATTCCTAGAGATGAGGCTTATACTTATAAATTTAGTGTGTCTAATTTTAAGGGGACTACTTTAAGTGATATGGATATTAGTTATAAAGTAAAGGTACGTACTACTACTAATTTACCTATTTTAATTAAGATGTATCGTAATGAATTACCTAGTAATACTGCAACTAATATATTGGGTTCAGCTGAAGCACAACAAGATAGTGATTTGGCTTGGTATAGATTATATACCTCACAAGGTGAATATGAACTTCCATATACTACTAAAACGACAGATATTTATACTTTAGAGGTTAGTTTTCCTACTAGTTATGCAACTAATCCAATATATGCTAATTATTTAGAAAGTATAGAAATAATAATTGATTCTAAACAAGTTATATAGGAGGTTACTATGAGATTTATTAGAGAACATAAAACTGCCAGTAAAATTGTTGTAGTATCATTATTTATTTTTCTTTTTGTTAGTTTTACTTTTGGTAGATATATAAAAAATATTTTGAATAGTTATATTTTAGAGACTAAAGGTTTTTATTTTAATAGTACTATTTTAGCTGTTAATGGGAAGAATTATTCAATAAATAACTGGGATGGAGTTAATAGTTATCCTTTAACAATAGATATTAATAATCGTAAGAATAGTGAACGTTATACTAAGACGGATATTACTTATGAAATATCTTATAATTGTCCTAGTAGTGTTACTTGTACTTTGAGTAAGACTGAAGGAGTATTACATCCTGAGGATCAAACTGATAACTATAGTTTAATTGTTACTCCTAAGCAGAACTTTTATGAAGGAGATCAAGCTGTAGTTACTACAACAGTTACTTCTACTAGTCCTTATGTTAAGACAATGTCTGCTACTTATACTATAGGAGTATTAAAGAGTAATTTCTCTTATGATATTGTGGATAGTGTTAATTCTAAGTTTTTAACAATCAATTTCACTAATTCTATTTCTTATTATCAAGTTAGTGAAGCTTTTTCAACTTATAATGTTGGGGATCAAGTAAGTGTAGATGTTTACAATAATTTAAGTCAGACTGATAAGGATAAGTGCTTTTCATCTATTGTAACTGTTGAATATGATCCTAGTTTATTATTAGTAGATATGACAAATAATTTGTTTTTAAGGAGACTGAATACTAATTATGAAGAGGTTACTTTAGCTGATGGGTTTAATTATGTTAAGAAATTTTCTTTTAAAGTAAATGCTTCTTCAAGTAATTCAATTATCTTTTATAAAGATGATGTTTCAAAGAATTATACATATCCTGTTGTAAACCCAAATTCTATTATTAGAGTTTCTGTAATTTCTGCAAATTAGTAGATAAATATTTAAATAATTATGATATAATGATAAAAGAGTAAAGATAGGTGATTAGTGTGAATAATTTAATTAGTGTTTTTATGAATTATAAGATTAATCGCTTAGTAGAATATGCTTGTTTGATATATCAAAGACATGATAAATTTGCGAAAGATGTATTTAAAATGTATTTTAAAACTTATGTTGATAATTATTATTATAGTGTTTTTGATACAATTGAGAATGGAACTTATAGTATAGATAATTTAATTTTAGAATTAGATGGAGCTATGAAAGAGTTACTTCATAATTATTTAGAGTATGAATTAGAAGTTAGTAATAGTGAATATAGTGAAAATGTTACTTTTATTAAGAAAAGTAAGGGTTTTGTTTTAGAAGTTATAAAGATTGATCAATTGAATATTGATAGTAAAGATTCAATTGAGAAAGTTGTTTTAGATTTTGTTAATAATAATGAAATTGTAAAGAGTATGATTGGTAATTTAGATAATAAATTAGTTAGTTATGTTAGAGAGACTTATAATACTAATAATAAATTATTAAATTACAAAGATAATTATTTTACTATAGCAAGTCGTAAGTTTGAACGCCATGATGATATAGACTTTATTAGTTTAAAACAACAAATTAAATCATTAGATAATTATAAGAAGTTAATGGTAGATAAGGTATATGAAGAAGATATGTTAGATATTAAAAAGATTGAATGTCTAATTCAAAAAATATCTTTAGAATTACTTAAAAATTTATTAGATAAGAAAAAGAGTAAAGTATATATATTAGAACTTTCTAGTGATTGTATTAGTAGAGGAAAAATTATTGATAAGATATATGATTTGATAGATAATCCTTTATTTAAAAAATATGTTGTATTAGGAATTGATTATAATATATTTTTAAATCAAAGAAGTGCTTTTGATGATTCATTTACTTATGCTTGTTTACAAGATTATTCTCATATAAATGATATTTATTTAAAAACTGAAAATATTGTTAATGAGGGATTTTTCTCTTATTTAATAGTTGTTGATTATAAATATAGAGATAGAGATTTCTTTGTTAATTATGAGAATGAAAATATTGATATTTTATTATATGAGGAGGGATAGTTGTGGATACATATGTTAGATTCTTATTTGAATTTATGAATGTCTTCTTTGAAGGAGTTGGATCTATAATAGGTGGATTCTTTAAAGGATTAATTCAAATGTTTAGTATACCAGATTATTTATATATAATTGACAGATATAGAAAAGATTTTACTGGTGGAGAATGGGTTTTAGTAGTTATAGCTGTTATTGTGATGTTTGTTGTTCTTGGATTAATTGTTATGCTTATTCTATTCTTTATTAGAAAGTATTTAAAATTTAGAAAGACTTTAGTTGAACAAGAATCAATGTTACAAGAAATTGGTGAATTAAATAGAGAAGTTGCGAATTTAGTTCAAGAAAAAGAAAAGATTCTTGCGATGAAAGTTTCTCAATTAGGTTTAAAACCTGGAGAAGAGGCTACTATTACTAATGAAGAGACTGGTGAAACTGAGACTCTTAGTGATGATGAAGAAGATGGAGATATCAGATTTTCTAAATTACATGCGATTGATTTACAATTTAAAGATTATAAAGTACAAAATTATGGTAATACTTTTACTTTACCAGAGTTAGTTGAAATATTTAGAAACTTTGCTGCTTCTAAGTTAAGACTTTATTATACAAGTGAAATGATTAGATTATTTATATCAGGATTAAGTGCTACTAAGTTAGTTATCCTACAAGGTATTTCTGGTACTGGTAAAACTTCACTTGCTTATGCTTGGGGTAAATTTATTAAGAATGATGCAATTATCGCTTCTGTTCAACCTTCATGGCGTGATAGAACTGAGTTATTTGGTTATTTCAACGAATTTACAAAGAAGTTTAATGAGACTGAAGTTTTAAAAGGTATGTATTTAGCTGGATATACAGATGATGTTTATGTAACTGTACTAGATGAAATGAATATCGCTCGTGTTGAGTACTATTTTGCAGAAATGTTATCTATTCTAGAAATGCCTTCTCGTGATGAGTGGATAATTGAGTTAGTTCCAAGTGTTTGGCCAAATGATCCTAAGAGGTTAAAACAAGGTAAGTTACAAATACCTGGAAATATGTGGTATATTGGTACAATCAATAACGATGATTCTACATTTGCTGTTACTGATAAGGTGTATGACCGTGCTATGCCAATTGATATTAATGATAAAGGACAAGTATTTGAACCTATTGATACAGATGCGATGAATATTAATAGTTCTTACTTGGAAGGATTATTTGCTGAAGCTAAGAGTAAATATCCATTAACTAGTGAGATGGAAGCTAAAATAAATGATATGGATGATTATGTTATTAAACATTTCCGTATAGCTTTCGGTAACCGTATTGTTAAACAGATGAAAGACTTTGTCGCAACTTATGTTGGTTGTGGTGGAAGAGAAGTAGATGGAGTAGATTATTATATAGCTCGTAAGATTTTACGTAAGTTTGAACAATTAAACTTAGCTTATATTCGTGATGAAATTGATCCATTTATTGAATTCTTAGATAAGAGTTTTGGAAAAGAAAACTTTAAGGAGTGTAAAGACTATTTATTAAGACTTAAGAAGATGGTATAAAAAGGAGGTAATTTAGATGGATAATCAAGAAGAAGTTGTTTTAGAAGAAGATGAAAAACTTGATGATGACGAAGTGTTCTTAAATAACTTGAATTCTACTTTATTCGTAAAGAAAGATTACGATATGAAAGATTTTGATTATGAGTGGTTAGATATCTTAGAAGATGTTTTACCATATATTGATAATATCTTACGTAATCCAAAGAGATTCATTATAAATGAAGAAGAAATCGTTAAAGTAGAACTTGCTCGTAAAGTTACTGTTGAATCTGTTATCCATCTTACTCAACATACTAATTTAATTCAAAAAGTTGAAGATAATGGTGATGTTAAACCTTCTAAGATACTTAATATAAATAAAGAGGAAAGTATGGATACTTATGAAAATAGATTTATCTTTACTTTACTTAATAATTTAAGAATGTTTTTTGAACAAAGAGTAGAAGCTACTTCTGGTTCTAGTTATTGTATGGATAAGAATATCATGAAGTATGAAGCTAATACTAAGGTATTTGGGGAAAACTTAAAAATATCTATTGATATGAGTGATGTTTCTAAAAGTATAAAGGAACATAGTGGTAGTAAGAATGGTTTTTCTTTTGCGGAAAGAATTAAAAAAGCAAAGCAGCAAATAGATGGATTCTTTGGGACAGAGTTAATGCAGACACTTACAAGACTTCATGTGGCTCCTGTTAGAAGTCCTATTAAGAAAACTAATGTTATTTTAAAAAATCCTAATTTCCGTAAAGCTGAGGAGTTATGGAATTATATTCAGTCTTTTCAAAGTAAAGATAAAAAAGAAAAAGAAAAAAGAGATTATTTTGATAAAGGTGTATTAAAAAATGAATATGATCAAGCGTTTTTAATGGCTTTTATTGCGAATAAGAATTTTATAAGTAGTAGTCAAAGTACTAATGAAACTAATATTATTCAACAAATGATTGTAAGATTAATTGATAATTTATTAGAAACTGATCCTTTACTTACTGAGGATAGAGTAAAAGATGTATTTTTAAAACAAATAGAGATGATTAAAGAGAAGAATATTAAAAGAAGAAAGAGCATTATAAATATATTGGATAATAGATTAGATAGAGAAGTTAAGAGTATAGATGATTTATTAGATATGTTTAAAGTTGAGGCATGAGATGAAAAAAATATTAGATAATATTGTTTTTAAAATAGTTACTGGTATTATAAAAGTTTGTTTTATATGTATAATAATTTTATATTTAAGTTTTATTATTATTCAAAGAATGACTGGTAATAATAGTGTTTTTGGATATAGACTTTTTACTGTTGCGACTGGGTCTATGGCTGGAGTTTATGATATAAATGATGTTATTGCGGTTAAAGATTATGATATTAGTAAATTAAAAATAGGTGATGATATTGCCTATAGAGGTAATAAGGGTGGACTTGAAGGAATGCTTATTACACATAGAATAATAAATATTGAAGATACTGATAAGGGAAGACTTTTTACGACTAAAGGTGTAAATTCTTTAGCAGAAGATCCTAAGATAGAAGAAAGTCAAATACTAGGTAAAGTTGTTGGAGTAGTTCCTATAATTACTCAAATAAATCATATAGTTAAAACACAACTTGGATTCTTTTTACTTGTTTTTTGTCCATTAGTTTTAATAATAGTACTTGAGGTATTACAAACTATTACTGATATTAAAGTTGAAAAGAATGAGTTAAAACTTATTGAGAAAAAGAAAAAATCCACAAAAGAAGTGGAAAAAGTAGAAAAAAAAGAAGAAGTTGTGGAAAAGAAAAAAGAAGATGAAATAGAAATATTATAAAGGAAGGATTAGATGAAAGATACAAGCTACGAAAAACGTGAAAATTGGAAAAAAGCTATAATCAAGAAGAAGTATGTTAGTATTTTCTTAGCACTTTTTACTTTAGGTGTTAATATTTTTGCGTGGTTTGCTTTTTCAGCTAATGCTAGTTTAAGTTTGGATGCAACTGTTGCGGCTTGGGATATTGAATTTAAAGAAGATGATGTAGAAACTCATGATGTTGAGATAAATATTGCTAAAATGAAACCAGGTATGCCAGATTATGCTAAGACTGTTACGGTCTATAATCATAGTGATGTTATTGCGGATTTTAGTTTTGAAGTTACTTCATTTACATTGTTGGGTCATACTATTAGTGTTAATGATCCGGCTACTTATTTAAAAACTAATTATCCTTTCAAAGTTAATTTTACTCCTAGTGCTAATTACATTGGAATAAATCAATATATTAGTTTTGATACTATTGTTCATTGGGGCTTTGAGGAAACTGATAAGTATTACACAATGGATTCTGTTTATACATATGATCCTGGTTTTGTATATTATATAAATAATGGTGAAGAGTATGTAGAATTTGAAGTTAGTGATAGTACTGTATTTGATAATAATAAAAATAGATTATATATTGAAAAAGATGATGCTGATTCGTTCTTCGGTATGCAATGTGCTTTGTATGAGAAGGATACTGGAAAATCTTGTTTAAGTTTAACACTTAGATTATTAGCTCAACAAAGATTAGGGTCATAAAAAAAGATCACATGAGTGATCTTTTTTATTGTTTTTGTTTGAAGCGAACTTTTGCTATTATATAAGCAATTGGATTTTCTGTTTGTGTTGCATATTCAGTATCTGCTTGATTATCCATTACGTTTGTTTCTGAATCATTCCACATAAAGTATACTCTTACATTTACTGGACCTGTATTTTTAGTTATATTACCAGTTATTCCTGTTTCAGAATTGTAATTATAAGCAACTCTGTCTTGTTCGTAACGAGTTATTATTAAGTCTTCTAGAGGAGCTAATTCATCATTTTCAATAGTTATTTGATATGTAAAGTCTACGTCAACTTCAGTACCATCTATACTTAAATCAAAATATCCTGTTCCTCCTGGGGCTATTACATTTTGTTTTATATAAGGATTGCTTTCTAAATAAGGAATTATATCATTTGTTAAAACACTTTTATTATTTATTAGTTCATTATTTACTTTAATATTCCATTGAGCAACTGTTGCTTCTACATTTCCATCTATTTGCCTTCGGTATTTTGCATATGATGCTTGGGCTAGATATATTAAAGAAATACCAACAATTACTATGAATATAATAATAAATCTTAGGTCTTTTTTATTCTCCATAGTCTCACCTAGTTTAATTTTATCATAATTATTATATTTTTAGTAGTATTTTATTTCGATTTTTTGTTATTATATTTTTAGGTGATTCTATGGAAGAGTTAAAAGATCAATTTAGATATTTAGTTGGAGGATATTATGGAGTTAGTTTAATGGATGAGTATCCATTAAAAGAATTTGTATTACAAGATATTAAAGAATATATAGAGAATTTTATTGAGGTTAATCCTATTGATAATTTTAATTATAAAGAAGAGGCAATGCTTGTAAAGGATAAAGTAAGTGATAGAGTAAAATTACAGGATGCTTTGATTGTATTAAATAGAATTAATGGTTCTATGGATTTAGTTTTTATGATTAAAAAGAGATTAAAGAAATATAAAAAATAGACTACGGTAGTAGTTTTTTTTCTTTATAAATTATGATATATTTATAATAGAGGTAGTGATTATATGAAAAAAGTTTTAATTCTAATTCTTTTAACTTTTATATGTACTGGTTGTAATGGAAATACTACTAGAGATATAAGACATCAAGGCTATAGTATGAATGGATTATTTAAGTGTGAGAGGGTTTATTCTAAAGATAAAAATGATCCTCTTGATAAGATTAAATATTTAATCGACGGTGGTTATGTAAATCAAAATGGGGAATTATATGACGTATCTTTAAGTGGGATATTTTCTAATGATGAGAATTGTAAGAAGAGTGTTTTTACGCATAAAATAAAAGCTATTTATAATACTGATGTTGTTAAAGCAGATGATAATTTATTATATTATATTAAGGCAACTGATAAGAATGAAGCTTATTCTTTAGTTAATAATTTAGATGAGTTATATCCTTTATATAGTTTATTACTTAGAGATGAAGATATATTAAAGGTACAAAGTATTAGTGAACTTGAATATTATATTTTAAAAGCAGATGGTAATATTTATGATTATGTTTTAAGTAAGGATGATAATAATAATTATTCTATAGTATCTACTAATATTATTTATGATAAAAGTAAGTATGGTAATATAGTTGATTTCTTTTATGCAGGAAATTCTTTAAGAACTTATTTAATTTCTGATAAAGGAATATATCGAATGAATATTTCTAATAGAGATGTATGTTCTAAATATGTAGATGTTGTTTGTGAATATGAGTTTGTATTGAATGAAGTTTTAACTAAGTATAAAGATAGAATAATTGCATATAATGGAAACAATATTATTACTGATTATGGACAAATATTTAATATTTCAGAGTAGGTGATTTAATTGGGATACATGATAATAATAGTAAGTATAGCTATTTTTGTATTTTTTCTTACAAAACTATTAAGAGTAAATAAGAATATAGATATAAAACATGTTAATGAGAATTCTTTTCAAAGATATGCTAAGTTCTATGGAGAAATATATCCTAGTGATAAGAATTTTGATGCTAAATTAAATAATATTTATAAAATGGTTAGTGGTGGGGTATATGATATAAAAAAGATAAGTGATGCTACTAAGACTACTGTACCTGAATGTATTATAAAGATTAGATATTTAAAAAATAAGCGATTAATTGGTGATTTGTATGTTGATACAGTTAATTTAAAATTATATCCTTGTAGTAGTGAAGATGAAAAATTACTTGATAAGTATAAACCATATATTTATGGGTCTCATTTACAAGTAGATGAGATAGCTGCTTTAGTTAGTAATCCTAATTATTTGGATGTTAAGAGTTTAAGAAAACAAGTTTTAGATGATTTAGTATATTTGAATAATAAAGGATTAATTAATGGGATAAGGATTCAAGAAGTAGATGGAGAGATTATATATTATACAATTGAGAAGAGAAAAGTATTTAGTGATTTAGAAACTGTTCATTGCAGTAATTGTGGGGCTTTAAACGATGTTGATAAAAGGGGAAAAGTTCGTTGTAGCTACTGTAAGTCTATAATTAGTGGATCTGATGTAACATCTTTATAGATGTTTTTTTCTTTATATGATATACTTAATGGGAAATGAGGGATTATTGTGTTAGTTGTGGATGATTTTAATGACTATGAAATAATAGATGCTTCTCTTGGTATGAAATATGAAAGATGGGGAAATATTTTTTTATTAAGACCTGATCCTCAAATAATATGGGATAATGGAGATTTATTAGAAAAATATAAAGGTAAAATAGATGCAGTTTATCATAGGAGTAATAAAGGTGGAGGACATTGGGAAAATTTAAAAAATGTTCCACCATCTTGGAAAATTGGTTATAAGAATTTAGTATTTCATATTAAACAGATGGGATTTAAACATACTGGTTTATTTCCTGAACAGGCTGTTAATTGGAAATATATGATGGAAAAGATAAAAAGAAGTGGAAGAGAAATAAAAGTATTGAACTTATTTGCATATACTGGTGGGGCTACTGTTGCTTGTTTAAGTGCTGGGGCTTTTGTTACTCATGTTGATTCAAGTAGAGGAATGGTTGATTGGTGTAAAGAGAATGTTAATAGTAGTGGTTATCAAGGAGATCATATTAGATATATAGTTGACGATGTAGTTAAGTTTGTTAAAAGAGAAATTAGGAGAGGAAATAAGTATGATGCTATTATAATGGATCCTCCTAGTTATGGAAGAGGAGCTAATGGTGAAGTTTGGGATATTGAAAAGGATCTTACTAATTTAGTTACTTTATGTAGTGAATTATTGAGTGATAAGCCATTGTTCTTTTTAATAAATTCTTATACTACAGGGTTATCTGCTACTACTCTTTATAATTTACTTAATTTGACTGTAAATAAAAAATGTCTAGGTAAAGTAAGTTGCGGGGAAGTAGGTCTTTCTATTACTAATAATAATTTAATATTACCTTGTGGTATTTATGGAAGATGGGAAAGTAATGAATAATTTAAATGTACTATATGAAGATAATCATATAATAGTTGTAGTAAAACCTTATAATATATTAAGTCAAGGTGATAATACTAATGATTTATCAATGGTTGATTTAATAAAAGATTATATTAAGAAAAAGTATAATAAACCAGGTAATGTTTATTTAGGACTTGTTCATAGATTAGATAGACCGGTTTCGGGAATTATGGTTTTTGCACGTACTAGTAAAGCGGCTGGTAGATTAAGTTCTTCTTTTTCTAATCATGAAGTTGTTAAGAAATACTTAGCTATTGTTCATGGAAGGGTATATGATGATACACTTGTAGATTATATTGAAAGAGGTAATGATGGAAAAAGTTTTGTTTCTCCAAAGGGAAAAAAGGCAATTCTTGAATATAAATGTTTATCTTATAATAAAGAGAATGATTGTAGTTTAGTAGATATTACATTAAAAACTGGTAGACATCACCAAATTAGAGTTCAGTTTTCTTCACGAGGACATTATTTATTAGGCGATCAAAAGTATGGAGTAGAAGATCGAGAACAAATCTGTTTGTTTAGTTACTATCTTGAATTTGTTCATCCAGTTACTAAAGAGGTTCTAAAATTTAAGTATTTTCCTGAAAAAGAAGGGTATTGGAAATTATTTAATTTTGATATTTAACATTGTTTACACTGTAAATAAATTGTATATAAGAAAAAATATTTGCAATTGCAAATGTTTTTTGTTATCATGAATATAGATTATATAGAATAGAGGGTGTAGATATTATGAATTTTGATCTAACTTGGTTTACAACAGTTCCAGGGATGTTTATTACTGGTGGTGTTGTATTATTAATTATCGCTTTAATTATTTTGATTGTTACTGGTAAAAAGGCAAAGAAGGAAAAGAAAGCTCAGGAAGCACAAGCTAATCAGCCTGCAGTTGATACTCCTATGATGAATAATGTAAATCCTGGGATGCAACCACAACCTACGGCAATGCCAGGGGCAGATGCTAGTGTTGTTCAACCTAATGTTGCTGTTCAACCAGTTGAAGTTAATCCAATGCCTGTGGGAGTAAATCCGATGCCAGTAGAGGTTAATCCAATGCCTGTAGTTGAGCAAGCTCCAGTTACACCAATGCCTGAAGTAAATCCAATGCCAGTGGGAGTAAATCCGGTGCCAGTAGAGGTTAATCCAATGCCTGAAGTAAACCCAATGCCAGTTGTTGAACAAGCTCCAGTTATGCCAGTGCCTGAAGTAAATCCAATGCCTGTTGTTGAACAAGCTCCAGTTGCACCAATGCCTGAAGTAAACCCAATGCCAGTTGTTGAACAAGCTCCAGTTATGCCAATGCCTGAAGCAAATCCAATGCCAAGTGTTGAGCCTGTTGTTCCTGTTATGGAAGTTAGTCCAGTTGATGTTAATCCAGTTACACCTGAGGTTTCTAGTGTTGCTCCTGTAGTTGAGCCATTAAATCCTGCTCCTGCTGCAGTAGAACCAGTTATATATGGTGGGGCAAGTCCAGTTGTTCCTGAAATTAATGTTACACCTGAAGTTAATCATCAGATATATGGTGGGGCAGATCCATTACAAAATACTCAATCAATTCCAACTATGGTTCCACCTGTCTCAAATGAAGCTGTTTCTCCAGTAGATGCACCAGTTATGGTTAATCCAACACCTGTTGTTAATCCTACTGTTCCAACAGTGGTAGTTGAAAATAACAATGTACAATAATAAAAGCATTAAATGCTTTTTTTTTGTTTTATAAAATGATATAATTTTTGTATGGTGATACTATGAAAAAAATTTCAATTTTAGCACTTCATTTAGGGTATGGAGGAATTGAAAAATCTATTGTTGGTCTTGCTAATATGTTAGTAAATAAGTATGATATTGAAATTGCTGTTTGCTATAAATTATATGAAAAAAGTGTTTTTCCTTTAAATCCTAAAGTTAAAGTAAAATATCTTAATGATACTTTAGTACCTAATCATAAATCTTTACATGATGCTCTTAAAAGTAAAAATATAATTAAAATTTCTAAAGAAGGGTTATTTTCAACTAAAGTATTGTATTATAGAAGAAAAGTAATGACTAATTATATTAAAAATTGTGATAGTGATGTTATTATTTCTACTAGGGATATTTTTAATTATTGGCTTAGTTCTTACGGAAAAAAAGAAGTATTAAAGATAGGCTGGGAACATAATCATTTTCATGATAATGTTGGATATGCTAATAAGATCGTTAATAGTTGCAGAGGTCTTGATTATTTAGTTTTAGTTTCTAATGATTTAGAAAGATATTATTCTAGAAGATTATTTAATTCTGGATGTATATGTGTTCATATACCTAATTCTATTGATGAAATACCTGATAAAGTTTCAACTTTAAAGAATAAAAGATTAGTTTCAGTAGGTAGATTATCTAAAGAAAAAGGTTTTGTTGATTTATTAGAAATATATAAAAGATTAGTTGAACATGATTGTGACTGGGTTTTAGATATTATTGGTGATGGTTTGGAAAGAGAAAATCTTGAGAAGTTTATTTCTGATAATAAATTAGAGGATAAAGTTACTTTGCATGGTTATCAAGATAAAAAATATATAGATAAAATTTTAAATAAGTCATCTATTTATGTTATGACATCATTTACAGAATCATTTGGAATAGTATTACTAGAGGCAATGAGTCATGGACTTGTCTGTGTTGCGTTTGATTCTGCTGAGGGGCCAAGGGAAATTATAAATAGTGGTGAAAATGGTTTCTTAATTAAAAATAGAAATATTGATGCTATGGTTTTAAAAATAGAAAATTTAATAAAAAATGAAAAAATAAGAAAAGAAGTAGGGAAAAAGGCACGTGAGAGTGTAATGAAATATACTAGTGAAGTTATATCAAAAGAATGGATTACGTTGATTGAAGAGAGTGATGTATATGAATAAAAAACGTGTTATGTTTATTGCTTCTACTGGTGGGCATTTAAATGAATTATTACAATTAGAAGAATTGTTTTCTTTTAGTGACTATCATCTAGTTACTGAAAAGACTAAATCTAATTTATATTTAAAAGATAAATATAAAAATAAAGTTAGCTTTTTGGTATATGGTACTAGGTATCATTTATTTACTTATATATTTAAACTTATTTGGAATTGTTTTGTTAGCTTATTTTTATATTTAAAATATCATCCTGATTATATTATTACTACTGGAGTTCATACTGCAGGACCAATGTGTTGTATTGGAAAAATATTTGGAAGTAGGATTATTTATATAGAAACTTTTGCTAATATGGTAACAAAAACAGCTACAGGTAGACTTATTTATCCAATTAGTGATTTATTTGTAGTTCAATGGGAAAGTATGAAAAAGTTATATCCAAATAGTATTTACGGGGGGTGGATTTTCTAATGATACTTGTTGTTTTAGGTACTCAAGATAAAGATTTTTCAAGATTATTAAAAGCTGTTGATAAAGAAATAGAAAATGGTACTATTAAAGATAAAGTTATTGTTCAAGCAGGTCAAACTAAATATGAATCTTCAAATATGGAAATATTTGATTTAATACCAGCTCCTGAGTTTGATAAGCTTGTAGATAAAGCTGATTTAATTATTACTCATGGTGGTGCTGGTAGTATATTATCGGCAATAAAAAAAGGAAAAAAAGTAATTGCTGCTGCTAGACTTTCAAAATATGGAGAACATCATAATGATCATCAAAAACAAATAATTAAAGAGTTTTCTGATTTAGGTTATATTCTTGAATTAAGAGATTTTAAAAAACTTGGAAAACTAATTGAAAAAAGTAAAACATTTAAACCAAAAAAGTTTGAGAGTAATACTAAAAATATGGTAAAATTATTACAAGATTATATGGAAGAGGATAATCATGTATCTTGGTATAATAAAATACATAGTAATTTTAATTATGGATTGTTACTTGGAATTATAAGTGTATTATTATTTGTTTTTTTAAATACTTTTAAAATAAACATTTATATATCTAGTATCATTTCTTATATAATGGCAGTTTTTTTATGTTATTTATTATTTAGAAAAAAGAGTATTATGATGTTAGTTTATTTGGTACTTGAAGTTTTATTCTTATTTCTTTTAATTAATTATTTAAATATTAATATACTTTTAAGTAAAATTGTTTGTAGTTTGTTACTTATTGTTATTAGTAGTTTTATAAATATATTTAGTTTTAATAAATAGAGGTGAAATATATGAAAAAGAATAATAAAGGATTTACTCTAGTAGAGTTACTAGCAACACTAGTATTACTTGGTATTTTAATGGGGGTTGGATTACCTATACTTACTGGGTTATTGTCTAATAATAGAAATAAAATATACGTTGCTGATATCAATAGAATGATTGCTCTTGCAGAAACAAAATTGAATGCCTCTAGTTCAACTATTGAAAAACCTGATGAGAATAATTGTATTGTTATGAGTTTAACGTTTTTAGATGATTCTAGTTTTGAAAATCCTCCTAATCAAGGAAAATATGTAAAGAATTCATCTTATGTAGTTATTAAAAATACTGGTGGTGGTAATTTAGAATATTCGGCTACTTTAGTTGAAAAAGTTAAGAATTATTATCGTGGTATTGAATTAACTAAAGGAATTAATTTAGAAAAAAGTAATGCTACTAGATATGTTAAAACCATAGATGAGTCTAATTTAGTAAAGATTGATAATATATCAAAGAGTACTATTAATTTGAAACTTGGTAATAATTATGTTAATGATGTAGATGCAACTTATGATTATGAAGATTTATCAGGAGATACTTCTATTAATGGTTCTTCTAGTCCTAATATAATTAAAGCTACTATGACTTCTGCATCTGGTAAAAATTATAATTCTATTGATGCTCTTTTAACTTTAAGAGTTGAAGATAAAGATACTCCAAAAAGTAATTTAAAAGTTTATTTATCAGAAAATAGTTTTCAGGATGCTTTAAACCAAACACCTTATGAATATGGTAATTCTGGTGCTTATACTAGAGCATATAATTATCAAAGATCAGATGAAGGAAAAGTTAAGCATGTGTTTATTATTGTTAGAGATCCACAAAATAATGAAAGTAGAAAAGAGATAGAATATCATATTCATAAAAATGAAGTTCCTAAAATACATGAGGAATCTAGTGGCTTTAGTAAACTAGATGAAGATTCAGTCAATGGAAATAATAGTAAATTTGTACTTAGTGTTTCTGATGATATGGATAATGAAACGCAGCTACAAGTATGTTTAACTAGAGATGTTAATGCAAATAATTGTAGTGGATATCAACCATATAATTCTTATTTTACTAATGGTGGATATATGGTATATAATTTCGATTCTAATAGTTGTAGATTAGATGGTAGAGAAGAAAAGGTTAAAGTATTTGTTAAAGATTCATTTGATGAAGTTTCTACAGCAGTTTTCTCTTATACTGTATATAAAAATACTGCTCCAAGTATTGGTGGTATTATTGTTGATTCAAATGATGAAAAATTTACAACAACAGGAAGTTTAAATACAACTGTATTAGTTGATGTTGATGATGATTTATCTAATAATATTACACTTAATATTAGTGATGGTGTTTCAACTGTTTCACAAAGATATAATGGAAAACCAATTGATTTTAGTTTTTCTGGAAATTATGATGGTAAAAATAGAACTTTAACTATTGAAGCTGTTGATGAATGTGGATTAAGAAATAGTAAAACAACTTCTTATGCTGTTTATAATAATTTAGAGCCTTCAATTAGTGTTTTCCAAATTAATAATGGTGATCTTGCTTGTAATGATAATTCTTTATGTACTTATTCTGATGGTGGTAAATATGAGACTAAAGTTTCATTAAATGTTTCTGATGATATAGATGATGATTTACTTGTTTGTATTTCAGATGATAGCAATTATTGTGATAGTAATAATGGTAGTAATTATGTATCATATTTAAATAATTATAAGGAAGATTTTAACTATACTTTTGCGAAAAATTGTCCTGTTGATTATACATGTGATCAAAATAGAAAATTATATGTATCAGTTTTAGATAGTTATGGAAAGAAGAGTACAACTAGTGTTGATTATAAATTATATACAAATAAAGATCCTGTGATTAATAATGTTGAAGTTAATTCAAATGTTATTAAATTTATTGAAGAAACTGATGGTTCTCTTCAAGATGTTAGAGTAGAAGGAAGACTTGAGAGTGTTGTTAGAATAAATGTTAGTGATGACTTGTCTAGTTTAAGTGATATGCGTTATACAGTAAGTGATGGTGTAAAAACAGAAACATATAGCTTTGATGAAGTACAATATGATGCAAATACTAATAGTGTTTTAGTAAATTTTACATTTTCTGGCGAATATGATGGAAATAATAGAAATATGGTTGTTACTGTTACTGATGGAATGGGTTATTCAGCTTCTAAAACAACTACTTATAAAGTATTAAAAAATCAAGCCCCTGTTATTTTAACTCAACCAACTATGGAATCTTTTGGAAACGATTATGAATTAAATTTAGGAAAAGCTAAATTTATCTTAAAGGCAACAGATGAATTTGAAGAATTAAAGGAAAAAATTTGTTATAAAGAAGCTGACGGAGTAGAAAAATGTTTTAATTCAGATGATCAAGATGGTTTCTATGATTATGAATTAGTTAAGAACATAGATCTTAATATTAGTAATTATAATGCTCAAGAATATACTTTTTATGCTTATATTAAGGATTTATATGGATTAGTTACTAAAACTAATGAAGTTGTTTACAAAATATATAAAGATGTAAGTCCATCTATATTGAGTGCTGAGGCAAATGTTAATGTTGATGGATATGATACTGATAAAGTTGTTTTAAGTTTAAAGGTAAATGATCCTCTTGATACATACAAAATATGTGTTAAAAACACCTCTACTTATGATGAAAGCTTAGGCGAGATGATTGTACCAAGTGATTGTAACTATGTTGGATCAAGTACTGGAGAAGATTTTTCCGGTAATAGAAAAGCCCAAAATTTAGTTTATACAATAGATTGGGTTTATTCTGATTATGATTATAATTTTGATGAAAATTCCGAAGGTACAGAAGATGAAAGTTTTACATCTCCAAAATTATTATATGTTTTTGTCAAAGATTCACATGGAAATGTTGCTTCTACTAGTGTTAAAGTTTCTAATTTTAATAGTTGTACTTTAACTGAAGAAACAGCTAGATATCATACATATGAATTTGATGATTCTATTCCTGGTAATCAAAAAATTAGTGCTGCACTTTGTTCTGGAAGATGTATCTCTGCTGGTAGTAGTATTACTTCAAAATATAAAGATATTATTAAAATATCATATAATGATCGTATGAATAATAGTAGTTGTCCTTTTGAAGAAAAGGTTGAAACTATTGAAGTAGGTTGTGGCTATAAAGATTGTTTCTATAATAGTGAGAATAATAATTATGTTAATTATGCTATTGGTACTGTAGAATATCCAACGGAATTATATACTGTTGATTATAATGGAGTAACTTATGCATGTAACAAGTATTATAAATTATATATGAGTGATTATGATGCTCTAACTGGTGAAATAATATTAAATCCTACTGAAAATAAAATATGTACAACTTTATATAAGGAAAGTAATTATTATGATCATCATGAATTAAATGATATGTCATATTTAGTTGTTGATGATAATTAGAGGGGGTAATACAAATGAAGAATTTTATTAAAAATAATGTTGTGAAAATAGTTTGTGGTTTATTAATGATTTGTTTAGTAGTACTACTTCTTTTGTTAAAGCCACAAAAAAGTACAAAACATGTTAAAAATTATTATAATTTTTCAGATGAAGTTGTAGAAACTCCTAATACAGTAGTTATTAAAAATGATAGTATGAGTAGGGAACATTGTAGTAATAATATTTGTATTAAAGATGTAGAGTTTTACTATGATTCAGTTCAAGGAAGATTTAATTATACTGTTATTAATAAAACAAATGTAGTTCAGTCTGGTTATTTAAAATTAGTATTTGGTGAAAAGAGCTTTATTGTTGTATATAGTGATGTTTTACCTGGTAAGGAAAAACTTAATACTAGTTACTTCAATATAGATAATTTAAAACTGACTGATGATTATATCTTGGAAGAGTTATCTGAAGAGGATAAAAGTAGAATTATTAAATAAAAAAGAAAGCATTGCTTTCTTTTTTTTATTTTATTTGATACAATAAGTTAGGTGGTATTATGAAAAGTAAGAAAGTTGTATATTGTTTACTTGCAATTAGTGGGGTTTTAATTATATCTGGAGGATTTGCTTCTTTTGTTTTTGGATTAAAGAATGATCGAGAAGAAACATTTAGAAGAGTTAGTGATGTTAATAATGAGTTTGAAACATTTAGTACTAATACTAGTATATTTGAATCTTTTCGTGATGAATTATATAATGAAACTTTAGGAAATTGTTATTATGATACTATGTATCAAAATGATGCATCTGTTAAAGAAAAATTAAAAAACTATGAGAAGTTAGTAGATGAGATGGAGAATAATACTAAAACATTAAAGAATTTATGTGAAGATGTATATTATCCTGATAGTAAAGCTAATAGTAAATGTTCTAATTACAAGAGTATTTATGAGCAAGTAGTTAATTATTTTATAACTGATGTAAAATTATATAATGAAAACGTTAAAAAGTATAATGATTATCAAGCTAGTTTAAATTCTGAATTAAGATTAGATGATTATACTACTAGTAAAAAGTATATTGATTTTAATAATGATGGAAAAATGGATGGTAAAGAGGAGTAAATATGAATAAGAAAAAAAAGAAAATGTCTTTAACTAAGAAAATTGTTATTATTTGTTCAAGTATTTTTGTTACTATGATATTTGCTTTTTTATTTCTTTTCTATGGACCAATTGATTCATTTAAAGAATTTTGGATTACTAGTGCTATGACTACTATGAATCATAGATATTTAGCAACTTGGTTATATAGTGATTCTTATATACAAAAAGTATTAAAGAATAATAGTATTATTGAAGTTGATGAAATTAGTAATCCAAATGATATTACTTTTCGTAAATATACAACAACTATTTATAGAAATGAATATGAAAAACAAATATTACAGAAAGATCCAGATAATGATTTATATAAATTAATAAATGTTAGTGGTAAGGGATATCAAGGCTTTTTAGTAGCAATATATGATCCTTCAAGAATTCATATCGCAACTACTTCTAAATTAGGTGTTGCGGGTGAAAATATTTTAACAGTTAGTAAAAGAGAAGGGGCTATAATTGCGATGAATGCTGGAGGATTTTATGATCCAGATTGGAATAGTAATGGGGCTCTTCCACATGGAACAGTATTTTCAAATGGAAAAGTTGTAAGTGATTATGATGATGCCAGAGTTGGTGGAGGATTTATTGGATTTAATAATGAAAATAAACTAATTCTTGGTAATATGAGTAAAAGTGAAGCTATAAAAACAGGATATAGAGATGCGATAGAGTTTGGGCCATATCTAATAGTTAATGGAAAAAGAAGTTTTGTTAAAGGTAATGGTGGTTGGGGTATTGCTCCAAGAAGTGCTATTGGTCAAAGACAAGATGGAATAGTTTTATTTTTAGTAATCAATGGTAGACTTGCAAATAGTATTGGTGCAGATATGGTTGATTTATGTGATATTATGGAAAACTATGGTGCTTATAATGCAGCTAATTTAGATGGAGGTAGTTCATCTGAACTTGTAATTAATAATGAAATTATAAATACTCCAGTTGCTGCAGGTAAATATGGACTTCGTGATATGTCTACATTTTGGGTAGTTAAATAAAAAGTCAGTAATGACTTTTTTTGTTGAAAAAAAATAGGTATTTTGATATACTCATAATAGGTGAGAGTCATGTATAGTTATAATAAAAATAAGAAGAAATTAAATTATATGATTTTAATTATAATGATATTAGTAATATCAATAGGTTATGCAGTATTAAGTACTAATTTAAATATAATTGGAACAGGTACTATCAATAATCCAACATGGGATATACATTGGGAGAATGTATCAGTAAAGACAGGTAGTGTGTCTGCTTCAACTCCAACAATCGATACAGCAAAAACTACCGTAAACTACTCAGTAACTTTTACTATTCCTGGAGAATACTATGAATTTACAGTAGATGCAGTTAATGCCGGAACAATCGATGGAATGGTATCAGTAGTATCAAATAAATTAAATGGAACAGAAATAACAACACTTCCAAACTATTTAGAATATAAAGTATCATATGAAGATGGAATAGATATAGCACC